>NZ_JBHXLC010000038.1:0-31076 GCF_042721555.1 Gottfriedia sp. NPDC058432
GGAATAATTTAATACTATTTAGAAAATAAAGAAATTTAAGTGGGGAAAATGATTAATTTTTTTGAGATAAATCAAATTAAATATAGTAGGAAAGAAACAATCATGATGTTTCATGGTTGGGGTTCAACGATTGATTCACAAATACAACTTGGTAATCAGCTATCTGAATTAGGATTTAAAGTTGTTATTCCCGAAATTAAATACCATGATTCGAGACAAGCTCTTAATAACCATTTCGATCAAAAGGTTATTCAAACATACTTTTGGAAAACGATATTTGAAACGATTGATGAAGAAGATGAATTGATCGATCAGCTTAATTTACAAAAAGAAAATACAATTCTGTTAGGTAGTTCAATGGGTGGTTTTATTGCAAGTGGAATGTTTTTTTCCAATACTAATTATGCTGGATTAATTAATATTAATGGATCAAGTTCTTATATTTATTCTGAGAAGGATTTTCGTAAAAAATTTAAGTAATGAAAGTGTTATAAACAATCTTTAATTAAGTCATTTTTACCAGAAGTTGTTAGGATATTAAATTAAATTATGGTGATATAATGTTTTTAATCGATTTAATTTCATAAAAAGGGGGGAGACTTCTGAAAGCAAACTTGTCTCCTATACAAAAAAAAGGAAACCGATATTATTTAACAGTAAATAAGAAATTTTGGTTTAGCCATTTTATTTCATTTTCTTGGTTACTTTTTTCAATATATTTATCGATTCCTTGGGTAAACGATTTATCTGACATTGTTACTACGCCAGTAGCAATCATCATAATAGGTGGTATTGCCTATATACCGGGCTATATGAGCACTTTTTTAGTCATAAGTTTACTACTGGATAAACAACCGAATTTTAAAAATGAATTTCCAACTGATTCGGTAACTGTATTAGTGGCTGCTTATAATGAAGAAGGCGCTATTTTTAATACGTTAAAATATATTTCAGATCAGGATTATACTGGTGAATTAAACGTTATCGTTATTAATAATAATTCAACCGATGGTACAGATCGTGAAGTAATGAGAGCGAAAAAAGAGTTGAATTCAAATATTACTTTATTACATCAATCAAAACCCGGTAAGTTTCATGCACTTAATTTAGGCTTGGAGTATGTAAAAACACCATATGTCATTACACTAGATGCAGATACATTAATTCATCCTTCTGCAGTGAGATACTTAGTTTCAAGAATAAAAAGTAGCCCTTCTGATGTTTGTGCTGTAGCTGGCTCAATGTTAGTTCGTAATAGTCGCGAAACATTTTGGACTAAGATTCAAGAGTGGGATTACTTCTTAGGTATTGCTTCCATAAAAAGACTTCAGGGATTATATCAAGGAACACTTGTTGCACAAGGGGCTTTTAGTTTATATAAAACTGATTGTGTAAAGGAAGTAAAAGGTTGGCCAGATGCGATTGGAGAAGATATCGTATTAACATGGAGACTTTTACAGAAGCAATGGAAGGTATACTTTGAACCATTAGCAGTAGCCTTTACCGATGCACCTACAACATTTGGTCATTTTGCTAAACAAAGATCAAGATGGGCTAGAGGTATGGTTGAAGGACTGATTGAAATAAAACCGTGGCAACAACCACAAGTTTATACAAAGTATTTAACTGGTATTAATCTCATGATGGTTTACTTAGATTTTATTTACACTGTCTGTTGGATTCCTGGATTGATATTAGCGTTTTTTGGTATCAATATTATTGTTGGTCCAATGACTTTATTAGTTCTCCCATTGACATTTATTAGTTATTCAATTCTTTATTTTTATCAGAAAAACTATGTTTTCCGTAATTTAAATTTAAGAATAAGAAATAATCGTATAGGATTTATATTCTTCTTATTATGCTATCAAATGATTATGTCACCAGTTTCACTTTATGGCTATATTCAAGAATTCTTTAAATTTAAAAGAGTTTGGGAATAAAAACTTTATCATCATAAGGAAGGGGATCACAAAAAGTAACTATACTTTTTGTGATCCCCTTTTTGTTTTTATAAATTAGTAGTTTCTTTCTTTGTAGAACTATCTAACTTCATCTTTAATTGAACTTCTTGCTCAGCGATAATATCATCATCTTCGGCATTATCACGAACAACCTTTTGGGTTAAAATTGAGCCTACTGCTACTAACAGCATAACTGCAATATAATAACCTTTTTCGTTTAATTCCATATCTGCATTGTAAAGTCCGATACAAAACAAAAATACTCCTGCAACTAATGTAAAGTATGCCAAAACAGTAAATGCTGGTGTGTTTCTACGTCTGTGCTTCTGCAAATTAATCACGCTCCGGGTAAGATTTAACAAAATTGTCTGACGTTAAAAAATGCTATTAAGAATGTATAAATGATTTCAAAAAAATTCTTAACGTCTCATATTATTATATAAAATTTGTTGTTGAATAGTAATAAAATTCTAATAAATTAGTAAATTGGTAAATATTACTGGAATTTTTTGGGAGAAATCTAAATAGAAATAGAGAAATACAAAAAGATATCTAATCACAAATATATAGGAAATATTTATTTGGAGAGGATGGTCAGATTTTGAGTAATAGAGGTGCTGGTATTGGAGGAATCGTTTTTGTAGGCTGTATGTTTCTAGGCGGTGGAATTGGAAGTTTGTTACATGAACCACATTCAGGATGGCTAATCGGAATGGGTGTTGGATTTATTGGGCTCGCTTTAACAAGAGTTCTAATAAAAAGCTAATTCTGGACCTTGCTGTCATTCAAACAATTAAAAAAGGAAACTAAAAAGAACCACAAGGGGGATCTGTTTACCTTTGTGGTTCTTTCAATTGAAAAGAATTTTGTTCATTATAAATAAAATCGATCCCTAATTTCTTTTGATGGGATCATACACGATTCATTTTTTCCAAAGAATTTAAAACGATTTCTTGCGATCAGTCTATATAAATAGTCACGTATTGTTTTTGGGATTATCATAAAGGCATAGCAAAATTTTGGCCAACCTTCTAAATTTTTTGCAATAGAAAGTGCAGCTGAAGACTCAATTTTTATTTTTCCATTTTGTAAAAGAATAATTGAATCAATTGAACAAAGTTCGGGGTGATCCTTCTTAAGCTTTTCACCAAAGGTTGATTGTAGAGCGGCAAAATGAAAATAACCTTTTTGGTCGTGTTTAATAATAAATTGAACAGCTCCATTGCATAAAATACATTCACCATCAAATAAAATTATTGGCCTCTCGCTCATAATATATCCCCTAAAGATTATTCTTGGTTTACCATATGGTAAGCAACATTTCTTAAATGTTGTAATAATGGCTCTTTAATTTCTTCATCTAAATCGACATCATCCATAGCTTTTCCCATGCAATCCAACCAGTCATGAGCTAATTCAATTGTAATTGGAAATGGCAAATGACGCGCGCGCATTCTTGGGTGACCACGTTCCATACTATAATATTGTGGTCCCCCTAAAAACTGTGTTAAAAATAGCTTTTGTTTACGTGCTGTTTCTTCCCAGTCACCAGGAAATATTGGTGAAAGCCTCTCATGTTTTGAAACATAAGAATAAAAAGTATCCACAAGCTCCTCTAATTTTTCTTTCCCTATATAATCATACATTGATTGATTTTCGTTACTCAAAAGAAAATACCTCCATTAATTTCAAAAAATACAATATAGATAGGTTTATTTTATCTCTTTTTGTTCTTTATGAGAAGTAAATTGGAACCTTAAGGGTAATGAAAATCCCTCTTCTAATTCGAAGAGGGGTTCAGACTGTAGACAAACTCGATGAAAATCGAGTTTGCCTACAGTCTTTTTTGTTTTAAAATAGAATTAATAAAATTTCTTGAGGTGAGATACATGCTTTCAAAACATCATTCAATTCAAAGAGATCAATTAGAAATGATCGCACTTGACCAACTTGTACCAGAGAATCACTTAGTACGAAAAATAGAAGCATCAATTGATTTTTCTTTTATTTATGATTTGGTGAAAGACATGTATTCTCCTGTTGGGCGTCCAAGCATTGATCCAGTAATTTTAATTAAATTAACCTTTATTCAATATACATTTGGTATTCGCTCCATGCGTAAAACGATTGAAGAAGTGGAAACAAACATGGCTTATCGTTGGTTTTTAGGGTATGGCTTTTATGATAAAGTACCTCACTTTTCAACCTTTAGTAAAAACTATGAACGCCGATTCCAAGATTCCGATTTATTTGAACAGATTTTCTATCGTATTTTAAAATTAGCTGCCGAGAAAAAGTTAATTAGTTCAGAGCACGTTTTTATTGATTCTACGCATGTGAAAGCGAGTGCGAATAAGCATAAATTTGAAAAGAAAGTCGTTCGTAAAGAGACTCGGGCTTATCAAGATCAACTCAATCAAGAAATTAATGAAGATCGTGAAGACCATGGAAAAAAGCCGTTTCCCCCGGACAAGTTTGAGAAAGAAGAACAAAAAGAAATTAAAGAGAGTACAACCGATCCAGAGAGTGGTTATTATGTAAAAGATGAACGGACCAAACAGTTTGCCTACTCTTTTCATGCAGCTTCAGACCGTAACGGCTTTGTCTTAGGTAGTATTGTGACTCCGGGGAACGTACATGATAGTCAAATGTTAGAACTATTAGTAAAAGAAGTGATCGAGAAAGTCGGAAAGCCTACTGCGGTTGCGGCAGACGCAGGATACAAAACACCAGCTATTGCGAAATACTTGATAGATAACGAAATGACACCAGCTTTACCATACACACGACCACGAACAAAAGAAGGTTTTTTTCGAAAACACGAGTATGTTTATGATGAGCACTATGATTGTTATATTTGTCCTGCAGGAGAAGTTTTGACTTATTCGACAACTACGAAAGAAGGCTATCGTGAATACAAATCACCTAAAAAGATTTGTGCGACATGCCCTTTTTTAGCGCAATGTACGGAGAGTAAAGACCATCAAAAAGTGGTGACTCGTCATATTTGGCAAGAATACATCGAGGAAGCAGAACACCTTCGACATCACGAAGAAGTAAAACCAATCTATGCGAAGCGAAAAGAAACGATTGAACGTGTTTTCGCAGATGCGAAAGAAAAGCATGGCATGCGATGGACAACTTTAAGGGGACTTAAAAAATTGTCGATGCAGGCGATGCTTACTTTTGCATCCATGAATTTAAAGAAGATGGCCACCTGGACATGGAGTGGCCCAAAAACAGCATAAAAATGATGATAATAGTAGTCTATTCTCACTCAAAATACAAAAAAATGACAAAAGGGGTTCGGAATAAGACCATTCCGAACCCCTTTTGTCGACAATCTGAATCCCTCTTCTAATTCGAAGAGGGGTTTCCTTCATAAGCTTCAATTAAGTTATTTATACTGATTTTATTTTTAGTTTTGAGAATTGCTTTCATTACTTGTTCAGATTTTTCTGGATTGGAGTCATTTAATAATTCAGGTAAAATGGTCGGAACAATTTGCCATGAGACGCCAAATTTGTCTTTTAACCAACCACATGCTTGTGCATTTTTATCTCCATTCTTTGATAGCTTTTCCCAATAATAATCTAATTCTTCTTGTGAGTCACAATGGACGATGAATGAAATTGCTTCTGTAAATTTAAAGTGAGGACCACCGTTCAATGCAACAAAATCTAGCCCTTCCAAACTAAATTGGATGGTCATAACAGCTCCTTCCTCCATACTGTTTGGGTCATGTCTTTCTTTTCCATAACGAGTGATTCTTTCAATTTTTGAATTTTTAAATATAGAAGTGTAATAATTTACAGCATCTTCGGCTAGTGTATCAAACCATAAATTCGTAGATATTTTTTGAATTTTACTTTGCATAGCTTTTCTCCTTTATTACAAAAACGTTTATAATAATTAGATATTAGTTAGATTTGATTCAAACTTTATAAGTTTTAACTATATTCAACATTAATACACGTAAATAGGAAATATAAAAAAATGATATTATACTAGCATAGGAGGTGTAGCAATGAATCAATGGGCACCAAAGAGTGGAAGAGTCATTTTACATGTTGATATGAATTCATTTTTTGCTTCAGTTGAAATAGCGAATGATCCATCATTAAAAGGTAAACCAGTAGTTGTGGCCGGCAATGAAATAGAGCGAAGAGGAATTATTGTAACTGCAAGCTATGAAGCGCGAGCTTATGGAATTCGGGCAACAATGCCATTATGGGAAGCGCGGAAAAAATGTCCTGAGATGATTGTTAAAACTCCAAATTTTGAAGCTTACCGAAAAGTCTCAAGGCAAATATTTGAAAAATTAGGTGCAATAAGTCCTAAAATTGAAGTGGCTTCAATTGATGAAGGCTATATTGATCTAACTGAATGTGATGAAAAACTAGGTCATCCAATTAAAATAGCTGAATTAATCCAGTCAATGTTGTTAGAAGATCTGGATATGCCATGCAGTATCGGAATTGGTCCAAATAAATTTCTTGCGAAAACAGCTTCAGATATGAAAAAACCACTTGGAATTACTGTTCTTCGTAAAAGAGATGTTCCTACTATTTTATGGCCAAGAAAAGTAGGAGAGATGCATGGAGTTGGTAAGAAAACTGAAGAAAAGTTAAATGAAATTGGCATTATTACAATAGAAGATTTAGCAAAAAGTAATGAAAAACAAGTTCAAGAATTATTAGGTGTAAACGGTATATCTTTAAGAAATAAGGCAAATGGAATAGATGAGAGAGAAGTCGATCCTAGTCGTATGCTTTCACATAAGACAATTGGCCAATCAACGACATTTTCATTTGATGTTTTTGAGGAACCTATGATTGCAGAAAAATTTGAAGCTCTATCTAAACGAGTAGCTGAACGTTTAATTAAGAAAGGTTTAGTTGCAGACACTGTGACAATTACACTACGATTTAGTGATCGAAAAACAATAAATCGAAGCAAAAAACTTTCTACACCTGTACAACAAGCTAATGAAATCTTTAAAGAAGCATTTGATTTATGGAAAAGAAATTGGAACGGAGAACCATTACGTTTAATTGGAGTAACTGCATCACAACTGAATCCAAAAGATGAAATATCAAAGCAATTGGACCTATTTTCTTTTGAAAAGGACGCCAAACAAGAACCATTATTCGAAACATTACATAAATTGCAAGATAAATATGGAGAACAAGTTATTAGTTTAGGTAGACAAAAAAAGAAAATTGACTCAACCAATATATTAGATATATTGAAATCTACAGAATAAACAGCTGCCGAGCTTTCAATCGAAGGTCTTTTTAAGTTGCCTTCGTTTTGAACGGAAAAAAAGACGGTCTATAAATAGACAGTCTTTAATTCGTTAATATAACCGTTTAAACTTTCTCAATAATAATTTTAGTTGCTGTTGGAAGATACTGTTCTACTGCATTCAGTACATTTTGATCATCTTGATATGCTCCGACTTGTACTCCATCTACGATTACTCTATGCATTTCAGAATTAGTCTTAGGCGTTAAGTTAAATGCTTTTACTAATCCATTTACATGCCCTTGAGCTACTTTTTGACGCCAATTTGGGTCTTTCAGTTTTGCAGCATCACTTGCATTATCAATGAATCCATTTTCAGTCAAAATCGCTGGCATATTTGATTCACGTAATACATGAAAATTAGCTTTCTTTTTACCACGATCAGTTAGACCATTTACCTTTACGATTTCTGGATGTAAAATGTTTTGATATTGAGCTGAAGTAGACGTATCTGACAAACCATCGTATATATAATCCTCATAGCCAGACGCTGATGTATTAAATGAATTAATATGAACAGATAAAAAGTAGCTGGCACCCCATGAGTTTGCATCGTTAGTACGTTCAGATAAAGAACGATCAGTGTCGGTAGATCTGCTCATTCTAACATCAACGTCATTATAGTTATTCAATAAATCTCTTATTCTTAATGCGATATCCAAAGTTAGGTCTTTTTCCTTTAATCCATTTCCTACTGCACCTGAATCAGAGCCACCATGCCCTGGATCTAAATAAAGTTTGAACATTAAATTAATCCCGTTGCCACAATCTATAAAAATATATAAATAGATGTTTGCTTCCTGTGTTCTACGTGTCCGATTTTGCAGAAGCTACTCTCGTTTGGTCTAACACTCCAAGTGCGTAAATTCGGATACAACGAATCCTACATAGTTGATTTACTGTTTCTTAGCAAACAATTAGGCAACGTTTCCTCCTTTCTTTTATAAAGTTTTAGAGGTTTTACAGAAATTTATTGCGTTTTATCTGCTACTGACCCTCCTAATGATAAAGTATTCAAAGTAACTTTTACTTGAAATGGACAAGCATCTAATGTATATAACCAAATTTAAGCCTTTTAGGTTAATTAGCCATTCATTCTAATAGATTCTTTTATTTAGATTGATAGTTAAGTAGGGGATTACTAAAATATTGTCGAATTTAAAGATTAAGTTATTTTGTTATCCAATAGAACTATTGCAAAAAAGCCAAGGAGGAAAGAGTATGTATACAAAAATGAAAACGAGTGAACATGTTTATTCATCACATCGTAATGTGGTTTATGCTAGAAATGGTATGGTCGCTACTTCCCAACCATTGGCTGCACAAGCGGGCCTAGATATTTTAAAAAAAGGTGGTAATGCAGTAGATGCAGCAATCGCTACAGCTGCATGTCTAACAGTAGTAGAGCCAACTTCAAACGGTATTGGTGGAGATGCTTTTGCATTAGTTTGGATGAACGAAAAGTTATACGGTTTAGATTCAAGTGGACCAGCACCTAAAAATATATCGACCGAAAAAGTAAAAAATTTAGGGTATGAAAAAATGCCTAAATATGGCTGGATACCAATAACTGTCCCTGGTGCTCCTGCTGGTTGGGTAGAATTATCGAATCGGTTTGGCAGGCTTTCGTTAAAGGAAGTGCTACAACCTGCAATTGAATATGCTCGTGAAGGTTTTCCGATTTCACCTACTTTAGGTAAGTTTTGGAAAAAGGCTTATGAAATATACAAAAAGGAGTTAAACTCTGAGGAGTTTGCTGCTTGGTTTGATACGTTTGCTCCAAAAGGAAGAGCACCTGAAGTAGGAGAAATCTGGTCGTCACTGGATCATGCAATAACTTTAGAAAAAATAGCAGAAACAAATGGAAAAGATTTTTATAAAGGTGAAATTGCAGATAAAATTATTGCTTCATCAAATCAATATGGTGGTTTTTTAACTAAAGAAGATTTAGAGTCCTTTAAACCGGAATGGGTAGATCCAATTAGTATAAATTACAGAGGCTATGATATGTGGGAAATTCCACCTAATGGTCAAGGAATTGTCGCACTGATGGCGTTAAATATATTGAAAAATGATCTGTATGATGACAAAGAGAACGTAATGACATATCATAAACAATTTGAAGCAATGAAGTTAGCTTTTGCTTGCGGAAAGGAATATGTAACAGATCGAAAGTTTATGAAGACTTCAGTTGAAAGTCTATTAAGTGATGAATATGGAAAAGAACGCTTTTTAGAAATCACGGAAACTGCTCAAACACCATTACCAGGAAGACCGCCTAGTGGAGGCACTGTTTATTTAGCAACAGCTGATGGAGATGGAAATATGGTTTCCTTTATTCAAAGTAATTATATGGGTTTTGGGTCAGGTATTGTAATTCCTGGAACTGGGATTGGATTGCAAAATAGGGGTTATGATTTTAGCTTAAATGAAAATCATGCCAATGCTTTAATTGGTGGAAAAAAATCATATCATACGATTATTCCGGCATTTTTAACAAAAAATAATAAAGCAGTTGGACCATTCGGTGTAATGGGTGGTTATATGCAGCCTCAAGGTCATGTTCAAGTAATCATGAATAGTATTGATTTTCATTTAAATCCACAAGAAACCTTAGATGCTCCAAGATGGCAATGGATTGAAGGGAAAATTGTTGAAGTCGAACCTAATTTTCCTCAAGAGATTATAAAAGAATTACAGGCTAAGGGTCATGAAATTAAGGTTGCAAAGGATACTGGAAGTTTCGGACGTGGCCAAATTATTTGGAGAAATGAAGATACGGGCGTTTTAATGGGTGGTACAGAATCAAGAACGGACGGTTGTATAGCAAGTTGGTAAATAAGAAAAGGAATTGATTTAATGAAACAATTGGATATATTCATCGCGTTTTTTCGAAGTAGTATTTTAGGATATGGTGGAGGACCATCTACGATTCCTCTCGTTTATAAAGAAGTTGTCGATACATATAAATGGATGAAAGACGAAGAGTTTTCTGAAATATTAGCAATAGGGAATATGCTCCCAGGTCCAATCAATACAAAATTAGCAGGTTATATCGGTTATCGTATTGGTGGTATAATCGGAATGCTTAATGCAATCGTTGCAACCATCTTACCGACGATTATTTTAATGATTATACTTTTAACATCATTAACGTCTTTTAAAGATATAAAATGGGTTAATGGGATGAAAGAATCAATTGTACCTGTCGTAGGAGTAATGTTAGGTGTATTAACATGGCAATTTTATCAAAGTTCAAAAAAAGGATTGAAAACACCAACAATATTAATTCATTTAGTTGTTGGATTGTTTCTAATTCAATTTTTACACATACATCCAGCGATCATAATTGGTGGTTTACTAGTATTTGCAATCTGCCAGCCAGTAAAGGCAACTTCCTCAAATGAACAAAAGACGAGGAAGGGGAGTACAAACGAATGATTTATTGGAAATTATTTCTTTCATTTCTTTTCACGAATCTTTTAGGATATGGCGGTGGGCCTGCTACGATCCCATTAATTCAAAATGATGTTGTTACACGAAATCATTGGTTAACTCAACAAGAATTTCATGAAGCGTTTGCCATGGGGAATGCCTTACCAGGGCCAATCGCAACTAAAATGGCTGGATATATTGGATACAAAATTGGAGGAATCTTTGGATCCTTTATAGCAGTCTTTGCAACGGTAATCCCTTCTTTATTACTAATGATTTTTTTAATTGGATTACTTCATAAAAATCGTGACTCAATTCGAGTGAAGAGGATGACAGCGTATGTAAAACCGACAATTGTAGTACTATTAGGCGTACTTACATATCAATCATTTTCTGATTCGTTTCATGATATTGGAGCATTCCAAGTAATTTTTATTGCAGTTTGTACATTTTTCTTAATGGAAAAATTTAAAATTCATCCGGCTTTTGTAGTACTTGGTGCATTAATTTATGGTGCCATTAATCTTTAAAAAAAAAGAAACCAATTAATTGGTTTCTTTTTCTTTCTCTTTTTCTTTGCTCATAACTTCTTCATAATCTTTATTAAACCAAAGCGGATCCATATTATCTACTTCGCCATTATAATTAATCAAAATTTCTTCGCCAGCTTTAATGTCTTTGTAAGCGAAAAAATCAAATGTGTGATTATCAAAGTTAATATCGTAAGTCGCATTTGCATCATAAGAATGGTTGAATAGCATTCCGTATCCTAGAAGAATAGCTGAATGATTAATACCATATTCAAATGCATAGTCAGCTAATAAAGTTTTCTCGATATGCTCATGTTCCTCGTTCGGGTAAGAAATAACAGGCGCCTCATGTATTAGCTCACCTTTTGCAATATCACGTGTTGCAAAGACACCTCGGTTAAATTCACCGTCACTCAACGTAGAAGTTTTAATTTCAATCATAATTACACCTATAATTCTCTCTTAAGTCTTATAGATAGTTTGCCACTATTTTAGATATAAATCAATTTTTTTATCTAATTAGCGTTATTCAGATAAAAGTAGGCCTCTTTTTCAATCTAAAGAAGTGGTAACTACTATTTGAAGAAAAACTAATAAAATTAAAAAAATCTAAGTATATATTTTGCCAAAACATCAAATTATAAAATTGTTATATATACATATCGGGAGGCAGATTATAATGAAATTTTTTTATAAGATTGTGATTTTACTGATTGTAATGTCTTCTATTCTTCCAGGTAATAAGCAGGTAAATGCTACTACCAAAAAGGATTTTTTACAAATTGAAGGATTTAAGCCAAATCACATTGTTAAACAAATTCCTAAACTAACTGATATTTTTCAAGTTTCAACGAATCAGATCCTAGTAACGTTTGATTCACAAGTTGATATTGATTTAGGAACAAACGCTTCAGTATATTGGATTCAAAGTTTATCTGATAAAATCCCTACCGGCATTGCATCACTAGGAAGCAAGAGCCAATTTAATGCAAGGAATGCATTATCAAATAACCAAGTTACAATTACGAAGGTACAAGGAGATAACAATTCGTTCTTGTTAACTTTTAAACAAGAAATACCTTCAAATAAGCGATTTAAACTAGCAGTTCGTCATTTACACGCTCCTGGTGGAAAACCATTTGATGGTATAAATGGTATGAAAGTATTTACAGGTAAATAATTTATTTTGTAGATTGTCTACACTGTAATCCCCTATAGAAGAGGGGATTTTTTTGTGCCCCTGGAATGAATAGCTTTCTCTTTAAAAAAAATTCAAAAAAAATATTAAATATAGAATTGACTTTAACGTTGCGTAAAGGTGTATTGTAAAGAAGTCAGGAGGTAATCGCCATGGAATATACAGTACAAAAGCTTGGACTTCTAGCAGGAATCAGCACTAGGACTTTAAGATACTATGATGAAATTGGAATTCTTAAGCCGGCAAGAATTAACTCATCAGGATATCGGATTTATGGTCAAGCGGAAGTAGATCGCTTACAACAAATCTTATTTTATAGAGAACTAGGCATGAATTTAGAAAACATAAAAGAAATTATTACATCACCTGATTTTAATAGTGCCAAGGCATTAAACGAGCATCATGAGCAGCTTCTTGATAAAAGAAAGCAATTAGATTTATTAATTTCAAATGTTGAAAAGTCAATTGCTCTAGCAGAGGGGAGAATGACAATGTCGAATAAAGAAAAATTTGAAGGCTTTAAGAAAGATATGATCGAAGAAAATGAAAAGAAATATGGAAAAGAAGCACGTGAAAAATATGGGGATGAAGCTGTTAATAAAGCAAATCAAAAAGTAATGAATATGACAGAAGAAGATCATAAAGAAGTAACGCGACTTGCTGACGAATTAGAAAAAACATTAGCTGAAGCATTTAAAACGGGTGATCCATCAAGTGAAATTGCACAAAAAGCAGCTGATTTGCATAAACAATGGTTAACATTTTATTGGAATAAATATAGTAAGGAAGCGCACGCGGGTTTAGCACAAATGTATGTTGACGATGAGCGCTTTAGAGCACATTACGATAAAGAACAGCCTGGAACTGCTGAATTTTTAAGAGATGCAATTCATATTTACACGCAATATAAAAAATAAGGCAGAGAAGGTGTACTAGACTGTTCTTAGTACACTTTCTTTGTGAACTTATGAAATGTTCATCAGTAATTGAAACAGCAAAAAGAAGAAAAAAGGTAACTCATGAAGGGTTCATGAGGAAGTAAAACAATAAAAAATAAGAAAATACCATACTCATAAAAGGTTTATGATATGTAAAACTAAAATGAAGATGTTGTCATACTCCTAAGACTCCTATGAGATATGCAGAAGGGCTAAGATCCTATGACGACATTAAATTAACATTTATTAATGATGTAATTATCATTTTTGGGTTAATCTATTAATTGTTTTAAATGTTAATATGTTTGAGCAATTTTATGATTCCAATAATTAATTAATGTTCGATATTAATTGACATACAAACTGATTAATAAACAATTGTTAGTATACTCTAAGTAAAGGCTATTTGATTAGGATTTATTGCAGACTTTTTTTGATGAATAAGTTGATTGGAACGAAAGGGGTGCTCGACTCCTATGAGATAAGCGGGAAGCCTGAGACCCCGCAGGCTAGCCGAGGAGGCTAAAGAATCTCGCCCCATGGAAAGCGAGCATCCTGTAGTGGAAATCAACATCACTCTACTCCTTTTACGAAAATTTGATGGTTTAATTGACAAGGTTGTTTTTCAACAGCGTGAAAAAGTGTACTCAGATTCGATCTAAGTGCACTTTTTTTATGTTTTTTTGGAAAAAAATAGTAAGTATATTCAACGAAATTTGGTATAATTATTTTTATGATTAATTAATTTGAAGTAAATTTTGTAGAGAAGTATTATAAATTTTTAAATAATGGAATGTTTATGTACAATATAGGTAAGAATTTGATTTAAATAATTCAATTTTTAAACTAAGGATGTACTAAAATGGATGAACAATTTATACCGAGGAAAGAGCGACATAAGAAGCGCTTTATTAGAAAGCGTCAAAATATTGAGCGTGAAAAAATAAAATTTAGTACTTACATATTAAGTGTATTTTATTATTTTTTATTATTTTTAATTTTTAATCTCGTACAATTTTATATATTTCAGCATGTTAATCACACAATTAAATCAGTTGGGCATTTTGATTTAGCTAGAGTAATCATATCAGGATTGATTTATTTACTATGTATTATTTGTATAGAGGATACTTATAGAAGATATCGAATCCCTTCGACTTTTATCCGAATTTTAATACCAATTTTAGTGTTTATTTTAGCAATCGTCACAATGTATACACTAATCAAAGTATTTTTCTAAAACGTTTTAAACGAAAACACCAAAAAGTATTACTTCATTAAAGATGTAATACTTTTTTAATTGAACTTGAATAGTAACTTTGTTAGAGAATGGATAGGGTGGGTAGGAAATTTTTAGCTTATGCTGTGTAAAGGCTAAAAGATGGGGATCAAATCACTTGTCTTTGAAAGTTATTTATGAATCTTTTTCATTCAATTCTAATAATCTCTTTTGAATCCAAACAGCCGCTTGGGTACCATCGCCCATTGCTATTGTGACTTGTTGGGAATGGGCTACTAAATCGCCAGCTGCCCATACATTTGGAACATTCGTTTCCTTTGTCCGCGGGTCTACAATAACATGCTTATTATTTAAAAGATTTACTCCTAGTTGAATAGCAAGGTTATTTTGTACTTCATTTCCACCAAAACCAATAAAAGCCCGGTCCCCATAAATTATTTCACCACTTTGTAAACAAATTCCTTTAAAAGTGGAATCGTCTTCTTTTAGAACTTCCTTAATTATTTCTTTTCGATAGTGAATTCCAATTTTCTGTAGTTGGTCATTTAATTTGGAATCAAGGTCATGTCCTTCGTGATTAATATAAGTTATTTGTTTTGACCAATAAGCTAATGTAATTGCAAGATTTGCACCAACATTTCCAGATCCAAGTATTAAGACACTTTTATTTAATATTTCATATCCGTCACAGTCCGGACAAACAAAAATTGTCGATCCAAGACAGTCGACTAGGTTTTTAATTTGAGGAATTCGATCGATTAGCCCAGTTGCTAATAAGACTGTTTTGGCAGAATAAGATTTTCCTGCGTTCGTCTTGATTAAGAATTGATTGTTTACGTTTTGTATACTTATTACTTTATCTTGGGTGAATGATACACCATAATCTTCAGCATGATTTCTTCCAAGTTGTCTTAGCTTTTGGCCACTTATACTATTTGGCCAACCTAAAATATTACGATATGTTTTACATAAGGTAGACCGCCCATAATTTGAGTCAATTACGAGTACCTTCCTTTTGTATCGACCAAGCTGAATTGATGCCTGTAAACCTGCGAAACCTCCCCCTACTACGATACATTCATATAACTCTTTCATAGTCTTGTCTCCTAAATCAATTAATACAAAATCATATATGTTCAATTTTTCCAATTAAACAATTTCTAAACACAATTAATCTAATTGTTGAAAATTAAAAGATTTTTGATTGATATATTCTGAATATTTAGGTACGATTTTTCTATTAACTTAATTTGATTTGTTGTTTTTAGTGGAGGGAGTAAAAATGAGTGCAGATAAGATTGCCTTATCTAATTCTAGAACGAAGGGGATTATTCTCGTATTAACTGCGGCAATATTATGGGGGATATCAGGAACTGTAGCACAGTTTGTTTTTCAAAGAAATCATTTTAGTCCAGAATGGTTAGTCGTTATTCGATTATTGTTTTCTGGTATCATCCTACTTATTTTTGCTAGTTTGAAAGAAAAGAGAAATATAACAGAAATTTGGAAGAATAAGAAAGATATTTTAAGTTTATTGTTATTTAGTATACTTGGGATGTTAGCAGTTCAATATACATACTTCGCCGCAATAAAAGCTTCCAATGCGGCTACAGCGACAATTTTACAATATTTGGCACCTGTTATCATTACATGCTTTTTTGCAATGCGTTTCAAAAAAGTACCAACAATAAGAGAGGTACTAGCTGTTATATTAGCGCTTTCAGGGACATTTTTGTTGGTAACACATGGAACTATGAAAGGATTGTCTATTACTGGATGGGCATTATTTTGGGGGCTAGCTTCAGCATTTGCTTTAGCATTTTATTCAATACAGCCTCAAAATCTTTTAAAAAAATTTGGGTCGACAATCGTAGTAGGTTGGGGAATGCTAATCGGTGGAATTTGTTTTAGCTTCATACATTCACCTTTTAATTTCCAAGGTCATTGGTCGATGAGTGCATATTTCGCAGTAATTTTTATTGTTATTTTTGGAACGCTAATTGCTTTTTATTCTTATTTAGAGAGTTTAAAGTATATTAATGCTTCTGAATCTAGTTTACTTGCATGTGTGGAACCATTATCTGCAGCTGTACTATCAGTAATTTGGTTAAGAGTAAATTTTGAAATGCTAGACTGGATTGGTAGCCTATGTATTATTAGTACAATTGTCATTTTATCATTAGCTGATCGAAAAGGGGCTAAATGATTATTATCTGTCACAAAAGAGCATAAAAAGACAGGACTGAATAATTTTAACTTGTTAGGATGTAATTAAGGGAGGAGTCATATGGCTTGGATTGAATCATTACAAAAGGCAATTGATTATATTGAGGACAATTTATTAAACGAGTTAACAATTGAAGAAATATCTAAACAAGCTAATTCATCTGTTTTTCATTTTCAGCGAACATTTTCAATTTTAACTGATATTAATATAGCTGAATATATAAGACGAAGAAGATTGACATTAGCGGCCAATGAATTAACAACGACTGATCTTAAAATAATTGACATTGCCTTGAAATATAGGTATGACTCTCCTGAGGCTTTTGCAAAAGCGTTCCGAAGACAGCATGGTGTAACCCCAAGTGAAGCAAGAAAGTTTATCGGTAATTTAAAATCATATAACCGCCTCGTTATTCAGGTGAGTTTGAAGGGAGCAGAACCAATGCAATTTAATATTGTTGAAAAAAGTGCTTTTCAAGTAGTTGGAGTGAAAAAAGAGTTTTCTTATTTAAACGATCAACAACAGCAACTGATTCCAAAAATGTGGGAAGAGGTTAATGAAAATGGTACGAGTGATCGGTTGTACGAAATTAACAATGGTGACATTAAAGGTGTTTTAGGTGTTTGTATGATGAGCGAGGAGCAAAAATCAAAAAATCTACTAGAATATTGGGTTGCAACCGAATACGAAGGAGATGCACCAGAAGCTTTTTATCATCATGAAATTCCTGCATCAAAATGGGCTGTATTTGGTGTTCACGGAGCAATGCCGCACGCAATGCAATCAGCATGGAAGAAGATTTTTTCGGAATGGTTTCCTTCAAGCGGCTATTCACATGCAGGAATCCCGGAATTTGAACTTTATCCAGAAGGAAATCCATTTAGTGAAGATTATTATACTGAAATTTGGATTCCGGTAAAATAAAAACGATCTTTTAAAGCGTTTTAAAAGGTGCTTCTCAATTAAGAGAGCACCTTTAAGTTTGTTGCCAAATCCTAAAAACTTGATGATCAGACTGATTGCAAGCGCTTGTCTTTCGAGGCGCGGAGTTACCTTAGAACGGTAATGAGCACCGCAGTCAGGCGAAGCAAGGAAGAAAGCGAGCGTTTGTCAATAGTCTGAAAGGTGCTTCTCTTAAGAGAGGCACCTTTACCTTTATGTATAAATTTATCCTCTTAATGCTTCTAAAACTACTTGTGCTTTGTAGCCTTCTGAGAAATCTATGATTGTTGCTTCTTCACCTTTTAGAGCTTTTACTAAATGATTAATTAATGAATCATCTAAAGATTGATCGGCTTCAATTTGCCTAATTGGCTCGCCGATTTTTCCTCCTTCTAAATTAGCCCAGTTCACTAAAGAAAGAGTTCCTTTCGAACCGTATGCTGTAAATTTAATCTCTTCTTCACCTGCAATTTGGCTTAATCCATCTATTAATACAGGAGTACCATCTTCTAATTCTAAAAAGGCGATAATGCCATTTTCGGATGCAAGAGGGTCAGCGGGATATTGTATATGTTTCGTATTGACTTTCATGTCACCAAAAATCTTTTGAATTTGTTGAATATAATGCACACCAACCTCTAGTACGTAACCTCCTTGTTCTTTTGTAGCAACCCATTCATTTTGTTGCCATAGTCTCGGCCAATTTGGAAAACGCATCTTTAATTCGATTCTTCTTAAGTCACCAACATATCCTGAACGAATAAGGCTAGCAAAAGACTTACTACCGACATTGTAATTTAATGGAAAGTTCATAGCATGAAAAATACCTTTTTCTTTCGCTTGAGTATAAAGTCCTAGAGCTTCCTCTGTTGAATTTGCCAAAGGCTTTTCACAAAGAACATTAATTCCTTTTGCGATTACATCAGATACTACCGAATAGTGATATTTAGGAGGTACAGTAACATAAACGAGATCAAGTTCAACATTTTCAAGCATCTCAAGATGATTTGTAAAGGTTAAAACTGATTCGAATTGGCTACTTGTTTCTTGAACTCTTTCTGCCAATGTGTCACATATTGCTACTATTTTTGTTTCTTGGTGGTTTGAAAATAAAGGAATTAATCTTTGGCCAATTGCGCCAAGGCCAATAATACCAACTTTTATCATGAGAAAAACACCTTTCAAAATAGATTTATATTGTAATTATAGTAAGAAAAATTAAATAATTAAAGAAATAGATACGATGTTCTTATTTTAAGAAGATTGAGGCACTACAAATTGCTCATTGGAAGTTAATTTTTGAGTAAAAAGTTTTGTGAATTACCAAGTTTAAAAAGGGAATTTCGACATAGAAAGAGAATATAAATTATTAATAAGTAATGGAGGTGACATTATGGAGAAGAAGCCGTTGTATTATGATGGTAGTGGGGATGGAGAAAAAGTAATTCAATCAGAAGTTGTAAAAAAGCAAATGAGTATTGTTACTGAAGTAAGAAAAAGTTTAACTGGTAATCCGTTTGTGATTGATTGGAGTCAAGTTAGTGTAGCAGGGAAATAATTAGTTTTTTATGTTTGTTTGTTCTTGATAGAGAACTGGTTATAAAAATGAATCAAAAAATTATTTTTCCCAGATGATTTTTTAAAATTAAAAAGAATGTCCCATATGTTAGTAATGAAAACAAACTTAAGGGACATCCTTTTTGATTACAGATTATTAACAGTTTCCATCAATGTCGCAGCTTAATGAAGACTGCTCAACTAGTTTTTGGTTGTTTAAAGCTTGTATAAATGCTTCTTTACTTTGAACACCTTGTAAAACTTGATCACCAATTATAAAGGTTGGTACTGCATTAATAAAATTTGGGTTTTGGATCGATGAGTCATACTTTGTATTTGAAACAGCTTCAATGAATTGAGGACGGTCTAAGCCAAGTTTTTCAGCGATATCTGCAAGTACGTTTACATCACCAATTTCTTTGCCTTCTGTCCAAAAGTCTGCTAAAACTGCTTGGGCATATTCAGCGCCTTTTCCATTTTCCTCTGCGAATAAAAAGCCTCGATGAGCTTTTTTAGTTGAAGGATGGGGATCCATAGTTGGTAAAATCATCTCAACACCAAGCTTTTGAGCAAGTGGTTGAACACCGAATTTCCATCCTTGTTGGATATAAGAACTATTTGGACTTAATGGTTCAGCTCCCTCAGGTCTTAATTGGAATGGTTTCCATTCAAGCTCTACATCGCTAACTTCCTTTAGAGCGTCCTCAAGTGGTTTTTTTCCTAAATAGCAAAACGGACATACATAGTCCGAATAAATTGTAACTTTCATTATGAAACCTCCTAAATCAATTAAAGAAAGTATATACAAAATTAGAACTAAATCTCAATTTATTAGCTTCGAAATACGAAACTTTTTTAAGGGAATAACTGTTCTACAAGTAAAAAAGAAATAGAGCACAAGAGCTCTATTTCTTAAAATCATTGTTAGAATGATCATCAGGTGGTGGATTCGTTTCGATTCTAGCAGTGTTAAGATCAATAAATGAGTTTAAAAAATATTTTCTTCTTAAAAGTAAAACGGATAATAGTAATAGGCCACAAATTGATGTGAAAATCATACCAGTAATCAATCCACCTATATACATGAATGTATCCATTTGTGATGTAAATAGTGACCAAACTAAAATTGAAAGGATTCCGTCTGCTAAAACAATGGCAAGCGATACTACTAAAAACGGTAAAAATTGTCCAGTTTCTTTTGTTTTCTTTGAAACATACCTATATCCGATTGGTACAGATAAAAAGATAATAAAACAATAGAAGAGTAATATGAAATCTCGAATTGACATAGTATCACACCTAACTTTTTTTGTTGGTACTATACTATATGCGGAATATTCATATAATTGGACAAGATTTTTTTATTTACCAATTTTTACTTTTTTCTTTTTAATTTCTGCTTTTTCAGGCTTTGTAGGAGAGAAGTTTTCAAAATCTTTTTTTGTTTCTGGTACTTCGATATGTCCTGTTCTTATGTTGGCTTTATATAAATCAACTTGTTCTTTTGTGTCTTTATTTAAATTCTTATCTGTTTTTGCAAGATCAACGCCATTTTCTTTTATGCCCCATCGCAAAATGCGTCCACCTTGAAAGTTCCCTTTTAATTTCTTTGTTATTACTTCATCTACGCCTTTATCAATTCGTTTAATCGCTGATGTTAAAGTGACATTTTCCGGTAATCCTTGTTTATATTGATCCCGGTCAACACCAATTACCCAAACCTTTTTACCATTTTTCTTTAATTTTTTAGCTTCAGTAAATACACCTAATCCTGTTTTACCTGCTACTTGGAAAATTATATCTACACCTTTATCATTGTATAAGGATTTTGCTAATTTACTTCCATCTGCAGGTTTATCAAATGAATTTGCAAATTCCGTCAATACTTTTATTTTTGGATCAACGGACATAATACCTGCTTTAAATCCGTATTCAAACCTTTTTATAAATGGATCTTTTGTACCACCGATAAATCCAATCTTATGCGTTTTAGTGTTCATCGCTGCTGCAATACCAGCGAGGAATGCTGATTGCTCTTCACGATAGGTAACACTTACGACATTTGGTTTTTCTACAATCCCGTCAATGATGACAAAATCTGATTTCTTTTCTTTACTCGCAACTTCAGAGATGGCTTTTTGAAATGAATAGCCAATTCCAAAAGTTAAATCATAATGTTTCTTTGCATACTTCATTAATTCTTTTTTTGCTGCTTTGTCTGTTGGGGCATCAGTTTTTACATAATTTTTCTTTTCCTTCCAACCATGTTTCTTTCCAGTTTCAATAATCCCATCCCAAACTGCTTGGTTAAATCCTTTATCGTGAATTTCAGTTTTACCCATAACAATTCCAATTTTAAAATCTTTTTCTTGTTCTTTCTCTGATGCACTTATATTATTATTTCGATTAGCACAGCTGGTCAAAGTAAGGCAAGCAATTAATGAGATTGTGGTGATTTGGAAAAAACGTCTTCGCATTGTTTTCCTCCATAAATTAAATTTAAAAAACTAAGCTCTATTGTGTAAATTTCCCAATCAATTCATAAATCATTCTTTAAAGTGTTGGCAATTTAATATACAAGTGGTACTGTAACAATTAGAAATGAATTAAGATGGAGGCATTAACGTGAAGCTTGTATTTTTAGGAACGGGAGCAGGAATGCCATCAAAAGGTAGGAATGTAACAAGTATTGCATTACAGCTTTTAGAGGAAAGAGGGGCGACTTGGCTTTTCGATTGTGGTGAGGCAACACAGCACCAAATATTACATACGCCAATTCGGCCACGACGAATCGAGAAAATTTTTATTACTCATTGCCATGGTGATCATATCTTTGGATTACCTGGATTATTAAGTAGTAGAACTTTTTTAGGTGGAGAAGATTTATTAACAATCTATGGACCTAAAGGAATAAAAGAATATGTAGAGACTAGCTTTAAGATTAGTGGTACTTATTTAAAATATCCGATTCATTATGTTGAAACTACTGAAGGTATTGTTTTTGAAGATGACCAATTTATTGTTCAAGCAGTTGAACTTGAACATGGAATTCAATCATTTGGTTATCAAATTATTGAAAAGGATTTACCTGGAGAATTGAACGTAGAGGAATTGAAGAAGATTGATGTAAAACCAGGGCCAGTTTATAAATTCCTTAAAGAAGGGAAAACAGTAACTTTAGAAGATGGAAGAATTTTAAATGGTAAGGATTTTATTGGGCCTTCAAAAAAAGGTCGACGCATTGCAATAGCAGGAGATACTCGCATAACTGATAAAAGTAATCTACTTGCAAGAGGTATGGATGTATTAGTGCATGAATCAACCTTTGCAGATGATGAAACAACTCATGCATATGATTATTTCCATACTACAAGTACTCAAATTGCAAATGTTGCTAAGTGTGAGGGAATTAAAACCCTCTATTTAACACATATTAGTGCAAGATATCAAGGAGAAGCTTCAAAAAAATTATTAGATGAAGCATATGAAATCTTTAATAATACATATATAGCGAATGATTTTGATGAATACGATATCACCAGAAACGATTGATAAAATACAAATGAAACAGTCAGTTAAGATGCAGTACTTTTAAAAAGTTGAGAAGTGTACATAAAAGAATAGTTTAGAGACATGATATAAGTATTCTTTCGTAAAAGGAAGGTCATGGCTTTGAAACAGTTAAAAGTTATCCTTTTATTTATTTTTAGTTTCCAATTTATTTTTAACAGTTCTATTGATGTATCAGCTGAAAGTAAAAATCGATATTACTACGAAAAACAAGGTACTGCTATTTGGGAAGTACCTGTAAAAGAGAAGGTATTAGCAATTACATTTGATGATGGGCCGAATGATGAATATACCCCAGAAGTTTTAGATTTGTTAAAGAAGTATAATGCTAAAGCAACATTTTTTTTAGTCGGTGAGAGAGTTGCGAAATTTCCTGAAGTTGCATTGAGAGAAATAAAAGAAGGTCATGAAGTTGCGAATCATACATTTACGCATGCTAGACTTCAGTATTTAACTGATGAACAAATAAGAGATCAATTACATAAAACTCATGATGCAATTATAGCGGCAACTCATGTCGAGCCAGTATTATTTAGACCTCCATTTGGTTACTATAGTGAGCGTTCGATAAATACAGTGCATGATCTTGGCTATTTAACTGTTATGTGGTCTTGGCATCAGGATACATTTGATTGGCAAAATCCTGGAGTATATAAAATCGTATCAAATGTACTAAAAGATACTAGAAATGGAGATATTGTTCTTTTTCATGATCACGGTGGGGACCGTAGTCAAACAATCGCAGCACTGAAACAAATCTTACCGGCTCTTCAAAAGCAAGGCTATCAGTTTGTAACGGTATCACAACTATTACAATTAAAAGCTGGAGTTAAACTCCCCAATTTTTAGTCAAAACCAGATCAATGGATTATCCAAATTGATCTGGTTTTTTGTTTGTCTTGCTTTTCTACTTCTTAAGTCTGATATAAAACCATTCCTCAGGCCATTATTCCAATATAAAAACTTGTATAAGATAAGAGTATAAGTTGAAAGGAGGCGACGAGGTCATGAAGAAGTTCTTAACTTTTATCCTCGTACTAATATTAATTGGAGTTGCTTTAGCGAATTTAGGTGGCTTGATTACGTTAGCACTTGGGTTAGTAATCACATATTTTGGTTTTAAAAAGTTTATGAAAACAGATTCGATTTTTATGAAAATCATCTGGACAATTATTGGATTAATCGGTTTATCGATAGCAATAAGTGGTCTTCCTTCTTTAATAGGTGTAGCAGCAGCAATATTGCTTTATTACCTATATAAAGATTATAAAAATCAAAAGAAACTTAAAGATGATGAATTTAATATTTATGATGAAAATTTCAACCCTATAAAATAAGAGGAGTGTATGACAATGAAAAACTTATTTACTCGTATTAAAAATCAAATCTCAGCGGATTTACATGGTTTATTAGATGAGAAAGAACAACAAAATCCTATCTCACAATTGAATTACTTCATTAAACAATCTGAAAGTGAATTAGGAAAAGTAAGGGGATTACTTGAAAGACATTATTCATTACGTACGAAATTCCAGGTCGAACGTGAGGCAGCACTACAAATGGTGCAAAAACGTGAAGAGCAATTAAAAGTTGCAAATGAAGCAGGTGCAGAAGATCTAATTAAACGTGCAACTGAAGATCTAGCTTTTTATAAAGAACAAGCTGAAAAGTTTGTTACGTTAATCGCTAAAACAGAAGAAGAAATTAGCTTTATGCATGAACAAGTTAATCAAATTGAAAAAAAGTTAAAAGAGCTTCATACGAAAAAATCTGACTTAATGTCTCGTCAAAACATGGCTCATGCGACAAAAAAAATAAATGAAACTCACCATTTGCTTAATAGTAAAATGCCGTCAATTGACTTCAACTACTTCGAAAAACAAATTCGTGATTTAGAACTAAGAGTACGATCAGAATTTGATCTTCAATCATTTGATTACAAAATTGACTTATTAAAAAAAGAACTGACAAATAAAGTAAAGCAAGAAGCATAATTGTTTCGAGAAGAAGAGATCACACGAATCTCTTCTTTTTTTATGTAGATAAAAAATAACAAGTAATTTCAAAATTTAGTATTGGAGAAGAAGATTAGTGAGGTAGATTTCCAATACAGGATGTTATGAGTAAGTGATTTACTAGAATTAGCTATTTCAGTGACTCATGAACCTGATTTTTAGTCTTTTTTTGATTATTTGGAATGAATTTCTCTTTTAATAATATAGATATGATGTTGACTTTAAATAGTATTGTAAAATTATTTGAAAATTTAGAATTAGTTAATGGAACAAAAAAGGTACATTTTGAGAAAGGGCGAATTTATTATGAAAGGCTTCGAGATCGTTTTAAAAGACATTGTTATTTATTAACGTAAGTTCCGTAAGATTCCCTCATAAATAAACATCAAAAGATCTACATTGATGAGCGTATAAGGAGGTTTTTAGAGTTCAATCATTTGGATGAGGGGCTTGAATCGAAGCTATTTATGTTAACAGTGCTTTTAATAAAATCATGCGACTTGATGGAGTTTTTATCTGAGTAATTGTGTTATTAAAAGAGAAAAATTAAGAATGATTAATAAAATAAATTTTGAAAGTAGGGTTATTATTGAGAATTAAGGGTAATATCGTAAAAAAACATGATGTAGTTCACTGTATGGTTTCGACTGAGGCGCAGTTTGCATGGGATCTTTTAAAGAAAACAAAATATCGATGTATTCCAGTTTTAAGTGAAAATGATAAAGAGTATGTTGGAAATCTTTATCGTGTTGATTTAGCTGAGTATTTAGTAGATAACGATTCTTTGCAAGGCAAAACAGTAAATGATTTTGTTCGCAAAGAATGTCCACCTATACAGGAGGATTCACCATTTTTCAAAGTTTTCTTTACGATTAAACGTTTTCCATATTTAGCAGTAGTAAACGATCTAAATGAATTTGTAGGAATTTTAACGCATAAAACAGTTTTTGAATTATTAGAAGAAGCATGGGGAATGAAGGACGGCGGTTATTCATTAACTGTTAGTACAATGGAACATGAAGGTGCATTAGCAAGATTAGCTAAGCTTGTAAATAAATATTCTAATTTGAAGAGCTGTCTTACCCTTGATAGTGATTCAGTTTATAGAAGAATTTTAATTACACTACCACCAACTATTAGTGAAGACGATTATATTAAGTTGAAAAAAGAAATCATTAAAAAAGAGTTTCATATTATGCATGAAGAAGTTGCAACAAATCATGCTACTCAAAAATGATTAAAAAGAAGAGCAAGGGGATCAAAATACCTTCCCTTGCTCTTTTATTTAATATGTTGTTTTTTTGATGCCAGTCAAACAGGCATGGATATAGTTAAAACCTTAATTTAGCTTTTTATGTACTTCATCATGATTTGATTGTTTATCTTTCTTTAATGAATCGAATTTTAATTGTAGGAGAGTTGATACTTTTTGAGGGTAGCTAAGTGGTTTGCCCTTTGCTTCTACCATTGAGCTACCAACAACATAACTGATTGTTAGAAAGCCAACAATTAAAACTAATGTGACGATTAAAGCAATTGTGATGAGAATACGCTTAATACTTGCTCGTAATACTCTACTGTTTGTTATTTTCATCAGAAAACTCTCCCCCTTAGGACAACACAGTTACCTGTATCATTTTATTACCTAAAGAAGAGAGTCATGACAAGCTGATTAAATTTTATTAATTTTTTCATATTCCTCTTGGATCTCACGTGATCGGACAGTTGCTTCAATAAAGCAATTTAAAAATGAATTGGCAACTTCACGGTCTTCAAGCACAGATATTCCAGCTTGAGTAGTACCATTTGGACTTGTAACCTTCTTCCTCAATGTCAATGGCGATTTATTCGTTTCTTGAAGCATTGAAATCGAACCCATTAAAGTTTGTTGAATAAATGGTTTGGCAATATCACGATGGATCCCTAGTGCCATTGCAGCTCGTTCAAATTGTTCAATGACATAATATATATAGGCTGGACCACTACCAAATAATCCAGTCATTGCATGTAATTCATCTTCTTCAACTTTAGCGACAATACCAACACGCTCAAATAATCTTTTTGCTGTTTGCACTTTTTCAAAAGGAACTTCATCTGGATAAGCAAGTGCTGTAGCAGATTTTCTGACGAGTGAAGATGTAGTTGGCATTGCACGAACAATATTTAGATTTTCATTGTCTAGTAACTGCTTAACTGTACTGATTGAAACACCTGCAACTAAGGAAATAATTAATTGTTTTTCGTTGAAAAAATGTTTAATTTGATCAAGAGCGACTGCAACATCTTTAGGCTTCATCGCTAAAAAAATTACACTTGAACCAGAGATTGCTAGCTGACGGTTAGTTGTAGCTAATACACCATATTTTGTATGTAAATTATCTAAACGTTCTAAATCCTCCCTATTAGTGATTGCAATTTGATCACTCTCAATATACCCACTATCAATTAATCCTGCAATTAATGCTTCTGCGATACTACCTGCACCAATAAACGCAACTTTTCCTAGAAACATTACATTCACCTCTCCTCTATTGTAATAGATATTTATATTAGAGAAATAAATGCTATATTCCTTGTTGACATATTGCTTTTATATATTTTATTAAAAACATTTTTAAATAATTTTTAGATGCAGGCAAAATTTTAAGAAAAAAAGAAATAATTGGGAAATTTTTTTAGTTTTGTAGCGATTAATACCTTTACGGATCCCCGTGTTATTTTGTGATTTCTAGATTCTGATTTTACGTTAATGTAAAATTCTAATACATCTTTGTTTGTATTTTTTAAAATGTATATTAGAATTAACTGTAAGAAGATTCAGATAAGGAGGAATTAACATGATCCCTGAAGATAAGATTCACCAAATTACACTACCGGTACCTTATGCTATGAATACAGTAAATGTTTTTTTAGTTGAAGGAGATTTATTGACATTAATTGATACGGGAACGAATACACCAGATACATTAGATGCACTTAAAGGTGAATTAGATAAATTAGGTTATAAACTAGAAGATATTGAACAAGTCCTTTTAACTCATCATCATCCAGACCATGCAGGATTATTGGAAGAGTTTAATGAAGATGTGAAAATTTTGGGCCATGAACGAAATATTCCATATTTAACGCAAGAACAATCATTCCTAAATTACTATAATGAGTATTTTATTGAAAATGCAATATTATACGGTGTTCCAGCGGAATATGTTCAAAGAATGCCACGTACGACTGAGAAAATGCCATATACTAGTAAGCGTTCATTAACTCATATTATTGATGAAGGCGATATAATTGATAGTATTTTTGGATTGAAAGTATTGTACACACCTGGTCATGCAACTTCTCACATTTCTTTAATTAGTGAGGATGATGGCATTGCATTCGGAGGAGATTTATTATTAGATAAGGTTTCATCTAACCCAATCATTGAGCCTCCATTAAATGGTGAAACCGAACGTGTAAGGCCATTACTACAATACAATCACTCTTTACAAAGAATAGCAGAACTGCCGATTACAAAATTATATACTGGACATGGTGAACCAGTTACTGATATTAAAGGGTTAGTAAAAAGTAGATTAGAAAAGCAAAAGGCTAGAGCTGAAAAAGTATATGAAATGATAAAACAACAACCGTTAACTGCATATGAAGTTTGCCAAATGTTATTTCCAAAGGTTTATCAAAAGCAACTTTCACTTACTTTATCCGAAACAATTGGTCAATTAGACTACCTGGAAAACTTAGGTTTTATTAGTTTAAATGAACGAAATGATGGTATACTTGAGTATAAAACGAATGAGCATTCAGTCAGTCAATAATAGAGGTGGGAATTTTTGAGGTTAAGTAACCAAACGGTAGTAATAACAGGTGCTTCGAGTGGTCTTGGGAAAGATTTAGCTTTATCGGCAGCAAAGGAAGGCGCTAATATCGTCTTAATTGCTAGAAGAGAAACAGAGCTAAAAAACTTAAAGGCAAAAATACAAGAAGATTTTCCAGTTAAATGTCATTATTTTGTTGTCGATGTGACAGATGAAAATGCAGTATACGATGCATTTCACCAAATCGAGGAGCAATTTGATGGAATTGATGTTTTAATAAATAATGCAGGGTATGGTCTATTTCAGACAGTTGAACAAATGTCACTTCAAGATATGAAGCAAATGTTTGATGTGAATGTATTTGGAGTCATGATTTGTTCAAAACTTGCCCTAACGTCTATGAAGCTAAAAGGGAAGGGACATATAATTAATATCGCTTCTTTAGCTGGTAAGATTGCAACTTCGAAGGCTGCAGCATATGCAGGCTCTAAGCATGCAGTACTAGGATTCAGTAACGCTTTGAGACAGGAAGTTGAAAAAGACGGTATCTATATTACGAATATAAACCCAGGTCCGATGGATACACCGTTTTTTGATATTGCAGATGAGTCAGGATCGTATGCTAAGTCCGTTCGTAAAATGATGCTGGACCCTGAAAAAGTTGCTTCGAAAGTTATTTCTTTAATTGGAAATAATGTACATGAAATCGATCTACCTTCATGGATGGGGTTTGGAGCTAAACTTTACTCAGTCTTCCCTAAGGTTAGTTATTATTTTATGATGAAATTCGGAAATAAAAAATAACAGAAGCTGTTCATAGAGCGAGCTTAGATGAGTATAGAAATAAGAGCTAAGAGAGGAATATTCTCGAAGCTCTTTTTATTTAGGACTGTTGTAAAACATTTATAAAGAGAGGATTTAAAATGGATATTCAAGTGTTGATTGATAAAATAAATAATTTTCCAAACTGTGTGATTCATTCTCATTCAGGCTATCCAGATGTAGAAAAAGGTCATCAACTACCAGACGATTTATATGAATTTTTTACATTATGTGGCGGAATTGATTTATTTATAGGCAGTGATTACTGTTTAACAATTGTTTCACCTGAAGAGTTTATATTGGCAAACCCCGTTATAATCGGTGAAAAAGCTGAATACGATCTATCTTCAAGTTGGTACATTATTGGACGTGATCAGAATAACGATTTTTTAACAATAGATCTAAGTAAGCCGCGTTTAGGCAGATGTTACGATAGCAATTGGGAGACTCATGGTGTAGTTGGCAGTTGTCCGATAATTGCCAATTCATTTACGGAGTTATTGGAACGTTTAGTAATAAATGAGGGAGAACATTGGTATTGGCTTCAAGATGATTTTGCATCTTTAGGAGATGCCTATGAAGATTAAATTGAAATTTGCTTGTGTTTTAAATAATGTGAGTGCAATTGGGCTCTTCCGCATTGCCATAAATAAATAGAGATTTTTTAAAACCTACTTAAATACGATAAAATTCATAGTTTCATAAATGCATAATTTGGTTGAAAATCGGAAACTTGTTGATCCCTACACAGGTAGAGAGATATTATCAAAAATAGATTAACCCGTGGGTGTAATGATGAATAAATTAAACATTTTAGAAATTAAAAATCGAAAAGAAATAATTAATGATAAAGAAGTTGAATTTAATGATCTAATTATTGATGGTATTTCTCTTTATCAAAAATTAATGAAATATAACTTCATACCAAGTTTAGGCTGGGGAGTTGTTGAATATCAAAGAGATATGATCAAGTACTTTTTACTTGAAAAACCACATGAACTTTTATGGTATCGCATTCCTATCTTAATTTGTCCAGATTGTGGGGACCTAGACTGTGGATTTATTTCAGCAAAAATAGATTTACTTGATAACAAAGTTATTTGGAAAGATTTCTATGTGGGTGATTATAATAATGATTATGAAAGAAAACTAGATTTGGGGCCATTTTACTTCGATGATCAAAGCTATAAAAAAGCGATAATTTCAGCACGAAATATTAAAAAGAATAGAATTTTATGCGACTAACGCGTGAGTTTGCAACATAAAGAAAACTGAGACCACATTTTTGTGGTCTCATGCTGTTGAAAAACAACCTTGTCAATTAAATTACCAAGTTTTCGTAAAAGGAGTAGAGTGATGTTGATTTCCACTACAGGATGCTCGCTTTCCATGGGGCGAGACCTGAGCCTCCTCGGCGAGCCGAGGCCACTGAAAAACAGTCAATTTTATTTACTGTAATCAATATGTGAAATAAAAAAGGCGATTTTCCGTTCAAATTGAACGGAAAATCGCC
>NZ_JBHXLC010000039.1:0-27913 GCF_042721555.1 Gottfriedia sp. NPDC058432
GCATAACTACCGCTAATTTATGTTCAGTAGTAAATTTAGTCATAAAAAATGCACCTCCAAATGTTAGTCGTGTCTAACATTTGGGGTGCACTTCAGTATACCGAGTAATGCTTCAAAACCACCCGAAATCCATTTCATATTTTTAACGTTAGATCCCATAAAATCTCCTTTTCAACATTAAAATGTTAATTTTTTCTAATAAATACTATTGTATTCGATATATTCTTTTACGGATAGTTTTTATTAAAAATTACAATTAAATTCAGTCTAAAGGATGAGAATTTCGGATAGTGTAAAATTTAAATAGGAAGAGACAAGAACTCTCACTTACATTTTATCAATTATATTGTTGTAAAAACGCTCTAACCGAATTTGCAATTGATTGCGCATCTTTAAGTTGCTCATTTTTAAAGCTAAGTGATGTTTTCTTTTCATCTAGTCCTAATGATTCTTGTAGTAAACCGGTTAAACCACGATGGGAACCAGCTTTATCGACTGCTACCACCATAAACAAACCATCTTTATTCGGTTCAATCATACATTCAATTTCATCAAATCTCCATTCTCTTTTAGAGCTTGGGACAAACTCCCACTCTTGATAGAATCGACCATTTTGAGCTTCTACCTCAACTTGGCGTAAACGGAAACCAAGAATTTTAAATGCTTCTACAAAGTTTGCTAATTCTTCATGTGCATGAACCTTTAAAAAATCAGTATCTGTTGGGTCTATACTTAAATCAATATCTAAATCAGTCTCAATCCAAACCTGTCCATGTCTTATTGTAATCGGTGTGTAAAATGGCAATTGGAACGAAAAAGGAATTACTTTTTGTTCATTTGCTTCAATTTTCATTTTGCCGGATACACGTTCTTCATGTAATTGGATTTTAACGTTTACTTCATCGTCTCCACTTTTCTTTTTAGCATAAGACTTCAATTTAAGCCCAATATGATTAATTTCTTGTGCAACTGAACCACCCTTAATTTCAACTACACCTTCAACAATTTTTCCTGGATATAAATCTTTAGTATGAATAATTGTATCTACCGAAGCTGCTCCAATTCCTAGTCTAGCTAGTACTTTTTTAAACATCAGATCCCCTCCAAAAAATTACTACTTTTCCATTATATAGTAGATTATCAGTCTTGAATAATCTAAATTTAGTAATTATTCCCTTCTATACATTATGAATAAAAGAAATAATTATGTAACTAGTGAAAGTTGAATTAGTAGACAAGTTATTTATAGGATAAGCATATTTTATAATATGAAATTAATTTTGGAGGTGTCTTATGCACTTTATTTTTATTAAGAAAAAATGGTTATTAATTTGCTTTCTCCTTGTTGTTATTGGATTAAGTGGTTGGTATTACTTAACACCAAATTCAGTTCAAACTGCAGTAGAGCAGCAACACGTAAAAACAATAGACATCGATATGATTACAGCAGAATTTAGTACAAAGTTAGATGATGGAACGGAAATTGAAGCCTATAGATGGGATCCAGGTACGATCGTTATTGAAAAAAACCAAAAAGTAAATTTAAAAATTCATGGAATAAACGGGAAAGAACATAGTTTTCATATCGAAGGAACGAATATCTCGGGTGTAGTGACCAAAGGTAAAACTACTGAAGTACCTTTATTCTTTAAAAAAGAAGGTACATACCGATTAATTTGTGATACTCATTCACATGATGGAGCACCAATGATTGGTTATATTGTTGTAGATTAATTATTTAATAACTGAAGTAGATAAACAAAACTGACCTAGATGGAAAACCAATTAATTGTATGGCATGAAAAAGATATTAAAAATAGTCTAGTTTACTAAATTTACTATCTTTTTTCTTATTCATCTTTATCTAATTGATACTTTACGTTCATTTTTACCCTTTTTTAAAGTAATTTGTTTACTCCAAGTACCTTCCATTGGGAGTTCTAAGCTCACTTCATATATACCTGTATTTATTTTCTTCATACTCGCTTCAACATGATGATTCATACTTTTCATTTCCATTTTAAAATTAACCGAATCCACATCGACTTCTTTTCCATCTGAATTCACTAAATTAACTTGATACACATGAGTCTGGTCTTTATTTGTTAATTTTTTTTCGTTAATTGATAATTGAATTTGATCTAAAAAAGGGCTCGATTTAAATTCAGCCTTCTTTCCACAGCCAGAACAAACTAGTAAAATACATAACATGGTTATGAATATGTATCGTAATTTCTTCAATAACATCACTCCTATTCAGATAAATCCTCACCCTAACTTTACTAAAAAAGGTTACATTAAATTTGTGATATAAATGATAAAACATAAATAAAAATAAATTTATTCTTATCTCATTCATACATGCTAGCTTATTAAACATATAATTGAACGTTATAACTCAACATCAATGGTTCCAACATAGGGAGGAGTTTAACTTAATGTTTTTAGAATGGGCTAGCATTGTATTAACTGTTCTACTTTCATCATATGTCATCCTAATCGCAAATAGAAAAAAAGAAAAACTTTCTTGTACAGTCGGAAAAATGATCAGTATGACAAATTCAATGATGACAAGTGTCACTGTGGGTACTATCTTTGGTATTTTATTTCGGAATACAGATTTAGCGATTCCTACAATTATTTCAATGACTGTAGGCATATTAATAGGATACTTAACAGGTAAACCTTTATCATTAATGGCTATATTAGAAGGAATAACTGCGGGAATCATGGGTGGAATGATGGGAGCAATGCTTGGCATTATGCTACAGGAAACTTATTTAAACATATTAATCTATTATATTGACGTTGTTTTTGTATTAGTTACAATCCTATTAATTAAGGTGATTGATCAAGAAGTTAACAAATTCAATAAAAATGAAAAATCTTTACAATGAATTTGATCAGTAAAATGGCCTACCTATTTTAAATTAGGTAGGCTATCATATTTTAGTAAAAACATTAAATACGATCTAAATGAGTTGTATCGCAAAGTACTTTGAATTCCAACTCTTTATCTTCTTCAAAATTAATAATTGTTAAACTTGTTCCATGGACATATGGTAGATCCCATAATTTTTCATTTGGAGATTGCTTTAAATGAGCTACAATTGTTGCCAATACAACTGCATGTGTAACAATTAATATATTTCCTTCTTCATTTGAATTTAAAATATTTTGGATTACATTACCTACTCTTTCTCTTAAGTCTAGTAAACTCTCACCTTGATGTGGACTATGATCGTATAAATGTGGTGTTTTCCAAAGTGATTCAAATTCATTTTCAAAGCCCTCATCAATTTCTTGTTTCGTTTTCCCTTCCCAATCACCAAAATTAATCTCTTTTAAATCATCTTCTTCAATAATTGGAATGGCGGGATTGTTTTTTAAAATATTTGCAGTTGTTACTGCACGTTTACTCGAACTAGTATATATTTTACTAAAACTCACTTTTGCTAATTTTTCACTTAATAATTTAGCATCGCTAATCCCACTAGCAGTAAGTTCGGAATCTTTTGAGCCTTGTAATCGATTTTCGATATTCCACACCGTTTCACCATGTCTTGTTAAATAAATTGTTAACAACTTTAGTCCTCCAGCTTTTGTAAATTATTCATTAACTTGTTTTTCTTCTCTTCGTTCATATAATATACCTGCGATTAAGGCTAATAAAACATTTGTTATTAACAATGGGCTAAACCCAGCACCACAGACAAATGATAGAAATAACGCAATAATAGCGAAAAGGATTGGTAAATTCATTTTGTATTCTCCTTAAATATGAAGTTAATGATTTTTAAATACAAATATTAATAATTTATATTAAAAATCATTAAACAAGGGTTTTATTAGTAAATTGTTTTACTTCCTTATAAAACAATTCCTTCTCTTCTAAAAATGGATAATGGTTACTTTCATTTAAAATGACTAATTTTGAATTTTCAATTCCTTCAGCCATTTCTTCTGAATATTCGATTGGGCATTGTACATCATGTTTGCCACAAATGATTAAAGTTGGACAGCTTATTAATGCTAACTTTTTTGTTACATCGTAAATTTGATATTCCCTATTAAAATAATTTAGTCGAATTGCTGACATTTTTTTAGATATAGGTAAGTTAAAATATTCATGAAAACGTTCAGGCTTATGTAAAGATAACTTTGTCCGCTCAATTGATAGAGCTTCTCTTTCTTCATTAGACAATGCAGTACTTTTTAGTTTTTCAATTAATTCTTGTATGTTATTAAATTGTGGATGAGCTCTGTTATAAATACAGTCTTTTGAAAATGTTGAATAGTCTCTCGCTGCAGCCCCAACAATAATATTATGATTTAAAGAATTTGAAAAATAGATCCCATAAATAATTCCAAGCATTCCACCGGTAGAATGACCAGCAAAATTCCAGGATGAATAACCAAATGTTTTCCTAATTTCTTCTAAATCAAAAATTGTTTCTAACATACTCAATTCATATGGAAAATGTGCTTTTTCAGAATTACCCGTTTCTCTTAAGTTTATTAAATATACTTTAAATAATTTAGTAAATGAATTTGCAAAATAATCTCCTGTATCATTAAACTCAGAGTAATTATGTGTGACACATAAAGGATCTCCTTCACCTTTACAAAATACTTCAAACGTACCTCGTTTTGTATTAATTAGTTTTCGTTCCCATTTCTCCATAGCGTTTAAACCCCTACTTTTTTACATACCTACTATTTCTTGAAAATAGGTACTAATTCCTATCATCTTAATAATTGTTCACATATTATTCATAATTTAATAATACATAAAATTCAGTTATCTCCGAACGATATAATACCAAACTTCTTCTTCTCCAAAGTAGTTACCTGTCGAATTAAATTCGGATTGCTTGTATAAATTCATAGCTAATTTATTATCTTTATGAACTGTTAATCGAATCTCATTGCATTGCTGAAATTTATTTGTAATCCATTTTATCATTTCAGCAAATGCTAATTTACCATAACCTTGACCTTGAAACCGTTTATCAATTAAAAACCCATTGATCCAATAACTATTTGTCGTATGTTCTTCAAAAGCATGCATTATAAATCCGACCATTGTCTGATCATCATAAATTGCAAATGGGATATATTCCACATTTTCGCCATCTGGTTTTATATATACTTTTGCAATGGATACTGCAACAGAAGGAACAAAATGCAATTGTTCTTTATCTACTTCAAGTTTAATAGCTTCTTCCCAATTTTCTCTCGTAACGATTTTTAAATGAATAGTCATCGATAGCCTCCCTTTGCCCCTAAATTTTAATCTCTTATATCATATCACTTTCTTTACTAATTTCAGAAATTTCCGATATTTCGGTAAATGAAATTTTTAATCGAATGCGAATATTTTTTAGTCTTTAGGTAATAACAACCTTGAAAAGCAATTTTTCATATTTACTAACTAATTTTTATTTAGCTAGTACATTTAATAAATATGAAAGGAAAATATTATGAAAAAAATTGTTATTATTCTCTCTATCTTATTTGCATTTGCTTTTGGTTCCTTAGCTGGCATTGGTTTTAGTAAAGCTGAATTTGCAAGAAGCACACAAGAACATAATGTTATGTCTACTAATTGGTTTCAATCCTCTGCGGAAAACAAGGCTTTGCAAATTCAAATTTATAATCAGGCAAAAGAAGAACTTGCCGAAACAATGGTAAAAAAGAAAGCAAGTGATAAATTAAATAATAAAGCAAAACCAGCCGCAGTTGTTTTAGACATTGATGAAACTATTCTAGATAATTCCCCAGATACAGCTTGGTCAATTAAAAATAATACTTCCTACCCACAAGGCTGGGATGAATGGATCCATATGGCAAAAGCTGATTTAATCCCTGGTGCAAAAGATTTCTTGTTAGCAGCGACAAAAATGAATGTTGATGTTTTTTATCTTACAAATCGTCCCGAAAAAACACGAGATGATACAATTAAAAATTTGAATTTACATGGATTACCGAATGTTGACTCAAAACATTTATATTTAAAAACAGATACAGCTCAAAAAGGACAAAGACAAGCAGAGATCGCAAAAACTCATGAAATTGTTATGTTAATAGGTGATAATTCAAACGATTTATCAGATATTTTTTATAAAGCTGATCTGAAAACTCGAAAAGATAATGTCGATAAAATTGCAAAAGATCTAGGTATAAAGTATATCCAATTACCTAATCCAATGTATGGAGATTGGGAAGATGCAATCTATCATTACAAAATGTCAAAAACTGCTGATGAAAAAGCAGTCGATCGATATAAGGCTTTACATCCAATGAAATAGATACTAAGGTTAGATGAGTTAATTTTGACTTATCTGACCTTTTTATTTTATAAGTTGATTTGAAAAAATTGGCCATCTAATTAGCATCCCTTGAATATATTCTATAAATTATTAGTAATATTTAAGTTAAATTTCTTCATTATAAAGGTTTAAATCCTTCCACCCTTCAAATGCATTTCTAAATATTCTCGAAATATTTTCATCTTTACTAATTAATAAATTATAGGATGAGTCCCAAAATACTATTTCAAATAAAGCCTTTGGATGTTGCGTTTTCGGATTTGGTACCCAAAAACTTGGGTTACCATCTGCAAATGGAATGATTTCTAAATTACTTAGTTCAATCTTTTCATTTTTAGGGAAAGCTGAAAATACACCCCAAGATAAACTAAAATATTTATGTTCAGTAATCTTTGAAATGTTTTTATGTGGTATCCAATATATTTCTAAAATGTCATTGTCACTATTTTTTATTCGATAGTTCTCAATAGTTTCACTAAATTCTTCAAAATAAAAATCTGTATCAGATATTAGCCAGTTATATTCATTGTGAAGCCCACTGAGTGCTTGAAAAACTTCGAATGGAGAATAAAACACTTCTGTTATTGTATTCATTTATTTCCCCCGTATAGTATGTTTAATTAGCTTTATCCTGTTAGTATTTATGCAAGTTTAAGTCATTAAAACTGAATATCCGATTTTAGTTAACTTTACTAAATCTACAACATTTGATTTGCGATATTAATGATATATTGTTTATTCTTTTCAGTGTTTTCAATAGTTGAAACATAATTAAGTTCATAATAAATACCTTTTTTATTGAAAACAAGCGTATTTTCTTCTGTATTAAAATCTTCTTTATTGTTATCAAGTTTATATGATACACCTACAGTAGAATTTCCTGTATAAGTTCCACGTACCCCACCCTTCAATTCAACTATTTCATTCGATTCATTTTCTTCTATTTCAAGTTCAGGTTTATAATTATGAACTGTAACAAGTACTATAAATAGGGTCGACTTATCAATATGAGAAAGACTATATTGTACATCTAATTTCTTTCCTTTATGATCCATATCATTTATAGATAATGTTTTAATAGGATCGACTTCAAGTGGTAAATTATTAGGAATCTTCAATTTAAAAGGAAGTGCATCAAAACCTTCTTCGATCGAAGAGGATTCATAAGTAATTGGTAATATTTTTCTTTGTTCTTTTGTAAGTTCTGGTAGTTCAAACTTTTTTAATTTTGAAGTATCTAGCGATGGATTTTTTTCATTTTCACAACCAAATGGTATTAATAATGACGTTAGACCAATTAATAATATTTTTTTCATTTTCATGCTCCATTAGATAAGTTTAATAGGATAATATTTTCATATTATAAAATTATATCATTTCTAGTTTTATTTAACTTAAACATCTCCTCCTTATTATCCATACGATGGGTTTTCAACACATGAAAATCGTCAAAACTCCCGAATTACCACTATTTAAATGCTCTAAAATTTATTTTCGAAATTTTCTTTAAACATTGGTCTGATCGGCATTGATTTATGCAGGAAAATGACTTCACAATGAGGAATTTATTCTAAAAACAAATTTTTTGTCTTCGGGTATTGTAGCCTTGACTTAAAAAATATAATTTTCAGGTGTTTCTTTTCTACAAAAATGATTTTACGAAATTTATTCAAATCAATGATCTCACCAATTTTTCCTAGGGTTTGTATTAATGAATATACAAGGAGATGTGACAAAATGTTAGAAGTAGGAAATTTAAAGGAAACTGAACAAACCATTTTTAATCACACTGGTCCGTTTATCCAAACTATTGATCGCGATATTGAGATTCTAACTCGACAAGAGGAACCATTAGTTGTCTTACTGGATAATGTTTTAAGTGATGATGAATGTGACGAGCTAATAACCCATGCGAAATTGCGCATGAAACGATCAAAAATTGGGTTATCTCGTGAAGAAAATGAGATGCGAACAAGTAGTGGTATGTTTTTTGAGGAAAGTGAAACGGAGCTTATCAAACGTATTGAAAAACGAATCGAAACGATCATGAATATTCCAATCGAACATGCAGAACCATTACAAGTTCTTCATTACGAGCCAGGACAGCAGTATAAACCGCATTTTGATTACTTTTCCAATCACCGGACAAATAATAATAGGATTAGTACACTCATTCTCTATTTAAATGATGTGGAAGAAGGCGGCGAAACGATTTTCCCTACACTTAATTACTCTTTTGCCGCCAAAAAAGGTACTGGTTTATACTTTGAATATTTTTATCAGGATGAAGCAATCAATGAATTAACGATTCATGCAGGTAGCCCTGTAATTAGCGGAGAAAAATGGGTTGCGACGCAGTGGATGAGACGACAACGTATTCGTTAGTATTAAACGAAATAAAAATATATTTAATATAATATTTTGCATAATAAGGACTAAATATTTCAGATAATTCCAATAATATTTGGTCCTTTTTTATTTAAGATGGTTTCATTATGCTTTTTAAGTTACTCATGAACCCTTTATGTATGTCTAAATCTCTCTTTTTTCCTTTATTCCTTACTCATGGACCCCCTAAGAGTAACCAAATCTTACTCTTTTCCTTTTTAACTTACTCATGAACCCTCTATTAATTCCAAATCTCTCTTTTTTCCTTTTTAACTTACTCATGAACACCTTATGAGTTACTACAAATCTATTTTTTCCTTTTTAACTTACTCATGAACCCTCTATGAGTTACCAAATCTCTCTTTTTTCCTTTTTAACTTACTCATGAACCCTTTATGTATGTCTAAATCTCTCTTTTTTCCTTTATTCCTTACTCATGAACACCCTATAAGTTACTAAAACTCATTCCCCCCCTAATTCCCTTCCTCATAAACCCTCAACGAAATCCATCATCAAAAAAAACGCAAGGTAACAACCTTGCGCTTCACAATTTAATAGTTTATTCAACTTCCTTCAAAAAGCTTTCCACCACTCGTATATACTCTTCTGGCTCTTCTATGTACGGCATATGTGCGCTTTGCTCAAATACGTGGAATTTTCCATTAGGTGTTAGCTCGCTGAAATATTCTGTTGATTTAGGTGTTGCTTCATCATATCTTCCGCAAGTATACATTGTAGGGACTTGGATGTCTTTTAATTTTGAAGTGCAGTCAAAATCCTTTAAGTTTCCTGTTACATGAAACTCGGAAGGTCCCCACATAATATTGTAAACTTCTGGATTTCTATAATGTTTTCCTTTTTTTAGGAATTCTGGATATGGGTCTAATCTGCAAACAAAATGGTTGTTAAATACAGCGTTTGCATATTTGTATTCCTCTGAATCTGTTGTTCCATTTTCCTCGCATTTTATTAATGTTTCTTGGACATCAAGCGGGAGTAGTTTTCGATTTCGATCTTGATCCTCAGCCCATAATGGAGCGCTTAAACAAGGACTTGAAAAGATTATACTCTTCACTCCAACTGGTCTCGATAAATAATAAGCTGCAGCAAGTGTTGTTCCCCATGAGTGACCTAGAATGTGAAACTCATCAAGCGAAAGCGCCTCTCGGATTTGTGCTAATTCTTCAACAAATCGAGCAATATTCCATAAAGTGGTATTTGTTGGACGGTCTGACTTTCCACAGCCTAACTGATCATAAAAAATAACTGGACGATCTTCAGCTAATACGTGAAGACCTTGCATGGAATAATGCGATGATCCAGGTCCTCCATGTAAAACAACAACAGGGATTTTAGATGAATTCTTATTATGAACTTGATACCACACCTTACCGCCTGTTACTTCAATAAATCCCTCAATCACATTCATTTATTTCTCTCCTTTTCATTCAAGAACAGTATATTTTTAAGAAAATAACTAACAATCATACATTGGTTTTTTTGATGAAATAAGATAGTACAAAAGGAATCGTTGGTAGAAAAACAACCAATTTAATCCAGCTCTCTGCACCACCAAAATATAGTGTTGGTATTATTAATGCAACTCCGCTCACTATTAATGTTTTCCATGATTTTTTCCATTGACCCCAAACTAATAGAATGAATCCAGAACAAATTAACAACCAAAAAATTAACCCTACCCAATAGAATCCAGCATCTTCCATTAATTCACACCTTAGTCAGATTTATGTATTACAGGAAATCTCTTCAGTTAACAATCCTTCAATAAACGATCGGTCTTCTTTATTTCTTTTGTATGCTTGGATAATTTCTTTATTTATCTGAATTTTACCACATTTTTATTTTAAATAGATAAACATTATGAATTTACAAGATAATCCTTACCTCTACAGTTTCATTCTATGATTGTAAGTTAAGTCAGGTATTTTTCTTAAACAGCTTTATTCAAAGAAGTTGTGAATAGTCATGAATTATTATGAGATGAAATAATATAGGAAAGAAAGACATTTAAAAGCCAATGGGGGCGATTAAATTGGCATATGTAGAACTTGATTCTCATACAAAGCTCTATTATGAAGATCACGGAGAAGGTCAAACAGTTATTTTTGTTCATGGAGTTATGATGAGTAGTAGGTTTTTTCATAAACAAGTTCCGTATTTTAGTAAAAATTATCGTGTTATTACTTTAGACTTACGAGCACATGGAAAGTCCTCAAAAGTTCAATCTGGGCATACTGTAGCACAGTACGCTCGTGATTTAAAATGCTTTATAGAAAAATTAGATTTAAAGGATGTAATTTTAGTAGGCTGGTCAATGGGAGCTTTTGTATTGTGGGATTATGTTAATCAATTTGGCAGTAAAAATATTAAGGCGCTAACAGTTGTTGATCAATCTGCATCCGATTATATATGGCCAGATTGGGAGTTTGGAGCATTTGATTTTACGATTTTAAAAAATGTAATGCAGTCTATCCAAGAAGATCAAAACAAATTTAATAGCGATTTTATATATGGTATGTATATGGATCAACCAGATCCAAAAGAACATAAATGGATTTTAAAAGAAATGAATAAGTTACCTGCAGCGATTGCAAGTACAATAGTATTTAATCAAACTGCTGTAGATTATCGGGATACTCTTTGTAATGTCGATATTCCAACATTAATTTGTTTTGGTAGCCATGGATTTTTTCCATTAGCTGCTGGTGAGTTTATTCAAAAAAATATAAAAGGTTCAAAATTTGTTCCATTTTATAATAGTAGTCATCTTTTGTTTTTGGAAGAAACAGATAAGTTCAATCAGGAGTTAGACGAATTTTTTAAAGAAGTACAAAAATCCGGAAAAGGAAAAACAAAATCTAGAAAAAAAGAAAAAAGAAAAGCGGGAAACTAAATGGTGAACAAGGATTGCAGGATTTAGGTGTTAAAGGATTGAAAAACTTTGTTTTCAACTCTTGCACTACCTGCTTTTCTTGTTTTCATGCTTCCTGCCATTAACCTCACTTAAACCAACCTTTTTCTTTTGATTGTTTTATAGCTTCGATTCTATTTTTAACTTCTAATTTGTCCAAAATCATAGATATATAATTTCTCACTGTTCCTGTTTTTAGACTCAATTCATCCGCAATTTCTTGTGTGTTCTTACCATCGGCTACTAGCTCTAAAACTTCTTTTTCTCGGTCAGTTAATGGATTTTCCTCGGCGTATACATCATCCATTAGTTCCGGAGCATAGATTCTCTTCCCGGCAATAATACTTCTTATTGAGCTTGCTAACTCATCACTTGGGCTATCCTTTAATAAATATCCTTTTACACCAGCTTTTAATGCTCTTTGAAAATATCCAGATCTAGCGAAAGTTGTTAAAATAATCACTTTACAATCGAAAGCCTTTAGTTCTTCTGCAGCCTCAAGTCCAGTTTTACCAGGCATTTCAATATCCATTATACAAATGTCAGGTTGTAATTGCTTGACTAGTTTAACTGCTTCTTCTCCGTTTGATGCTTGACCAACAACTTCCATATCATCTTCTAGATTAAGCAAAGAACCAAGAGCACCTAATAGCATTCGTTGGTCTTCAGCAATTACGATCCTAATCATACTAGTTCCTCCACTTCAATTTGTTTTACATCGATTGGAACTTTCATAATTAAAGTCATTCCATGTTCACAGTTTACCTCTAACGTTCCATTCACAAATTCGAGTCGTTCCTTCATGCCAATTAACCCATAACCGGTTGTGAATTTTTCCAAATTACAACCAACTCCATTATCGATAACCGAAAAAATTATTTCATTTTTCATTTGTTTAATTGATATTCTACATAAAGTGGCATTACTATGTTTTACAACATTTGTTACGGCTTCCTTTAAACACATACTCACAATATTTTCTGTCAGTAAGGATACATTTGTAAGTTGAAAGTTATCGTTACAATCGACTGTAATTTCAGCCGCATGCAAAATTTGCTTGATTCTTATTAGTTCATCTTTAATTCGAATCCCTCTCATTTGAGAAACTATTTTTCGAACCTCATTTAAAGCTGTTCTGGCCGTTTGTTGTACATCTTTTAATTCATTTTGAGCAAGATCTGGATCCTTTGTGATTAACTTTCTAGCTAAATCACTTTTTAAGCCAATCAGTGAAAGTTTTTGACCGAGTGTATCATGTAAATCACGAGCAATTCGTTGACGCTCTTCTAGTTTTACAAGATCCGAAATACGTTTATTAGCATCTACTAGCTTTTCTTCTAATTGCCCTCTTTCATTTCGACTGTAAAGACTAAATGGTAACAAAATAACGCTAATCCAAGTAATGATAATAAATGGAAGCTGCCTAATGATTAATTCTTCTTGAAGGATAATCGTGATGTTGATTGAAATTGTAGTAATAACTAAATGAAGGATATATAAAGTTAAAAATGTAACTCGATTTTTTCTCTTTCCAATCATATAGGCTATAAAAAAAGCAAAATATACATAACTAAAAAGTATATTCATTGAAGTAGAAATGATGATTAAGATGGATGACCATAGAAAAATTGACCATCCTTTTGATATGTACGCCAATCGATAGATTATAAAAAATGATATTGTTAGTAAAATTCCTATTATGATTCTTAAAGTGGAGTGTGCAGAAAGAAAAATAAAATAAAATGGCGAAATTCCTAAAACTGTCCAAATATATGGAGAGATTCCTGTACTTTTTAGGAAACCTAAATATCTTTTAAACATAAATTTACCTCATTATTCAAACATTTTGTGACCTTCTTTAACAATCTTATCATATTTTAGCAAAGTTATTCTTTATAAAATACATCGAAAGTTCAGACAGTGTCTGAACTTTCGCGATTTACTTTATAGATTGATTTTATATCTTTAAATCCTACAAATTGCTTTGTTTCTTCATCCCATAATTTGAATTTTAAAGATGTTAAACTTGTTTTTAGTGTAATCGTTGGTACATTTTGTAATGGAAGCGTATTATTATGAACAGACTCTAAATTATAATTCGGTACCCTTGGACTTAAATGATGAACATGGTGGTATCCAATATTACCTGTTATCCATTGCAATAATTTTGGAAGTTTATAAAAAGAGCTTCCTTCAACCGCTGCTTTTACATATTCCCAATTCGTATCTTCTTCAAAATAAGTGTCTTCAAATTGATGCTGTACATAGAACAGCCAAATTCCTAATACTGCCGAAATGAAAAAGATCGGACCTTCTACTAATAAATATTTTTCCCAACCTATTGTATAGCAAAACAAAGCTGAAACCCCAACAATTAAAAGATTAGTTAAATAAGTGTTTAATCTTTCTTTTAATTTTGCATTTTTCGTATTGAATCGATTTGAAATTAACACGATATAAATTGGTCCTAAACCAAACATGATTAATGGATTACGGTATAGACGATATTGTACTTTTGTCCAGAACGGTGCTGCAACGTACTCTTCAACAGTTAAAACCCACATATCTCCAATTCCGCGCTTATCTAAGTTACCACTTGTCGCATGGTGGATTGAATGACTGTGCTTCCACTGGCTGAATGGGAATAAAGTAACAACGCCTGTAATTGTCCCAAGAACTTTATTTGCTGTTTTATTCTTAAAAAATGATTGATGACAACAATCATGGAAGATGATAAATATCCTTATTAAGAATAGTGCAGCAACAATATCAATAAAGATCGTTAATACTACTGAAATAGAACTACTTTTATAGGCTAAATACCACAAAAAGATAAATGGGATAAACGTATTGATCATTTGCCAAATACTAGCTTTTAAATTTGATTTTTCATAAGGAATAATTTGCTTTCGTAAACTCTTTTGATTTTCTTTTGACATTTAGAAGTTCCTTCCTAATGTTGTAACATTTCATTGTTATATTATCCTAATTATATAAGTTAATTTTCCCAGTGGTAGTAGCAGGCGTCATATGAAAAAGATGACAAATGTCATATTAAATAAAACGTTTACTTTCAACATTGGTTCTATAAAAACACATTTATTAGAATGTTTAATTTTTTGGTAAATATGATAGTTTTTTCATAAAAAAAAAATAATACTCAAATAGTATTACTTTTTAATCAGTTAGAACTCTATAACAAATGATTTTTTATGGTGTTGCCACTTTTTTATTCTTTTTTATTTTACCAAAAGGTTTAAAATACGTAATGAATGTCATGAATGCTAAGCAACTTAAGTTAAATATTCCAGTTATAATAATTGAAAGCCAAGTTGATTCAAATTTATTTTCATTAAGTGCACTTATCCCTAATCCTTCAGCGGTTTTTACTAAATACGCGAACCAATCATTAATCAAAATGATTCCAATCAAAATAATTAAAACTGTTAGTACGAGTTTAATAACAACCCAATAATACTTTACTAATCCCCACTGAGTCCAAATTGAAAGTAAAATTCCTGTAACTAAAGTTGCAAGTGCAGGATATTTTAGTAAATTTTCATCAATGATATGCATACTCGATAATGTATAAATAAGCTGCTCTGAGTATTGCGCATTTTTCAAATATAATCCTAATATTATTAAACTTAATGTACCACCAAACCAAGCACATATTGCTAAAACATGTACACTAACTAATATATTTTTTTTCGTTAAATTTATTTTCTTTTTAGCCACTATTCTATTCCCTCCGTTTTTATGAATTTTATACTTTTCATCATAGTGGCTAGATATAAAACTACTATTATCAATTTCTTAAATAATTCTTAAATATCTCTGCGATTAAATTACTTATTGATTTACGACCTGGTTCTTTTCTTTACTTCTTTGTTCAATCAAACTTACCTGTTCTGAATAAAGATGATAATATTAATACATTAATTGACAGAAATAACAAGATAATCTAAGGTCTTGTAAGAATATGAGGATAACTGACAAATTTGTGTTTTTTTGGGGTAACGATGATATTTTCTCAAACTTTTATTACTTCCCTTTCATACATCAAGGAATAGAATTCAAATGGTCAGAGCAAGCAATTATGTATCGAAAAGCAAATTTATTTGGTGCCAAAAATATTGCTGATCGAATACTAAAAGCCCAGACACCTAAGCAATGTAAAGATTTAGGGAGAAGCACTGAAATACCGTTCGATGAAAAAGTTTGGATAGCAAATCGTGAAATAATTTATGGGGACGTTTTATTTGATAAATTTTCTAACACCATACTAAAATCGGAAATACTAGCAACGGGTAATAAAATTTTAGTTGAAGCTAGTCCTTTTGATAAGATTTGGGGAATTGGTATAGGCAAAAACGATAAACGTGCAGAAAATCCTAAACGGTGGAAAGGGCTAAATCTACTTGGGAAAGTTTTAATGGAAGTACGAAGTAAATTAAAATAATGTAACAAAATTCAATTATAAACCGTGATAAACCATCTAATTTGATGGTTTATTATTTTTTGTCTAATGGCTTTAAAATGCAATAACTCAATTAAATAAAAAAGAGCCATCCATTAAGTCAGCACAACTAACTTACTAGATCACCCTTAAATTAATTAATGATTGAGTTTAATCTTTAAACCGATATCCCACTCCCCATATTGTCTCAATATAATTTGGGTTGGATGGGTCAACTTCTATTTTTTCACGGATTTTACGGATATGAACTGTTACAGTAGAAATATCTCCGACAGTTTCAAATCCCCAAATACGATCAAATAATAATTCTTTACTAAATACTTTATTTGGATTTGAAGCAAGAAAGGAAAGTAAGTTAAACTCCTTCGCTGTGAATATTTTTTCTTCACCATTAACAAGTACTTTTCTAGAGTCCTTTTGAATCGTAAGTCCCCTTACTTGAAGTTCTTCTTCATTTATTTGATTTTTACTTGCTAAACGTTGATACCTTGAAAGATGAGCTTTGACTCTAGCGATTAATTCACTTGGGCTAAATGGTTTCATGATATAATCATCTGCCCCTAGACCAAATCCTCTAATTTTATCAATTTCTTCTGTTTTAGCTGAAACAATTAAGATTGGAATGTCTTTACTCTCTCGAATTTTTTTACATATTTCAAAACCATTTAATTCTGGCAACATTAAGTCGAGTATGATTAAGTCATATTCCTTTGATAAAGCTTTTTGAAGTCCGCTTTTTCCATTAGATTCTATTTCAACTTCAAAATCATTTATTTCTAAATAATCTCTTTGTAATAATGCGATACTTTGATCATCTTCAATAATTAAAACCTTTTTCATTTCGTCACCTTTGTTATTGATATCTTATTTAATGAAAGAAAAATGTTTGTATATTCACCAATTTGACTTTCTGCCCACACTTCTCCATCGTGCTCTTCTATGATTCTTTTTGCAATTGCCAGTCCTAAACCTGACCCACCTGTTGATACATTTCTTGATGGATCAGCCCGGTAAAAACGATCAAAAATAAACGGAAGCGCCTCTCTGGAAATTCCCTTACCGTTATCATGAAATTTTATCGTTATGTTTTCTTTGTCATCTATTAATTTTATGCTAATTCGTTTTTCAGCTTTATCCATGTATTTCAAACTATTTTGGATGATATTTGTCATTACACGTTTGAATTGTTCCCGGTCTATCAGAACAATACTATTTTCGCGATTCACATTCTCACTATAAGTAATACTTACATTTATCGGTTCTAAATCAAATTTTAACTCCTCGATACGATCGACTAAATAATCATGAATATTTACTTCTTCAAAATGAAAAGGTACACGTTTTAAATCTAACTTCGAATAAAGGAATAGTTCATTAATCAATTGATCCATATCCAAGGTTTTCAGATAAATTGTTTCAATATACCGATCCATTTTTTCAGGTGTATTCGCTACGCCATCTTTAATTCCTTCAATATAGCCCTTTATTGATGTAATTGGTGTCTTCAAATCATGTGAAATATTCGCAATTAATTCCTTACGATTTTCTTCGTATTTTTTCTGTATTTCAGCTGACTCTTTTAAATTTCTCCTCATTAATTCAAAGCTAATCGCTAATTGACCAAGTTCATCTTTGTTTATTGGTTTAACTTCAAAATCTAAATTCCCTTCACTGATATGTTTAGCAGCATTTGATAGATTTTTTACCGGCCTTAGTATGCTTCTTGAAACAAAATATGATAGCACCCCATTTGTAATTGCAAAAATAGGTACAATGATTCCGAAACGGAAAAAATAAAATGAATGTGGTGGATGACCATTAAATTTAGGTTCAAAAACTTTATAGTAAAACACACCGAGCATAATCTCAATAAGGATAAAAGAAATGATTGGAATAACAATCATAGCAATATTAGATAAGATTAATCGTTTTCGAATCGACAAAATATATTCCAACTTTCAGGCGAATGATGAACAATTACTTTATTACATTTTAGTTATTTGTTTGTGGGAAAGTATAATTCAGAAATATTAATTACCTATTATTAAATTCTTAAATAATCCTTAAATTTTATACTAACATCTTCGAAGAAAACAATATTTAAATAAAATATAAAAAAAGTGTGACACATCCAAGCGTCACACTCTTCATTATACTGATGTTTTACTTTTCTACAGGCTACCAATAAAATTCATTTTATCTACTTCCATCGTATCGAAAGCACCATCGATTAGTTTTCGAACATCTTGTAGGGTATTTTGTAATTTAACAGATGCCCCTGGACCTGTGAATTCTTCTGCTACGAAAAATGGTTGAGTTAAATATGCTTCTAATAATTCACCACGTTTATATGTCAATTTTTCAGTTTCAGGTAATGAATCAATTCCATGTACTGCTACTAGTGACCTTAACTCTCGATATCTACGTAGTAATTTCTGAGCTGCTTTTTGTACTTGGTTGTGGGTTTGGTCTGGTTGATTATCTTCTAAAACTGTAGATGTTGAATGAATAGGATTAATTGCAGGATATTTATGTCTGAAAGCTAAGTCTGCATCAAATTGCCATAATGTTTCTAATGGTCCGTAAGGGAAATCTTCGTCAACCGCTTCTCCTTTTAAATCAACTAAAAAAGTTGTTACATCTTCAATACCGATATCTGCTAATTTTTGTTGGAGACGGTTAATATCACCGGTAATGACGTTTGAACGATCCGCTGCAAAAGCAAACTCTACGTTTTTTCCTGCTTTTGCGATTGCTTCATATACTTCATCAATCGAATGACATACTAAATTTACATCAGCTAAAATATCATCGATTTCTGGATGCTCACCTTCTGGTTTTAATAAAATCGTAAAATATGAATCATTCTTTAATTTATAGAACATTTCTGCTAATACTACTAGTTGACCCATGCCTGGTCTTGCAACCAAGCCAACTGTACCACCTTTTACTAATGGAGCAAATAAATCAAGCGTTTTTATTCCTGTTTCAATCATCTCAATCTTCTCCCCTCTAATGATCAGTTCATCCAATGTACATTCTGCTAATGCAGCTAATGCGACTAGTGTTCTTACTTCTGAGCGACCAATTGGAATTTTTCCAGTACATAAGTTTGAAACAGTTGCTGGTCGAAGTCCAACAGTTTTCGCAGAAGTAGTCAAATTCGGTACTCTACGACGTAATAATGCGACATTCAAGCGTAAATTTTCCATCTTTCTCCTCCTTTAAGTTTAATTTATTCGAATTTACAGAATTAAGCAAGTATTTTTTACTTTTAAAAGTAATTTTTTTACCCTATAAAGTAAAAATAGGCATTTTTCACTAAAAATGTTTTCGTTCCAGAAAAATCACCAGACATTTTTAACGATTAGGATAAGTAGAATTCCCTAACGATGAACATAAAAAAAAGAGAAGTGGCTCAGTCTTCTCTTTTTTTTATGTTCATACTCAAAACCTACATAATAATAATCTTATTTCCATACTGCAAACACCCCTAGTCTGTATGGATATTTAACTAACAGCCCAAACAAAAAACATACATTTTCATACTTTAATAAGGATTAAACTAAAAAGGAGTTGATAAAATGAACTTTTTCCCTCAATATCGGACATTTCCAGGATTTCCAGGACAACCAGGCGGATTCCCAGGGCAACCAGGTGGATTTCCAGGATTTCCGGGACAACCGGGTGGCGGAGGTCAAGGTCAATCTCAAGGTCAACCGACTGCACCACCACCTTCATTCACACCACAAATGTCGCAAGCTACTGCATTTGCAGTAGATCCAGGTGCAATCGCTGGTTGTCGATTTAGAAATACTTATGTATGGTTGAATAATGGCGAACAATTTTGGTACTTTCCTACCTTCGTCGGCAGAACCTCAGTTGCAGGTTGGAGATGGATTGGCTGGAGATGGATATTTTTTGGAATCGATACCCATCGAATTAGATCGTTTACGTGCTTCTAAAAACTATAGTAAAAAAGCCTTGTGATTAGATATCACAAGGCTTTTTTAACGTAAGACATTTCCAAATTACTAGAATATACGTTTACTTGATTTCTACCATTCATTTTAGCCAAGTACAGAGCTTTGTCTGCAAAATTTAAGCCATCTACTAGGTTAGTTGATTCAATTGGCACGAAATTTAAACTTGATATTTTCAGTTCTATTTAATAAATAAGCCCATCATTAAAGTATTACAGTATTTTCCATCTATATAAGTATCTTCTTTCATTACCCCTTCAATTTCAAATCCTAAATTTTTATACAATTGAATGGCTTTAAGATTATCTTCATTCGTAACTAATTGAATTTTTCTGGTTAGATCATTTTGTTTAGCCCAATCAATTAATGATTGCATCAATAACTTCCCTAAACTTAATCCCCAATATTCTTTTTTAATTACAATGCCAAGCGTACCAACATGCTTTGTACGTTCCTTTTGACTGGAATTGATCGAACCGATACTTATTATTTGATCATTGATCGTACCTAATAATATAACTGAATTTTTTTCATTGAAGGTATCTTCTAAAAATGTCTGGTATTCTGCTTCATTTCTTTTGAACTCGTTTCCTCCAAATGATAAAAAGTTCGTTTCTCCACCTACGATGTTATAAAAATCTATAATTGATTTAGCATCAGTTCCAATTGCTTGACGAACTTTTACTATTTCTCCATTTTTTAATTTTAATTCAAACATTCTATTACTCCTTTACAAATTAAAAATAGCTGCATAAGCAGCCATTTCAGACTGTTGCCAAACGCTCGCTTTCTTCGTTGCTTCGCCTGTCTGCGGTGCTCATTACCGTCTAAGGTAACTCCGCTCCTCACCAGACTTCGCGCCTCGAAAGACAAGCGCTTGCAATCAGTCTGAAACCCAAGTTTTTTGTACTTTGTCTACACACTGAAATAGCTGCATAAGCAGCTATTTTTACATTTAAATATTATTAAACTAATATGCTAGATACATTTTATCATATAACATTTAAAAATCCATTTTATTCTCAACAATCTTTCTTTTCACACTAGTAAGAACAACTAAAAGCGCTCCACCTAGAACAATAGTCCCACCTACCACTTGAAGTAAGCTCATATTTTCATGAAATAGAATGGTTGAAAATGTGATTGTCACTACTGGCTCAACCATACTTAGTACTGCCCCTTTTGTCGGTCCTATTCGTTTTACGCCAGCAAAAAATGCACCCATCGATATAACACTTGATATAATTGAAATACCCAAAATTGAAATCCAACCAATCAATTTAAAATGAATGTGAATCGTGCTTGTCGATACGCCAACTAGTAAAAATGAAATGCTTGCAAATAATGAAATATATGCACTTGTTACTAATGGAGGAACATGCATCGAAACCCTCCCACCAACAATTATGTATATTGAATAAACGATTGCTGCTGCTAATGCTAGTATGATTCCGAATGGATTTATATGTTCTGCAGGAGCCCCCAACACGAGTACTATTCCGACCAACGATAATAAAATTGATATCGTTATATTTTTTGTTAATTGCTCTTTGTTTACTAAAAATGATAGAATTGCTACAAAAATGGGATATAAATATAGAATTAATGCTGCTAATGAAGCAGGAATGTATTTTACTGAGCTGAAATAAAAACTTGATTGAAGCATATACAATACTCCACCTAGTAAAACAAACAATACTAATTGTTTTTTCGTAATTTTAACTAATTTTTTACTAACCACTAAGTAACTAAAAAACATAATTGTCGCAAATGTAAACCTTAAAAATAATAATGTATTAACACTTACATTTTGATCATAAGCATAAAGCGCAAAAATAGGCATTAATCCAAAGGCCATTGCAGATATTAAAATTAATATGTAACCGAAATACAAACTATTTTCCCCCTTTCTATTTTACTTGTCAGAATATTATAATTTATTATTAGATAACAGTTTAACATAAAACTCTACCTCAATCTCTAACCATTTTCAAGTTGTACATATAAATTATGAAGATCATATTGTTTCAACAATCATTTTAAAGGAGTGATATAAGTGGAATTATTGGGAATTCATCATGTTTCACTACTTACTACAAAGACTGAAAAAAATTACGAGTTTTACACAAAGGTTTTAGGAATGAGACTTGTTAAGAAAACTGTAAATCAAGATAACACTTCCAGTAGTTTTTCACTAAATTATATCAAACTGAAAGTTGCTTAAAGTACTGGTATTAAAACGTTTTTGATACCTGTTAAAAATATTAAAAATCATATAAATTTGATTTTACGTTACCATTTTGTTACCACATTTTTAAATTATAGGACTCTTTATAAGCGCTTAAAACAACTTATTCAAAGACTTTTTTCTCTAACAACACTATTACTAAATGAAAAAAGGACCATTCCAGCACTATTACTGGAAAGGTCCTTTTTACTTGGAGTTTTAATGAATCATATTCAAAAAGCACTGTGACACATTAATAATACCATGTATTAAACAAAATAGACTGTCCTTATTTGAAATATCGTATTTCAAATAAGGACTCACACTTAACTCTACTAATATAGTAACGTTTTAATTGGATAATATATTCAAAAATATTACAAGGTGGAGGTATTACATGAAAAAATTATTTAAACAAGCTACTGTTTCTGTTATAACAGCAGCAATTTTAGGATTAATTATTCCAATGAAGTCACACGCAGAAGAGATTATCAAACCAATTAAAGAGAACACTTTTAATCAAATAAACACTCAAACTAGTTTACCTGCACCACCTATTATACAAGGGAGAGCAGTAAATGAAAAATATCCTCAAATGCCAAAGCCTACTGTAGAAGCATTTTCTAATGAGAACAGTACAGGTACAGGGTATTTAAGTGTATCCTGGGAGCCTGTTGAAGGTGTTACAAAGTATCAAGTAATTTTATTTAACGGTTCAATACATAGCTACTGGGATGTTCCAGCAGACCAAACTACTTGGACTACGAAAAATAAAGGCATGTTTCCTACAGAAGAACAGATAGAAGCTGGACAAGTTAATTTTAAGAGAGATGGTAGTGGAACTGAGTTTTCTTTTGACCCATCTACTCTTTACAAAAAAGCCTTTGAAGTAAATGGAGGAAGTTTCAACTATTCTACGGGTATAGATTATTACGTTAGAGTAACTGCAGTTTATAACGATGGTGCAAGTCCGATTTCATTTGCTGCAACCGGAGAAATTCCGCCGCCTGGACTAAATGATGTATTAAATACCTTATCTGACTCTGAATTAAATGAAATACTAGGTAAGTTAAAATCTTCATTCGATAAAGATTTAGAAACAAATAACTATTTATTTAGCACTAAGAAAGCTGAGGAATTAGGTTTACCTAAAGAAAACATTTTAAATTTAGACTATTACTTTAAAAATTATAATACTAGTGATGAAATAAACGAATTTAATAATTTTTTAAATAGTCATGAAGGCCCCTTCACCAAAGAAGAACTATTCCACGATGAAAGATCTCGAGTTTTTCCTATCGCATTAGTTCTAGCTATTGAAGCCGTCTTGATTGTAGCCGGTACAGCGATAGTTTGGGAATAATAACTGATATGTACAAATTATCTGCAATAAGTTTTTGTAAAAAATACCAAAAATATTCTAAAATTAAGAGAGCGTGTAAGGATTTAGGTTATTTAAAATAATAAATTAATAGGAGGTCAGTTACTTGCATCCTTTTTTAATACTTACACTTTCACTTCTTTGTGTACTGAGTTGTTTAGTCATTGCTATTTACTTTTTTATAAAACACATAAAAAAATATCTAAATAGATAATTTCATGAGTATAAGGGACTTTTTTATCAGTCCCTTTATACTTATTTTTAATATTTTAATCCAAGTCTTCTCGCCAACAACTAAACCTTTCTTCTTCTGAAATTCTTTAACTGCTGCTAAAGTTTTTTCACCATAGATTTTATCATCATTGATACCTAACTTACGTTGCACCATACCTACATATTTATTTTTAGAACCTTTTTTCATAAACTTACCATGATAAGGGACTGTATCATAAAGAGTAAGATTATTCTTTTCAATCGTACTAATCAATTTTTCTGCATAATTAGGATCAGTTGCATAACCTGCATTTTCAATTATCTGAGCTGCTACTTTATAATTCATTTCACCTATTACATCTTTGTATTTTCCTTTATCCCAACTAACCCCATTTTGTAGAGATTAGCTAAATCGTATAAAGATTCGTACCAAGAAGGATATTTTCTAAAAGTGGCATTTATATAATACTTTTCTTTTTTTGCATTGTATTCCGCAGTTTTCATTAACACGGATTGCCCCTTATAATTCACTTACATTTTGATCATAAGCATAAAGCGCAAAAATTGGCATTAATCCAAAGGCTATTGTAGATATTAAAATTAATATGTAACCGAAATACAAACCATTTTCCCCCTTTCTATTTACTTATCAGAATATTATAATTATTAGATGGCAGTTTAACATAAAACTCTTCCTCAATCTCTAACCATTTACAATGTGTACATAAAAATTATGAAAGTCATATTGTTTCAATAATAATTTTAAAGGAGTGATGAAAGTGGAATTATTGGGAATTCATCATGTTTCACTACTTACTACAAAGGCTGAAAAAAATTACGAGTTTTACACAAAGGTTTTAGGAATGAGACTTGTTAAGAAAACTGTAAATCAAGATAACACTTCCAGTTATCACTTATTTTATGGTGATGCAAAAGCAAATCCTGGGACAGAAATAACATTTTTCGATATCCCTAATCTAGGAAATACATACCCGGGTCACTCGATCATATCTTCAACTTCATTAAGAGTGGCCTCAACTGAGTCACTACATTATTGGAAGAATCGCTTTAAAGAACTTAATATTTCACATGATGACATACTTAAAAGAGCAAATCGAGATACTCTCGCTTTTCAAGATTATGAAGGTACAAGATTAATTTTAGTAGCTGATAATGGTGAAAGAGGTGTTTCACCGGGTACACCTTGGAATAAATCAGATATCCCAACCGAACATGGAATTCTTGGCTTAGGTCCAGTGACTCTAACTGTAAAAGATTCGATTCCTACTAGTAAAACTTTAACGGATGTTTTAGGTTTTAGACTTGTTGGCACTTACCCTTCTACAGCAGGAGATTTTGCAAGTATAGAAGTTTATGAAACCGGATTAGGTGGTGCTGGAGCAGAAGTTCACTTAGAAGTAAGACCAGACTTACCGAGAGCTAGACCTGGACGAGGAAGTGTACACCATGTTGCTTTTAGAGTACCAAACGAAGAAGAATATAATAAATGGGCCGACAAAATAAATTCACTTGGGATTACGAATTCAGGAAAAGTAGAACGGTACTATTTTAAAGCGCTCTATTTTAGAGAACCAAATCATATTTTATTCGAATTATCAACTGATACACCTGGATTTGATGTTGATGAAAATATTGATAAACTAGGTGAACGTTTAGCACTACCTCCATTTTTGGAGCCTAAACGTGCTGAAATCGAAGCAAGTTTACGTCCATTAGACTTTTATGAAAATTAATTTGATACATTGGCTTAATTATTTAATATAAGTACTTAAATTAAGTGGGTTTCCCCGCAATGATAATATCCCCTTATAGTAGACAGTTAAAAGAAAGGTGTTTGTACTGTCTACTATAGGGGGAATTTTTTATTGGGAAAACTAGAAAGACATATGATAATCTGGATAATGCATGCATTGTAAGCTTCTTCAGTCATTTTTAAACCGAGTGTTTTTACCGCTATCAGTTTAATGATCAGAACCAAGTTGAACATGCGGTAAAGCGATATATATATGGTATTACAAAAATAAAAGATTTCAAGAGAAATTAAAAACCTTACTCCTATTGAATACAGGGCAAGGGCTGCTTAAAATACCTTTTTTTTAGTGTCTACTTGACAGGGATAAGTCTATTACTGGAAAGGTCCTTTTTACTTGGAGTTTTCATGAATCATATTCAAAAAGCACTGCAACAACACTTAATTCTATCATGTATTAAACAAAAAAGACTTTCCTTATTTGAAATATCGTATTTCAAATAAGGACTAACACTTAACTCTACTAATATAGTAAAATTTCATTGGATTATATATCCAATAAATATTACAAGGCGGAGGTATTACATGAAAAAATTATTTAAACAAACTACTGTTACTGAAAAAAAAACACTCAATCTAGTTTCCCTGCACCTCCCATTATTCAAGGTAGAGCAGTAAATGATAAGTATCCCCAAATGCCAGCACCAACAGTTGAGGCATTTTCTAATGATGATGGCACTGATACAGGTTACATAGACGTTTCTTGGGAGCCGGTTGAGGATGTAATTAAATATCAAGTAATTTTATTTAACGGTTCTATCCATAGCTACTGGGATGTCCCAGCAGAAGAAACCTCTTGGACAACTAAAGACAAGGGTATGTTCCCTACAATTGAACAAATAGAAAATGGTCAAGTTAATTTTAGAAGAGATGGGAAAGCAACTGATTTTTCCATTGATCCAACAACACTTTATAAAAAAGCAAATGAGGTTGGGATAGGAGTATCTCTACTGCTATCAACAAACTACCTATTACATCAAACGCAAAAACTTTAATTAAGAAATATTTAAAATATCAAGCAGTAATGTCAACATTGAATATAGTAATAGATTTTAGTGGTACAATCGAAGATGGATTAACTTCTGCGTTCAAGAAGATGGGTTTATCAGCAGCATTAAGTGGAATAGCTGCTAGAGCTGTTGTATTTGTTCTTATATAAATTTTAAGGTTGGATGTATAATGAGTACTTTAATTCCTTGGTATCTTCGTGATAAATTTATATGGGCTGTTTGTATAATATTACCGCCCCTTGCTTATATAATTTTACTACTTAATAAAAAAAAGTTAAATCATAAAAAGTATGTAGAAAACTTAACAATAGCGACAATAATTGTTGGTATTTGGGTTTTAAAATTTTTACCTGGTAAACTTTATCCATCGTTTATCTTTACAGTATTAATAGGATATTATTTACGAAAATATTTTTATAAGAAAAAGAAATAGTGAATCTATGTACGTAAATAAATAATAAGCTACTAGTTTAGTAGCTTATTATTTTTAACTTAATACATCTTACTCCAATTCTTCTCTTCGACCACCTTTTTTATTTTCTACATCTCTATAAATACTCTCACCAATTCCTGTGATTTTAAAATTCTTAGGATTTCGAATACTATGTGTACCATCTTTTCTCCACAATAAGTGATCCTCTTTTTATAACGGTAAATAAGAGTGGAAGGTGAAATACCGGAAAAGAAGAGTGGAAGGTGAAATACCGGAAAAGAAGAGTGGACTGCAAATAAAATTAGCAAATCTGCATTTAAATATCGAGAATCGCAAATAAAACTTCCAAAACTGCAATTAAATTCAAGTGTATCGTAAATAAAATTGATAATTACCTATACCAGTAAGGGTATTTAAAGCTAAAAATTGTACAATTGTAGAAAATGAAATTGAAAATATACATACAAAATCGTATAAAAATATTCTAATAATCATAAATAAAGACCAATTATATTAACTACAGATGAAGATACTATTGAGATACCTCCACTATTTAGATCAAAATAGCCCCTCAGGTATAAATCTTTGATGTTCCCTAATCGGTCGTATGAATCGGCTACACTGAGTTAGACAATTAATTTAAGGTCAAGTAGACTAAAGCTATTAATTATTCGGGGAGAATCTACTATGACTAAAAGAGTTA
>NZ_JBHXLC010000040.1:0-27700 GCF_042721555.1 Gottfriedia sp. NPDC058432
GCATAACTACCGCTAATTTATGTTCAGTAGTAAATTTAGTCATAAAAAATGCACCTCCAAATGTTAGTCGTGTCTAACATTTGGGGTGCACTTCATAGTTGAGTGGTTTCTTTTAATTCGAGTGGATTGAATGTTTAACTGTTGCGCCATTGTTTTCTACTTTTATTTCACTTACATCACAATTTGGAAATAAAAGTGTAAAATAGTTGATTGCTTCAGTACAGCCTTCGATTGAAACAAATGCTAGTACTGTCGGACCGGCACCACTTAATACAAATCCATGCACATATTCAGGTAATTCGATTTGTTTTAGGGTGTCTAGTTCTTTTACAATTTTGCATCGATATGGTTCGTGAAATAGATCTCGTTTCATCATATCGCCTGCTAATGGCCAATTTTCCGTTAATAGTGCTAAAACTAATATATTACTATAGCTGCTAGATTGGATAGCATCCTTATAAGGAATCGTTGAAGGTAATATATTTCTTGCATGGACAGTTTCTAATTCGTATTTTGGAATAATTGCTACTACTGCTACTCTATTTAATTTCGAGTGTTGGATATAAGCTTTTCCATCTATAAAAGTCCCAATAACTAAGCCGCCATAAAGTGAAGCACCGACATTATCCATATGACCTTCAATTGAAGTTGCAATTCTAAGCTGTTCTTCTATAGATAATTGAAGATTACAAAGTTCATTCGCTAAAATAATGCCACCTACTATTGCTGAGGCACTACTTCCTAAACCTCTTGTTAACGGAATATTACTTTCAAGCTTTAAATGACATGTTGGCAAAGATTTATGATTTGCTTTTGCAACATCAATTGCTGTTTTTAAGATTAAATTAGTCTGATCAAGTGGAATATCTTTCAAATATTCACTAAATCCTTCACAACTATATTGATCGTGATCATATACATCAATTGTTAAGTATCGATCTAAAGCGATACCAATCGAATCAAAACCAGGTCCTACATTTGCAGTGCTTGCAGGAACTGTTATTTGGAAAAGTTTTTTCATATCGAAACCACACCTTGTAAATGTTCTAATACAATTTTTTCTTCATTCGGTAACAAAATTGGTTCAATATTACTTGTTTGAATTGCGATATCTGGATCCTTTAATCCATTACCTGTTAAAATGGCTACTACTTTTGAACCTTTTTTGATTACACCTGACTGTACTTGTTTAAATACACCGGCAATACTTGCACATGAACCTGGTTCTGCAAATACGCCTTCTTTTGATGCAATCCATTTATACGCTTGTAAGATTTCCTCATCTGAAACACTATCAATTGCACCGTTTGATTGCCCAATTGCATTTACTGCGTGCTCCCAGCTTGCCGGGTTGCCAATTCGAATAGCTGTTGCAATTGTTTCGGGATTTTCAACCTTTTTATTATTAACAATTGGTGCTGCACCTTCTGCTTGAAAACCATGCATTTTAGGTAATTGATAACCTTTTGAACGGTTGTATTCGTTAAATCCTTTCCAGTAAGCTGTAATATTCCCTGCATTTCCGACTGGAATGGCTAAAATATCTGGAGTTGCTTCCAATTGCTCACAAATTTCGAAAGCAGCTGTTTTCTGCCCTTCTATTCGATATGGATTTACGGAATTTACTAGTGTGATTGGTTCAGTCTCACTAATTTTTCTTACCATTTGTAATGCGTGATCGAAATTTCCATCAATACTAATTATATGTGCCCCATACATGACAGCCTGCGCAAGTTTACCATATGCAATTTTGCCATTAGGAATAATAACAAAACATTTCATACCAGCTCTTGCCGCATACGCTGCAGCGGCGGCAGATGTGTTACCAGTCGATGCACAAATAATTGCTGAACTTCCTGCTTCCTTTGCCTTAGCAACTGCCATTACCATCCCACGATCTTTAAATGAACCAGTTGGGTTTAGCCCTTCTAATTTAACAAATAATTCAATTCCCCACTCTTCTGATAAGCGAGGTAAAAATAGTAATGGCGTATTTCCTTCATTTAAAGTTAATTTTGGTGTTTCTTCATTTATAGGTAAGAAACTTGAATATTTTTCAATTAATCCTTTATACATCACGATCTTCACCTGCAATTCGATAATAGCTACGTACTTCATCGACTACATCAGATGTCTCTAAATTTTCAATTACCTTTTTGTATGCTGAATATGAAGCATGGTGTGTTACTAAAATAATTTCAGCAAGACCTTTATGCTTTAATGGAACTTGAATGATTTTCTCAAAGCTTATATCAGATTCTGTAAAAATTGAAGTAATTTTTGCGAACGAACCTAATTGATCTTTTACTGTAAAGCGGAAGAAAGATTTAAAACAAATCTCATGATCTTCTTTTAATTCTTTTGGATATTGTGGTAAAACAGCACTTGTACCGTTAACACCTAATCTCATATTTTTCATTACTGCAACTAAGTCTGATACGATTGCAGTTGCTGTTGGTAAACTACCTGCACCAGGTCCATAGAACATCGTTTCTCCTACAGCTTCACCATATACATAAACTGCATTAAATTCATTGCTAACAGATGCCAATGGATGATTATGTGCAATTAAAGTTGGTCCAACACTAACTTCAATTCGATTATCGTTTCTTTTCGCATAACCGATTAATTTCATTGTATAACCAAAGTATCTAGCAAAATCAATGTCTTCTGAAGATACTGAACTAATTCCACGTACTTGCACATCTTCTAGTTCAACATCCATTGAAAAACCTAATTTAGCTAAAATCGTCATTTTTCTCGCAGCATCTAAACCTTCAACATCAGATGTTGGATCTGCTTCTGCAAAGCCGAGTTCCTGAGCTTCTTTTAATACATCGTCATAGGCCTTACCTTCGTTGCTCATCTTTGTAAGAATAAAATTTGTCGTTCCATTTACAATTCCCATTAGCTTAGTTACACGGTCTGAAGCAAGACCATCTACTAAACTACGAATAATAGGAATACCACCAGCAACGCTAGCTTCATAGAATAAATCGCATTTATTTTCATTTGCTACACGGAGTAATTCAGTACCATATAAAGCCATTAAATCTTTATTAGCTGTAACTACATGTTTTTTATTTCGAAGAGCATGAAGTATGTATTGTCTAGCATCTTCAATTCCACCCATTACCTCTACAACAACATCTATATCAGCATCATCTAAAATTTCATAAGCATTTGTCGTTAATAATTCCTTCTGAATTGAAATTGATCGTTCCTTATCAGGGTCCTTAACAAGAACCTTTTTTACTTGTACAGAACAACCGATTTGATGAGCTAATCTGTCCTGATGATTTTCAACAATTTTTACAACACCACTTCCAACAGTTCCAAGTCCTAATAGTCCAATAGATATACAGTCCTTCATATGATCTCCTCCGTTAAAATTTGATATTATTTACATTATGGGAATGTTTTATGAAAATAGCAAACACTTTTTTAAATTTTCCAATTATTTTTATTTAACATTTGACGAAATTATGAAACCTAAATTTTAAAATCATAAATTGTAAGGGGTTTCTTGATAAACGTAATAATTTAACCAATTTGAGAAAAGTAGATTAGCATGGCTTCTCCAACGTACAATCGGTGGTTTTTCCGGATTATCATTTTGAAAATAGTTTTTTGGAATAGTAATTTCCGCTCCTCTTTGTACATCTCTTTCATATTCTGATTTTAAAGTATTTATACAATATTCATGATGTCCAGTTGCGAAAATTTGCTTTCCGTCCTCACTAGTAACAAGATGGACACCTGCATCTTCTGATAGACTTAAAATCTTCAATTCTCCAATTTTATCGATGTCTTCCTTCTTAACTTCAGTGTGTCTTGAATGCGGTACATAATACTCGTCATCAAAGCCACGTACTAGTTTCACAAAGCGATCCTCTACTGTATGTGGGAAAACACCAAACATTTTTTTATCTAATGTATATTTAGGAACACCGTAGTGATGATAAAGACCCGCTTGTGCACCCCAACATATATGCAATGTAGAAGTTACATTTTCTTTTGTGAAATCCATGATTTCTTTAAGCTCAGACCAATATTCGACTTCCTCAAACTCAAGTGTCTCAACTGGAGCACCAGTAATAATAAAGCCATCATATTTTGTATTTTGAATTTGTGAAATTGTTTTATAAAAGCTTGAAACATGCTCTTCTGAAACGTTTTTTGGCTTATATGATTCAGTACCGATTAAATCGATATCTACTTGTATAGGTGAATTTGCAATTAAACGTAATAATTGTGTTTCGGTTTCAATTTTAGTTGGCATTAAATTTAAAATGCCTATTTGAAGCGGTCTTATATCTTGCGACTCCGCTCGCTCTTTGGTCATATAGAAAACATTTTCTTTCGTTAGTATTTCCGTTGCAGGTAGATCTTTGTTGATAATTACAGGCATTTTTTCCACTCCTCTTTTTTCTTAGGAAAAAGGCAGTAGAATGATGCATGAACTATTTCTACTACCTATTTAACTATTTATACTAAATTTTGGTTTTATTGAATTAAATGAATAATTATTCTCTCTTTTTAAACTGAAAAATATCTTCCATCTTTATGCGAGAATACCATTGCAGTTACAGATGCTTCTGGTAGCATCATAAATCCTTCTGTTAGATTAATCCCAATTTCATTTGGATTAATTAACTTAAATAGCTTTTCTTGATCCTCAAGATTTGGACACGCAGGGTAACCAAATGAAACCCTGATTCCTTGATATCTTGCTTTAAAACGCTCAGACATTGTGAAATCTGGACGATCTGGGAATCCCCATTTTTCTCTCATTAGCATATGAGTTTTTTCAGCTAAACCTTCTGCTAATTCTAAAGCTAATGAGAATAAAACATGACTCTTTAAATACTCTCCTTCTTGTTTCAATCTTTCGGCAATATTTCTTACTCGTGGTCCCGATGTTACAGAAAAGAATCCAACATAATCCATCTCTTCACCAACAGGATTTAAAAAGTCGCTGATACAAAGATTTGGTTCTTTTCTTTGTCTCGGAAATTGGAAACGTTCAATTGGTTTTTTCGTTTCAGAGTCATAGATAATGACATCATTTCCCTCACTTTGAGCAGGGAAAAATTGATAGATTACTTGGCAATCAAAATATTCATTTCCATCTTTTAAGAATTCTTGAACTAAATCGTATAATTCTTGACCACGTTCTTGATTTTCCCATTTACCTTTAACCCCTAAATGATGTCCTATTAACATTTGGTAATTAATAAAAGGTGCCACTTGAGCTACTGGAATATTTTTTATGACCGTTTTGCTTAATGATGAAGGAACTAAGCAATCTGACTTTTGTATTGCTGATCTCTTTGTACTAACTTCAGGAACTGGCAATTCAATAATATTGTCTATTTTTTTAATTGCTTTTTTCTTTTCTTCTAATGCTTTTAATTCATCTGGATTAACAATTTTATTTGCTAAGTCTAAACCAGTCATCGCGTCATTTGAGTAAACTACTAATCCATCGTAAATGGGTTGAATACGGTTTTCGGTAAATTTTCTAGTTAATGCAGCACCACCAACTAATATTGGGGTGTCAATCCCTGCACTTTTTAAGTCACCAGCAGTAATAACCATTTGTTGAGCAGATTTTACTAATAAGCCTGATAATCCAATAATGTCTGGTTTGTTTTCACGAATCTTTGTAATTAAATCATCTGGACGAATATTAATGCCTAAATTGACAACATCAAATCCGTTATTCGTCAAAATTATATCAACTAAGTTCTTTCCTATATCATGAACATCACCTTTAACTGTTGCTAAAATGACTTTCCCTTTTCTAGAGCTTTCAGTTTTCTCCATAAATTGCTCTAAAAAGTTTACAGATGCTTTCATCACTTCGGCACTTTGTAATACTTCAGCTACGATTAATTCATTATTATTGAAAAGTCTTCCTACTTCATCCATACCAGTCATTAGTGGACCATTAATAATATTTAACGGTATGTCACCACGGTCAAGACAGGCTTGCAGATCTTCTATTAATCCTTGCTTTGAACCTTCAATGACACACGCCGCTAATCTTTCTTCAATCGGAAGCTGTTCTTTTGGTTTTTCTTCTTTCTTTACTGAATTTCTAAAATGCTCAACAAATTTATCTAAAGTTTCCTGAGACGTATGGAATAATAAATTCTCAGCAAGCTCACGTTCTTCTGCAGGAATTGAAGCGAATCGTTCAAGTTTCTCAGTATTTACAATCGCATAATCAAGACCAGCTTTTGTAGAATGATATAAGAAAACAGCATTTAACACTTCACGGCCAGCATTTGGTAATCCGAAAGAAATATTACTTAAACCTAAAATCGTTAAACACTCTGGAAATTCATCTTTAATTAATTTAATTCCATCAATTGTCGCTTTTGCAGAACCGATATATTGCGTATCACCTGTTCCAACTGGGAAAACAAGTGGATCAAAGATGATGTCTGTTGCGCGAATTTTATATTTTTCAGTTAATAGTTGATAACTTCTTTTTGCAATTTCCAATTTTCTTTCTGCTGATACAGCCATACCATCTTCATCAATCGTACCAACTACAACTGCAGCACCATATTTATGAATGAAAGGTAAAATCTTCTCAAATCGCTCTTCCCCATCTTCAAGATTAATCGAATTAATAATCGCTTTACCTTGAATATAAGTAAGTGCTAATTCAATTACATTTTCATCAGTTGAATCAATCATGATTGGAACTTTTACTTTATTAACTAATTGCTTTATGAAATTTTCCATATCTTCAACTTCATCACGATCTGGATCTGCCATACATACGTCGATGACATGGGCACCTTTTTTCACTTGAGCTCTAGCAATCTCTGAAGCTTCTTCAAATTTCCCGTCAGCTATTAAGTTTTTAAATTTACGAGATCCAATAACGTTTGTTCTTTCACCAACGAAAAGTGGTCTCATACTATCATCATAGCGTAGTGATTCTAAACCACTAACAGCATGATCCTCTCTTTTTTTAGGTTGACGAGGTGTAATTCCATTTATCGCTTCTTTCATTGCTCGAATATGTTCAGGCGTTGTTCCGCAACAACCACCTATAATATTAATCCAACCTTGTTCAGCAAAATCACGTACTTTATGCGCTAATGATTCTGGTGATTCATGATAATGGCCATCCTCATCTGGTAAGCCAGCATTTGGATAACAAGATACAAATGTCTCAGATAGTTCTGACAATGTACGAACATGATCTCTCATAAACTCAGGTCCTGTTGCACAGTTCAATCCAATTGATATAGGAGAAATATGTTCAATAGCTAAATAAAAAGCATCAATTGTTTGACCTGCTAATGTTGTCCCCATTGGTTCAATCGTTCCGGAAATCATAACTGGTAATTTTTTATTTAACTCATTAAATGCATTACTAATCCCAATACAGGCAGCTTTAACATTTCTCATATCTTGACAAGTTTCAACTAATAAAACATCTACGCCACCATTTATTAATCCAGTTGCTTGTCGATTATATGCAGTAATTAGTTCATCGAAAGTCACTCCACCTGTAACACTAATTGCTTTTGTTGTTGGCCCCATTGCACCCGCTACATATACCTCTTTACCAGATGCCACAACTGCTTGCTTTGCAATCCTTGCTGCAATTTCATTTAGTTCAATATCTAAATGCTGTAAATTATAATCGGATAAAACAATATTTGTAGCTCCAAATGTGTTCGTTTCGATAATGTCAGACCCTGCATCTATATACTCCTCATGAATTTCTTGAATAACATCTGGTCTTGTAACAACTAAATATTCATTACAACCTTCACATTCTTCTCCACCAAAGTCTTCTGCTGTTAAATCTCTTTGTTGGATCATCGTTCCCATTGCTCCATCAAGAAGTAATATTTTTTCTTTTAATGCTACGTCTAATGTTTTCATAGTTGAATCTCCTCTTTATTGCTGCTTTTAGTAAATTGAATTAAGTCCTCTGTAATTTCATACTTCAAAAATGGAGTGATAAAATAAATCCCGTTAAATTTATCCTTAACATAATCAATAAGCTCTTTTGCAATTTTTTTACCTTCATCAACTGCTCTCTCAGGTTCAACTGATGAAATTCTATTTCTTACCTCTTCAGATAAAGTAATTCCTGGAACTTCATAATGGATAAAATCAGCATTTTTCTTACTAACTAGCGGCATAATTCCAATAAAAATTGGCTGTTTAATATGACGTGTTGACTCATATAACTTATCAATCGTTTCAAAATCATATATTGGCTGCGTTAAAAAATAATCTGCTCCCGCCTCAACCTTTTTCTCAAGCCTTTTAATTGCGGCATCAAACTTTCGAACATTCGGGTTAAAAGCAGCAGCAACAGAAAACCTCGTTCCATTTCCTAAGCTTTTACCGGAATAAAGCCTACCATCGTTCATTTCCTTAATCATTCGAATAAGTTCAAGTGATGCTACATCGTAAACTGAAGTTGCACCTGGAAAATCTCCTACCCTTGCTGGATCTCCAGTAATAGCAAGAACTTCATTTAATCCTAATGTTGATAGCCCCATTAAATGAGATTGAAGTCCGATCATATTACGATCTCTACAAGTTAAATGCGTCAAGACTGGTACATCCAATCTTTGAAGTAGTGATGCCATCGCCACATTCGAAATTCTAGGTGAAGCTAATGGATTATCTGCTAGTGTAATTGCATCAGCTCCTGCGCTATGTAATGCTTTCGCTCCTTCAAAAAACTTTCTCGTTTGTAATGTTTTTGGCGGATCTAGCTCTGCAATGATCGTCGTTCTCTTTTTTGCCTTTTCTGCTAAAGTTTCATTCTTTTGCTCTTCTTGTTTCGGGATTGTAATTTTAATTGTTCTGTTTTTCACTTCTTTTTTTGTAACAGGTTGTAAAGTATCAATCTTACTTCGTAAAGCAGCGATATGCGCTGGTGTTGTACCACAGCATCCACCGATTAGTCTTACACCTTGTTCAATAAATGGTTTTGTCATATCTTCAAAATATTCTGGATTCGATTTGTATACGTATTTCCCCTCATTGTATAGAGGTAATCCTGAATTTGGAAATGCCGATAAATAACCATTCGTTGGTAATGAAACAGTATTTAATGATTCCAGCATATGAAGTGGTCCAAGATGACAATTGATTCCGACTACATCTGCACCTAAATCAATTAAATTAGGAAGAATCTTTTCAATATATTGACCACTTTGCATAACGCCAATTTCTTGTAGTGTCACTTGTGCAATGATCGGTAGATCCGTTCTTCCTCTTAATAGATTTACAGCATCATATAATTCATTTTCATCATAAAATGTTTCAAGCATGATTCCATCTACGCCTTCTTCTAGTAACGCCGAAGCTTGCTCAAGCAGCATCATCTCACGTTCTAAAGGTGTCGTAAAAGTAGAACCTACATATTTCATTCCACCTATTCCACCAATTACTAAAGCTCTACCTTTTGAAGCCGCTCTAGCATTTCTAACAGCCATTTGATTAATTTGCTTAACCAGCTTTTCCAAACCATATTGTCTCAGTTTTCCAGCATTGGCACCGTACGAATTTGTTTGGATCACTTCTGCACCAGCATCTATATATTGTTCATGTATATGAATGATTCGATCACGCTCAGTAATATTAAGTTCTTCAAAACAGCTGTGAAGTCCGCCAGAATACAAAAGCGTTCCCATTGCGCCGTCACCTAAAACAATTCCATCTTTTAACTTTTCCAATAAGCCCATACAATCACTTCCCATTTATATAAAATAAAAAAACGCCATTCCCTCAAAAAAATGAGAGAATGACGTTTAAGTACAGATCACGCCTTATCTCTCATGTTTTAAACATGCTGGATTTAGCACTTTTTAGCTTTCGCTAAAGTTGCCGGGTTTCAAAGGGCCAGTCCCTCCACCACTCTCGATAAGGATTATTTAGTTATATTCAATATAAAACAGTTTACTATATTTATATGATAAAGAAAAGACATTTATGGAAAGATTTCCAAAAATAAATTTATTTTGTTTACATAATAGTATTATTTAACTATTTTTATAGTGTGCTAGTGCTAATAGCGGATAAATTTCATTATAGCTATGGTAATGAATGTAAAACTGACCAGGTAATCCTAATCCGGTTGGATAAGTTAATGCTTTATTAGGCAATTCACTTTGAGTAGTTAAAAATTTAATCCCTTTTCTAATTACTTCATCCTCTTTATGACGGATTGAAAGTAAAGTATCGACTGCCCATGCTGTTTGACTAGGCGTACTATATTTTAAAGGAACATATTTATATTTAACAGGCGAAAGACCTGATTCTCCCCAACCTCCGTCTTTATTTTGAATACTAACTAACCATTTCTCAGCTTTTTTAATTGCCTCATGATTTTTAGGAATTCCCACGGCTCTTAAGCCAGTAATCGCTGCCCAAGTTCCATAAATATAACAAATTCCCCATCTACCATACCAACTACCATTTGATTTTTGGTTCTTTAAAAGCCAATCAACTGCCTTTTTCACAATTGGATCATCGTTTGAAATCGTCGTATAATGTCCAATAAATTCCAATATACGTCCAGTTAAATCTGCAGTAGAAGGATCGATGATAGCATCTTTTGCATTTTCAATTGGTAAAAATGTTAACCATTTATTCGTAACATTTTTTTCGAATGCTCCCCAACCACCATCGTCATTTTGAAGTCCAAGTAAAAAATGAACTCCCCTCAACCAACTTTCACTTATAGTTGGTTGTTCCAAAGAACTTCTTGCAAGCGCCCTTAAGACTGCTCCAGTATCATCATTATCTGGAATAAAAGAATTAACGTCAGAAAAGCCCCAACCGCCAGGACTTAAATTTTTAGCATGAACCTTCCAGTCACCATTCATATTTTGTTGTTTTTTGATTAAGTAGTTAATCGATTTCGAAACAATCGGATCATTTACTTGATAACCAGCTTCTTGAATTGCATATGACAATAATGCAGTATCCCAAACTTTTGATGGCGAATTTTGAATATGAAGGCCCGCTTCTGTATCGGCTGCATATGAAAGAAGTCCTTGTAGCGCATTTTGAATGACGGATGAAGTAGCTTCATAACCTAAAGCCATTAAAGCATAAATCATATAAAATGTAGAACTGCCATAACTATAAAAGGTTCCATTTGTTTCAATACGATCTAATATAAATCTTTCAGCCTTTTCATATCCTTTCTGGTGAAAATAGAGAGGATATGAAGCTAGCTTTTTACCTTCTTCAAGTAAAAATTGATAAAAACTCCCTCGCTCTTCGTAAAACCATTCTACCTCACTAGTTTCTAAAAGATAATCAATCGTTAAATCATCATCCAATTTCACTTTAAATCGCTTATTAATACAAAGAATCATAGGAACTAAATGAACTCTAGCATAATTACTTAAATCAAATAAACTTAACGGCATTTTATCTGGTAGTAAAAAATAGCTCATAGGAAAGTAAAATAATTTAGGATACTCAATTAAACCATGAGTAGCTAGAATCATCTTTAACATAAAATGTGTTTTTTTAATCCCACCGTTTTCACGAATAAATTTTTCAGCTTTTTTCATACTTGAATGTTCTTTTGTATACTTTTTTGAGATTAATAAAGCTATGTAAGCTTGTACTGTTGCATTTAAGTTTCCCTCTTTCTCATCCTCGTATAATTTCCAAGCTCCATTCGGATGTTGAAGATTGATGATACGATCAATAATCCCATCAAATATTTTTTGATTTTTGTATTCAAGATCATTCATTAATAAAATCATAAAACTATCCGTTATTAATGAACCTTCAAAACAATATTCCCAAGAACCTTCTTCATCTTGTTTCGTCCTTAGACGTTTAATCCGCTCTTCAATATTTCGTAAAACAATATTTTCGAGGTCCATTTTACCACCTCAGTTCAATTTTTTTTAAGGCTGATGGTATTTTTCCATTCTTGTTGAATGCTCAATTTCAATTTCTTCAAAATCATCAATTTCCTCTGATACTTCGATTTCTATTTTTTTACTAAAATAAACAATTGAAATAATAAATGCTAAAAGGCTAAAAGGTAAAACCATTATTTTAAATCCGAACCAAGTAAACGAATGTAAAATATGAAAATAGCTACCTAGTAACAAGCAAAAAGTAAGTAATAGCAGGTCGATCACAATTACACCGCAAAATGATTTTACTATTTTTATTAATAAAGGATTCAATTAGATCACACTCCATTATTAATCTATGATTTAAATGTGAAATAATGAATTATTCCGAGCAATTAGTACCAGATACTTGGAAAAAACAACAATTTATGGTGGGCATTTCAAGAAAATAAAAAATTTACTTTTTAAAAATAGAGTACTTTTTTCTTTAAATTATTTAAAAAGTTAAATAATCTATTAATTGTCTAATCAGAATCTATTAAAAATGAATATAGTGAAAGGATAATAGAAAAGGAGTGTTTTTTACTATGGCAGCAGAGTTTGAAGAATTCAAAGATATAAAAGAAGAAATTCAAGAGGTACTTGCAGCAGCTAATGCAGATGGTGCAATCAATTTTAATTTTATTAACATTGAAATTAAAGAAAATCGCATCCAAGTCGAACAAAGAGCTGAAGGCGGAGGACAAATTAATCGAAATGTTGGTATGAACGCAAATCAAGGCGGACAAAATGCTAGAGACAATAGCCAAACAGCAAATGATCGTTCACAATTTGCAGATGGAAATGGTAGAAGTGGTATTGCTGGAAGAGATAATGATGAATTAGGCGGACAGCAAGGAATTAAAATCAGAGACAGCAAAATCAAAAGAAGCAAAATCAGAACAGATTCCTCTCACAACGAAGGAGCAGTAACTGAAGACCAAGACGTTGAACAATTCCAATTACCAAGTTTAAATAGACTTAACAGAACAACTGAATAACCGAATTCAGGTTGCTAGATGACTCATCACATTATTTTCAAATCTTAAAGCATGGACAAGCTCTTCTAAAATTTAAATAGAACATGTCACATCTTGATTGTGAATATTGAGATTGAAATCTGATGCAATTTATGTTCACTCTCTTACATTTGACATCAATTGAAGACAAATGTGTATATCTAATATATAACCCACGAGGAATATTCCTAGTGGGTTTACTTCATTTTTATAAGCTTTTCTGTCTTAAAATTCCGGTAAATTACTTAAATTATTTTCTGCAATACCATCCGGTTCACTTCTAAGGATGTCACGACCATACTTATGGATTACATCCACATGAGCTAAATTTCCACTTTTTGCTTCTTGCAAAGCTTGAAGATAATCTAGTTCACGATTTAAACTCGTTCTGAAACCAATTAAATCACCATCTTCATTTTTACGAACAGCAACAATATGTTCCTTGTCTTGATTTACTGATTCCTCTATCATTTGTTCTTCATCACTTTGATTTCTATACATTTCATATGCTTCTTCAAATCGATCTTGAGTCACTTTTAAATCTCCTCCTTTTACCATTAGTTTTGCCATTGATGGAGGATGTATAACAATTTACTCCTAAATGAAAGGAAGAATGATATTTTTACATAAAAAATAGACTGAATTAACAGTCCATTATCCTTTTAATATAATCTCTAATTTTAATTAAAGCTGCACTAGATAAAAAAAGAATATCAGACACTTTTTTAGTGTCTGATATTCGTAACATAGTTCACTTTATAAAGACTATTGTCTCAAGGTTTTTAATGCACCACTCCAAGCAACAACTTGGTCAAGCATTGCATTTACATTATTAAGGTGTAATTCAGCTGGCTTGAAAGTAGTATAGTTTTCAAAATCGGTAAATAAGGACAGTGTAGGGTGAACACGAACATCTGCAATCATTAGCTCACCCATTATTCCTCGTAAATGTTCAGCTGCACGGGCACCACCAGTTGAACCATAACTAACGATCCCTGCTGCTTTATTATTCCAGGCTTCACGAGCTAAATCAAGTGCATTTTTTAGGGCTCCTGTTATGCTGTGATTATATTCTTGAACGATAAATACGAATCCATCCAAGCTGTTAAGTTTTTCGTTCCATGCTGCAATTCCTGGTTCAGTCCCATCAGTTGTTCCTAAAAAAGGCAATTGATAATCAGCAATATCTACAATTTCATAGTTTACATCTCCACGTTTGTCAGCAATTCCTTTAACCCATTCTCCCACTTGTGGGCTAACTCGTCCTTGTCTTGTACTACCTAAAATAATACCCACATTTAATTTTTCATTTGACATTGTTTTTTTCCTCCTATTTAACATATTAAAATTTATTTTTCCAAATTTTGTGCACCAATTCCATTCTCCTAAATAAATCCATTAGCTGTTCTTTTTCATCATTCGAGATCAATGATAATTTTTGAGAAATGGTTGGAACGTGTTTGGGAAAAATTTCGTCAAATAACGCTCTTCCTTCTTCAGTTAGTACGACATTAGAAGTCATTCTATTATTTGGGTTTGGTTATCTTTCTACAAGACCCTTCTTTTCTACCTTATCAACGAGTATATAGGTGTTTGCTTTATCGCTTGGCATAAATGTAGTTCGAACCATTTTTGAAACCCTTCAGTCTATTATGTAAAATTATCGTTTTCAAATACCTTTTTAGCTAATTTTACCATTAAATAAAGATTTCTCTATAATAAGTAAATATCCCTTTATATTCAAAAACTTTATTGATATCCCCGCTTTTTACATAAAAAAAAGCTGTATATTTGCAACATATGTTGTTCAACTATCGCATGCTATCGCTGAACAGGACTTAGTAGCTAATTAATAGATCAGCTACTATTTTCCTGTTTAAAAAGAGAAATACGTATTAATTCTGTTCAATCATTTAATTGGTTTACTAAATTTATCCATTCTTAATAAACTAAATTGCTATTTTGTTGAATAAGCATTCTGCCTTCACAATTGATTAAACTCTAAATTTTCACGACAAAAAACCAGAAAATTTTATTACAAGTTTTCTGGTTTTTTCACTTTCTACTCAATAATTACAATAATTCAATTTAAATTTCCAAATCCAATTATTCTATTTATCAAATTGCTAGATCAATTATCACACATAAGTGGCATAGTTTATCTTTTAATTCAACAACATGATTGACTATTCCAAAGAGTTGTTAATTATACTATAGTTAAATAAAATGACTGAAAAACCGCCCTTAAAGGTTTACTAAATTACCAAATAAAAGTAATTTTATTTCGACTAATGACTTAATACTCTCTATTTTATGACTATGCTCTATATCGTCATAAAACCATGAATCTCTAATAATATGAATTGCTTTCATACCTGCATCTAAAGCAGGCACAATGTCACTTCTAAGAGAGTTCCCGATCATTACGGGATTACTTAATTTTTCATTTAACTCAAGATAGGTATTTATATCTTTTTTATTAGTAATAAAAACGTTATCAAAATGTTGTACTAAGCCGGTTTCCATCACTCGCTTTGATTGTACGTCTTTTTCACCTAAAGTCAATATAGTCATACTTTCCACATCTTTGTGATTTGATAATTCTTCTATTATAAATGTGTCACTTTGAAGTGGGATATTAACTTTAAATATCGTTTTTGCTAAAGATTGTAATTGATCAATGACAATACTTGATATCTCTAAATTATTTCGTGTTGCCAATAAATCTAAAGTTGAATCCCATGCATAAGGATATCGCTCTTTACTAAAACCCATATCTTTTATTAGTTCCAGATCGATTTTATTGAAAACCTCTTTAATGTCATTTATAAATACTTTTTCATCTAGCGCTTGCTGCACTAAATTCGCACATAAATCTACATTATGCCGAAATGCGGCTTGGGTTTGAATTAATGTATCGTCTAAATCAAAAATTAAATCATATTTCATAATAATTTATCTCACTTTCTAACTAAACCATATTGTTATTAATTTACACATTTGCCTATTGTTTCGGCTTTTCTAATTATATATGCTATTTTGCAAAGTGTCCCTATTTTACTCCTAAAATTAAAAACAATTATAATAGCAAAGCAATTCGTTCTTAATTTCCCTCTGTATTTTTATTGTTTTTAAGTTTTTCTAAGTAAAAGAGCAGTAAATAACAGTGTAAATCTATTCCTACTTCAGTGAGACAAATAAAAATTATGAACTGGTTATCTACATTGCTAATTAAAATACTAAAAAATAAAAACGTAAGTATATTACTGTCGTTTTATAATAAGTTAATTTTAATAATCAATTTCTCCCCAATTATTTTTCAAATTTTCATTTGATTTTTTAAGTAAATCTGTAAAATTATCTGCAACAAAATATACAAAGTCAGGGTTATGTATATACGAGATTATTTGCCCTTCAGTTCCTTTGTTTGTAGGGTTAAAGTTAAGAATTAAATATAATTCTCCGTCAGCTAAGGTTGCGAAAGGTATTCATTTTTTATTCTTTAAATAAGGTTTAATTCTCTTATCTAAATTATTAATTTCATCTTCTTCGTAATAATCACTCATTAATTCATGATCACTAAAGTAAGCTTCTTTTTCATCTATCATTTCATCTAATGAAAACAAATAAAAAGGTTCAATATTATCATTTTCACACTTAGGATATAAAATATGAAAATGGTAACCACTTCCGTTTTTGTACTGATAGAATTCCCGAAAATCTTTTGGTAAGGTTATCCCATATTTCGCTTCAATTTTGTCTATTTCTTCATTAGATACACCTTTAATCAACTTAAAATATTCCATATCTTCTTTTTTTCTTCATCACACATGAATTTTCACCTCATTTGAAGAGAGCGTTAAATCAAACTAAATACTGTTTAGTTGAATATAGGTCAAACATACCACGCATCTTCAGTGAATTCATTCCACTTCAATTTAAAACTTTTCGCCTTGAGTTTAATGCTACAAAAATGATGTGTTTTCCCATCAGAGCCAAACATTTCATATACGAAATCTTGATCAACATGTAGTTGCTTAAACTCTAAAAATTCCATCTCATCCAAGTCTAAAAGTTGGACTTCTTTTTCCTTATCATCATCTAAATAGATAATTGCTTCACTCATTTTTACATTATAGAAAGTCAATTTACATTGATCTGTTCATTTCGCTACTTTATAAGGATTTAGAGGATGATCTTTAGAGATATAAATAAACTCAAAATAAATAGTAACAATATCTTTTTCTATTTTTATATCTTCAACAATACAATCGTGAAAATCTAAGTAATCAAAATAATCGTTTGTTGTTTGATATTTCCATGGGTTCATACTCAATCCTCCTTATCTTTAACGAACTACTAGCTTTAGCTGAATAATAACATTGTATTATTAAGTATTTTAGAACTAGTCCCAATGATTAAATAAAACTTCACCTATTCTATTAGGTTTCCAGTAAGCCATTTGATTTAATTCTGCACTATTCAATTCATTCTCACTTTTTAATAAGAGTGGTTCATTCAGTTCCTTTTTACTCAATACTATATAAAATGGACTAAACTCTTCTTTTAGATGAGAAACTTCTATAAAATTAATTTCTCCAAAATTAACAGCTGAAGGAAAGTTCAAAACTACTTTATATACCCAAATATAATCCTCTTAAGAAACTTATTCTTCTTTCAAATGATAAGTTACCTGCACAACTCCAGAAGAAAACGTTCTTGTATTCATCATGTTTAAATTCTTTCTCTGTTTTATTTCAACAAACAAAGGTTTTCCTTCACCCAATATAACTGGATGAATTGATAATCTAATTTCATCTACTAGCCCTAGATTTAAAAATGATGTAATAAGGCTTGAACCTCCATACAACCAGATGTTTTTGCCGGGCCTTTCCTTTAATTTATTTACTTCTTCAATTATATTTTCATTTATAAATGTTGCATTATTTTCATCATTTGATTGAGTTCTGGAAAACACATATTTTTCCTTGCTATGTACTAAATTCCACATTTCTTTATCAGATTCAGAGTCGTCTATACTTGGAATATAATTCCCCCACAAATCATAGCTTTTTCGACCATATAAAATAGTATCTATTTGATTCAAGAAATTTGTGAATTCCATTTCAGGATCCATTATGCACCAATCAACTTCTCCATTTTTCCCTTCTATCAAACCATCTAATGTAACTGCTAAATCCAAAATTATTTTTCTTTGTTTTATGCTATTTTCCAAAACTGTTCCTCCTACTTTCTTTTATACATTTTTTTATTTTTGAAACTCTCGCCGAATATTTGTTCTTATTTTGATTATAACAAGCAAACTTGGTGCCATCAAATATCGATATATTGGATTAAAAGAACAAAAAACATCATGATTTGCTTTTTTAGAACATGTATTCTATGTTTATTTGCAGTTTTGAAATTTTCATTTGCACTGTTCACAATTTTAATTGTAGTTTTGTTATTTTTAATTGCACTTTAACCAATATTAATTGCAGTTTCTATATTTTTATTTGTACTTCGACTTTTATTTGCTGCTAGGGAGCTCTCAATTGCACTTCGACCCTTATTTGCACCTAACAAGCTCTTATTTGCACTATTACCAAATTTAATTGCAGCCACACATCTCTTATTTACACTTTTACAAATTTTATGAACACACCCGCCCGAACAAAACAAAAAACCCGTAAACAAAGAAGTTTACGAGTTTCTCATTTTACTTATTTAACAGTTTAACCTTCTCAACAAGAAAGTTTAAGATAACATGTGCTGCGATTCTGCTTGTCATGTCACGGAAATCGATTGTTGGGTCAAGCTCAACAATATCCATTCCAGTAACTTTTGGATGTGATGCTAGATAACAGATACCATCTAATAGAGTTTGACTGTCCATTCCTCCAGGTCCAATTGCTGGGCAACCAGGAGCAAATGCTTGGTCTAGTACGTCCATATCTAGGCTAATGTAAATTGCATCTACTTTGTCTACTAAATGGTTGATGCTCTCTTTAATAATTTTTGAGATACCTAATTCGCGAACATCACGCATTGAGTAGATTGTTACACCGTTATTTACACCGAATTCAGTGTATGGAGCACTATTTGAAAAATTTCGGATTCCAATTTGAACTAAATGTTCACCTTTTAGAATGCCTTCGTCAATCAAGCTACGGAAAGGTGTACCGTTTGAACGTCCACCATCTTCAGTATTTCTTAAGTCATGATGAGCATCAAATTGGATAACTCCTACTGTTCCTCGTTCTTTTGCAAAAGCTGAAATGCTTGGAAAACTAATTCCGTGATCCCCACCTAAAATGATTGGCATCGTTTCTTTATATTGACCTAGCAATTCAGAGATTGTAGATCTAATACGATTTCTTGACTCTTCAAAATCAGTCACATGCATCGTAATATCACCAAAATCAGTTACATTGAAATCCTTTAAATCAATTTGGTCTTCGATATGATAAGTACTGTAGCTACTTAGCATTTTTCGAATTGAAGCAGGTGCAAAGCTTGCGCCTGAATGACTAATTGATGTTTTAGACAATGGTACACCGATAATTGAGAAATTGGATGCTTCTGTTCCATTCCATGCAGAGATGATTTCATTTGCTTTTGTTACTTTTGAATCAATGAAATTTGCATCTCCTGCTTTTTTAAGATGTGATAGCGACATCGTGTTCACCCCTACTTACTACTAATTTACCATTCTTAAATACTGATTCTACATGATTTACACCAAAATGGTAAGGTACATAAGTATAGTTTGGTACATTCCAAATAACGACATCTGCCTTACGTCCAATTTTTAGCTTACCAGCTTGGTCTCCACGATTAATCGCGTGTGATGAGTTAATCGTAACGGCATTCCAAATTTCTTCAGGCGTCATTTTTAATTTAAGCATTGCAATTGTCATGATTAATTGTAAATTTTCAGTCGGGCAACTTCCTGGGTTGAAATCAGTTGCTAATGAAACTGCTACGTTATTTTCAATCATCGCTCTTGCAGGTGCAAATTCTGGTTTATTCAAATAGAAAGTAGTTCCCGGTAAAATGACACCGATTGTATTGCTCTTACCAAGCATTTCTACACCTTTTTCAGATGCTCCACATAGATGATCAGCGGAAATAGCGCCAATTTCAGCTGCCATTTCAGTACCACCTAGAGGATCGATTTCATCGGCATGAATTTTAACATTAAAGCCTTGTTCTTTTGCTTTTAGTAAAAATCCTCTTGATTGTTCTACTGAAAATACACCAGTTTCAGCGAATACATCTACAAATTCAGCAAGTTCTTCCTCTTTAATAACATCTAATAAAGATAGCATTTTTTCTAAGAAAGCTTCTTCATTTCCCTTATACTCCTTAGGTATTGCATGCGCACCTAAGAAAGTTGAAACTAAATCAATATCATGCTCAGCTTGTAATTCTTTAGCAACTCGAAGTTGTTTTAATTCAGTTTCTTCATCAAGTCCATAACCACTTTTTGCTTCAACTGTTGTTACACCGAATGAAAGCATTCTGTTTAGGTGATGAATTGTTTTCTTTTTTAAATCCTCATGTGAAGCTAATTTAGTTTGACCTACAGTAGAATGGATCCCGCCACCCATTTCTAATATTTCTAAATAAGAAGCACCTTGTAATTTCAAACTAACTTCATGCTCACGTGATCCTCCAAAGACCACGTGAGTATGAGGGTCAACTAATCCTGGAGTGACTAGTTTTCCCTGGCAATCAATTACTTCTTTTGCATCAATTTTCTGTTCGTTCATTTGACCGATATAAATAATTTCCCCATCTTTCCATGCAATTTCTGCATTTTCTAGTACAGGTAGATTACTCATGTCTTTTCCATGAATTGGACCATTACCATGATCCATCGTTAATAATTGACCAATATTTGTTAATAGAATATCTGCTTTCAATTCTAACACCTACTTCATCATTGGGATGTTTACGCCTTTTGCTTTTGCAGTTTCAACAGCTAAATCATAACCTGCATCAACGTGACGAACTACACCCATTCCTGGATCTGAAGTTAATACTCTTTCGATACGTTTTGCAGCTGCATCCGTACCGTCAGCAACGATTACCATACCAGCATGTAAAGAATAACCCATACCTACTCCACCACCGTGGTGTACACTTACCCAGCTTGCGCCATTTACACCATTAATAAGTGCATTTAGGATTGGCCAGTCAGCTACTGCGTCACTACCATCTTTCATGCTTTCTGTTTCACGATTTGGAGATGCTACTGAACCACAATCTAAATGGTCACGACCGATTACGATTGGCGCTTTTAATTCACCATTTTTAACCATTTCGTTAATGATTTTACCGAATTTAGCACGCTCACCGTAGCCTAACCAACAAATACGTGATGGTAGACCTTGGAATGCAACCTTTTCACGAGCCATACGGATCCAGTTACATAAATGCTCGTTATCAGCAAATTCACGTAAAATAACTTCGTCTGTTTTGTAAATATCTTCTGGATCACCAGAAAGTGCTACCCAACGGAAAGGACCTTTACCTTCACAAAATAATGGACGAATAAATGCAGGTACGAAACCAGGGAAATCAAATGCATTTTTAACGCCTTCATCTAAAGCAACTTGACGAATGTTGTTACCGTAATCAAACGCAAGAGCGCCACGTTGTTGCATCGCTAAAATTGCTTCAACATGAACTGCCATACTATGTTTTGCACGTTTAATTACTTCATCTGGATTTTGGGCACGAAGTTTCTTTCCTTCTTCCATAGACATTCCGATCGGTAAATAACCATTTAATGGATCATGTGCAGAAGTTTGGTCAGTAATTAAATCTGGTACAAAATTACGTTCAACTAATTGAGGTAAAATTTCAGCAGCATTACCTACTAATCCGATTGCTAAAGCTCTTCCTTCGTTTTTAGCTTCAGTAGCAAGTTGTAATGCTTCCTCTAAATCGTGTGTTAACACGTCACAATATCTAGTGTCAATACGACGTTGAATTCTAGTTTCGTCAACATCAATACCGATTACAACTCCACCATTCATTGTTACAGCTAGAGGTTGAGCTCCACCCATACCGCCAAGTCCTGCTGTAATTGTAATTGTACCTTTTAAGCTACCACCGAAATGTTGTTTAGCAGCTTCTCCAAATGTTTCATAAGTACCTTGTAAAATACCTTGAGTACCGATGTAAATCCAACTACCAGCAGTCATTTGACCATACATCATTAAGCCTTTTTCATCTAATTCACGGAAGTGTTCCCAAGTTGCCCATTTTGGAACTAAGTTTGAGTTTGCTAGTAAAACTCGTGGTGCATCTTCATGAGATTTGAATACTGCAACTGGTTTACCTGATTGAACTAATAATGTTTCATCGCTCTCTAATTTCTTTAATGATTCAATAATTGCATCAAAACTCTCCCAGTTTCTTGCAGCTTTACCGATTCCACCGTATACAACTAAATCTTCTGGTCTTTCTGCAACTTCTTCGTCTAAGTTGTTTAATAACATACGAAGTGCTGCTTCTTGAACCCAACCTTTAGTGTTTAATTCAGTACCTCTTGGCGCTTTTAAAGATCCTTTTGTGATTTCCATTTTAATACCACCTCTTCTTATATTTGTGTTTGTTTTGTATAGTTTTTTGCTATGAAATTTTCTTTTAAATAAGTTGTTAATTTTTCAATGTCTTTTGAGAATACGCGATCTCTAGTAATTGATGGAACTGTTTTACGAGCATCTTCCATAAACTTTCTAGTTGTCTCAGACATTTTGTCAATTCCTTTATATTCAACACCTTGCATTGCACAAATACATTCGATTGCTAAAACTCTTCTAGCGTTTTGTAGAATTTGGTAAGCATGACGTGCACCGATTGTCCCCATACTTACATGGTCTTCTTGGTTAGCTGAAGAAGGAATTGAGTCAACACTTGCTGGATGTGCTAATGTTTTATTTTCAGAAACTAAAGCAGCCGCAACGTATTGCATAATCATTGCACCAGATTGTAATCCTGGTTCTGGACTTAAAAATGGTGGTAAATCATTTAATTGTGGGTTAACTAAACGTTCAATACGTCTTTCAGAAATATTTGCTAACTCAGCAACACCTAATTTAAAGAAGTCCATTGCAAATGCGATTGGTTGACCATGGAAATTTCCACCAGAGAATACATCATCTCCGAATAATAATGGATTATCAGTAGCTGCATTCATTTCGATTTCTAACTTCTCTTTTGCATAGTTCAGTACTTGCCAGCTTGCTCCATGAACTTGAGGAATACATCTTAATGTATAAGCATCTTGAACTCGGATTTCACCTTGTCTAGTCGTTAATTGACTAGTTGCTAAAATATTGCGGTAACGTTCTGCTACTTCAATTTGTTCTTTATATCCACGAGCAATATGAATTCTTTCATCAAAAACATCTGTAATGCCGTTTAATGCTTCAAATGTAATAGAAGAAATCAATTCACTTTGATAAGCTAATTCTTCACCTTCAAGATAAGTAAGAATGCCCATTGCTGTCATTGCTTGTGTACCATTAATTAAAGCTAAACCTTCTTTAGCTTCTAGAGTAATTGGTAAAATTCCTTCTTTAGCTAAAGCTTCTGCTGTTTCCATACGTTTTCCTTTATAGAAAACTTCACCTTCACCAAGTAAAACTAAAGCTAAGTGAGATAAAGGAGCTAAATCTCCGCTTGCACCTAATGATCCTTGAGATGGGATAACTGGGTGAATTTGAGCATTAATTAATGAAAGTAATTTTTCAACTACTACTAAACGTACACCAGAGTGACCTTTTAACATTGTATTTGCACGAAGTACTAACATCGCTCTTGAAACTAATTCAGGGAACGGTTCACCAACTCCACATGCATGAGAAGCTATTAAGTTATATTGAAGTGTTGAAACATTTTCTTTTTCAATTAATACATCACTAAATTTTCCGAAACCTGTTGTGATACCATAAACGACTTTGCCATTATTTACGATTTCTTCAACCTTTTCTCTACATGCTTTTACCGCTACTAAGCTATCTTCACTCGCTTTTACATACGCCATTTCGAATAAAATACTTTTCATTTGTTCCATTGTTAAGCTATTACCAGTTAAAGTTACCATTAAAAAACACCTCCGAATTTTGTCAAAAAAAACACAGAAAGAGGCTATGAGACGTAAATAGTAACTTACGAATCATAGCCCCCTATCATCTAATAAACTATGGGCAATTATATGTGATTAATGCCGAGTCCTGCTGATTCATGCTCCGATCCTTTAATAGGAGCACCAATCGTTCCGTATAGTGCAACTGCAATCCAGTCACCCTCGTTTACGTTTTTATAAGGTTTACCTCTAACAACAGCAAATCTAAGTCCTACTGTTCTAAGAACATCACCTAATTGAACATGACCTCTTGTTACGCCTTGAATCGCTTCAAGTGTTGCATGATATAATGAATGAACTTCTCTATATAGAGCTCCATTGATTACACCATTTTGTTTGGCAGCGGTTTCAATCGCAGCAACGACCTTTTGAGCATCCATTGTGCCGACCTTACCTACACACCATACAACGTTTTCATTTTTCATTAATTCTTCTTCTTGATCAGTCAAAGCAAGCATCATAGCTGTTCGACCTATTCGTTGACTTTGCTCTGCCATATCGCTAATACCTCTTACTTACTTTCTCTAATAAACTAGTATCTGATTACATTATATGCCAACAATTAGTAAACTTCAATATTTTCAGATTATTATTTTTAAAAAATATTTTTTTATTAAAACTTGTAGGAATATTCAAAATATTTATCGATAAATTATTATTTAAGAAAACTTGTCCATTTGTCATCTTTTAATAACTTGTTGAATAACAGAAAAAGGAATAATTCGCCGATTGTTAAGATCTTTTTCTTAACACTAGCTGCCAAGTAACGCCAAAACAATCAGTAACCCATGTAACCTTACTAAAATCATTCATTTCTACTGGCCCCATAAGTACTTTCCCATCAACCTTTAATCCGCCAAAAATTAAATCAAACTCCGCATCGTCATTGCATTCTAAGTAAAATGAAACAGCCCAAGTAAATTCAGGACAATGTTCTTTTTCCATATCCAATACCATAAAAGACTGTCCTAAAATTTCAATAATGCCATTTAGAATTTTCCCTTCAACACCTCGGTCATCTTTCGTATATCTTCGAAGAGAAACGAGTTTTGAATTCGGAAAAGTACGAACATAATAATTCATTGCTTCCTCCGCATTCCCACTAAACGTAAGAAATGGAGTAATCCTTTGCCCTGATACAACCGGTATTACTTGTTCTTGTGTCATCTTTGAAACCCTCCAACAAATTGTAATTACCTCGTTTTAGAACTAAAAAAACAAACCAATTCTAGTTCATTAATTCTACTTGATATTTCCCCTTTAAAAATGTAAATATCAGATAGATTGTACCATATTTTTACACAGCAAAAAACTTCGCAGTTAATTGAATAAATACGTAGTAAATAATGTGGATGTGCATATTATTATTGGTTTATCCAATTGCCTATTCGATCTCTAAGTTTTCCTTATCTTAACAATTTTCTTCTTTTGTTTATTTTTTAATTATATAATTGTAATACAATAAATAAAAGGAGGTTTATATGAAAAAAATTTTCGGAAGATTTTTAAAAAAGAAAATAAAAAATGATAATGCATTTTATAACAATCTTTACAATCAGTTTAATACAAACGACTTAAAAGTAAATTCTAACTTCGTTAATTTATCGTTCGTTTCTAGACTAGAAAACGCATGGAAAATGGATTTCCTAGCTAATGTTAAAGAAAGAATTATTGAAAAAGAAGGTTGGAGCAAAGAAAAATATTCCTTTATTGAAAGTGAATTAAAGCGCTTTTTCTTAATGGCTGCAATCTTTGAAAACGTACCAATGTATAGTCAAGAAGTTGATAAAATCTGGCACGAAATGATTTTATTTACGAAAAGTTATCATAACTTCTGCAAGGCTTTTTGTGGTGAAATGATACACCATGAACCAAATATTCATAAAGATGATGTAACTATAACCGATCGAAGCGATGCTAGGGCTGTTTACAATTTGTTATATAATACTTTGTTTGAAACGACATCTGTAAATACCAATGTCTTAGGAAGTTTAGTTGTTAATTATAAAAATACTAAAGTTCAAGAATATTTATCGAGCAAAACAATTCAAACAAAAAGTTTCGTTTCACATTTAAACTCACATACTAAAAATAATTTTTTAAACGAGTTTGCTAGAATTCAAAAAAATTTAGTAGAAAAAGAAAATGAAGAAGCAAGAACAAAAGACCAATCACAAAAATCTTACCCAAATTCATCTAAACGTCCATCTTCTAGCAAAAAATCAGATGATGGCCATATTAACTCAACATTTTTAGCTACAAATTCATTTTTTGCATTAAATGAAAGTTCAAATGATTGTTCAAGCAAGAATGATAGTCATCATCATAACTCGCACTCTTCATGCTCTAGTTCATCACATTCTTCATGTTCTAGTGGTTCTCACTCTTCGTGTTCTAGTTCGAGTTGTTCAAGTTCTGGTTGTTCAAGTTAATCTATGGATATTGTCGTCAAAGTATAATTAAATTAACTCAACCTTAAGGTTGGGTTAAACTGCTTTATTTTTAGTAAAAATTTTTCTGCTACTTTATAGGGACAATTTAACCATTTCTCGATTCCCCAAAAGGTAAAATAATATAACTAATTGTTAGTACTAAAATAATAATTGCTAACCAAAGATTATGGGCCGATTCTCCATTTACAATAATAAAACGAATAGTCGCTGTAATCCCGATATATAGAAGATAGCGTATTGGAAAATGATAATTTTCTTTGAAATATTGAACAATAATTGATATAAATCCAAAATATAAGAAAAATATTAAAACTTTGCTAAAAATCTGATGAACATTTTTATTTCCTAATAAAATATCGTTAAAAATATAATAAAGTTCTCTAAAAAGGAAATACGCAAGAATCAAACTCAGTAAAAATAAAGATATATTTAATAAAGTTTGATAAAGCTTGATCAGCATTTTTCGGTTTTTAAACCAACTCGTTCCAAACATTTGTCTCCTCCATTTTTTCCCCTATAAAAAGATTCTTTATTTGATTTTGTTGACATAAAAGTTTAACATTAAGCATTTTCGCTTCTCTATACAATGTTTCGATCAAATACAAAAACTGAAATGCCTATATTTTCTTCAACTTTCATATCTGAAAATAGATGGACTAATTTTGCGCCAACAAGTTCTTCTAAACCTTCTGGAGGGTTATTTAAGTACAATTCTTGAATCATTTTTGTTCGTGCAGTATGAACCATTTCTGCCCCATTCATTGTTCCGGAAATAAATTTTTCAGTTGGTGTCAAATTACCATATAATGTTGAAACGGCCATGTTTTCAACAAACACTGTATGAATCCGCTCCGGACCCTTTCCAAACAAATCTTTCCGAAGTTTTCTCATCATATCATTAAATTCATGTATTTTTTTTGACATTACTTATTCGCCTCAATTTCAATTTTTTAAATGTTATTACATATCTTTGCACTGTACCCTTTAACCTATTTACACAGACTGAGAAATATTGTCTAAGTTTCGATCACATTTCCCACAAATTCACTTCACTTCCTACCTTTTAGAAAAAAAAAATTCCACCAGGAAGACAATTAGCCCATTCAGAGGCTTTCTGTCATCTTGGTGGAATAGTTAATTAGC
>NZ_JBHXLC010000041.1:0-25557 GCF_042721555.1 Gottfriedia sp. NPDC058432
TAGTTAATAGCTCAACATGAACACAAAAGAAAGAGCTATTTCCAAAAGGAAATAACTCAGGTTTTTTACATCTCCACTTTTTGGGGTCTTGACCACAATATGACATGTTCTTTTTTAGGGATTTAATTTCCTTTTAAAATCTTAGTACTTCTATTCGAAAAATCAGTTTCAGGATAATAGCTGTTTTTTACAAGAATATTAGGTCCTAAGCATTTAACTGCTGGGCAATGACAGCTAAGTTCTTTTGCTGTTTTTGATAATGTCCAAGTATCATATGCTTCTTGTAATGTATGGGTTTGAATATTTCCAAGATGAGGTACATCACCAAAGTCAGTAACGATGATGCTACCATCAAATACATTTACATTTAAGCGAGAACGACCATCAGGGTCATTTCGTAATGTTACATTTTTACTATTATATAATCTCTGAATGATGTCTAAATCGTTTTGATCATCGCTACATGGATAAAATGGCAGAGTACCAAATAGCATCCAAATATTTTCATCACGTACATCAAGTAAAGTTGAAATTGCTTCGCGAAGCTCTGGTTTTGTCAGGACTTCTAATGTACTAGCAAAATCGCTGGCATACATAGGGTGAATTTCGTGTCTATGACATTTCATTTCTTCTATGATTTGACGATGGATTTTTTCTAAGTATGGAAGAGTACGTTTGTTTAACATTGTTTCAGCGGATACCATAACTCCAGCATCAGCAAGGCGTCGGCTGTTTTCAATCATGTTTTCGAATAATTTCGCACGCTGCGCATATGTCGGTTTACGATCCATCATCGCAAATCCTGCTTCTACAAATTCATCAACAGTTCCCCAGTTATGAGAGATATGTAGCACGTCTAAATAAGGAATTATTTTTTCATATCTTTCAAAATCTAATGTTAGATTTGAATTAATTTGCGTACGAACTCCACGTTCATGTGCATATTTCAATAAAGGCACAACATAACCGTTCAACATTTTATTTGAAAGCATCGGTTCTCCACCAGTGATACTAATACAACGTAGCTTTTCAATCTCTTCTAAGCGGTTTAATACTAGCTCAATAGGTAGAGGATTTGGATCCTTTGGTTGTAAAGTATATCCGACTGCACAATGCTCACAGCGCATATTACAAATCGTTGTAGTCGTAAACTCTACATTTGTAAGTATGTTCTTACCATACTCTTCAACATCTAAATATGCTTCCCATGGATCATATGTAGGTGTTATTTGTTGTAATAATTTTTTCATGTGATTACTCCTTTAGATACAATAACTGCACCCATAAGTATTAGACTAAATTAATTTTCCTCAACTATTATAAGAAAGAAAGTTAAGCGTTGTATAGAAATAAATTCCTAAAATATAAAAAAATGTCGAAAGTTTACGATATATAGGAGAAGAAGGGTATAATATAATTTATAATTGTATTAGAAAGGACGATCATTTCATGTCAAACACAGTTGAACAATTATCTTATATTAAAGAACGTTTTAACTCAGTAATGGAAACAATCGAATCATTAGAAGCTGAAGAAGTGAGCTTAGAAGAACTAGATCAATTATTATCAGTTTTAGATGACTTAGAAAGTAAATGTCGTGAAGTAAATCGCCCAGATTGAGTCCATTATAATGGGCTTTTTTTATTGGAACGAGAACATAGTTTAATTGTGATCAAAAGAAGTAGCTAAATATTTGCCCAAATCAGAAACTAATTCTGAAGGGCTTTTTTTATTCCGTTTATTAAAAATTGTATTATAATGAAGAGGGGAACATTCAGTATTTTTATAAAGGGTTTTAAGGGGGAGCATGAATGCAACACATACAGGAAAGTATTTATCAATTAATTGTCGAAACATCAACAAATTTACCAAAAGACGTACGTAAAGCAATCAGACAAGCTAAAGCAAGTGAAACTGCGGGTACAAGAAGTGCCATCGCATTGGAAACGATTACAAACAATATAATGATGGCAGAAGGTGATGTTTCACCGATTTGCCAAGATACTGGTATGCCAACTTTTAAAGTGAAAACACCAGTTGGGGTAAACCAACTTGTGATAAAAGAAGCAATTTATGCTGCAATTGAACAAGCTACAAAAGATGGTAAGCTTCGTTCTAACTCTGTAGATTCTTTATTTGGTAAAAACAGCGGAAATAACTTAGGACCAGGTACTCCTGTTGTTAAATTTGAACAACACGAGGGTGACTATATTGATATTCGCTTAATCTTAAAAGGTGGCGGATGTGAAAATAAAAACATCCAATACAGCTTACCATGCGAACTTGAAGGACTTGGAAAAGCAGGTCGTGATTTAGATGGTATCCGTAAATGTATTTTACACAGCGTATACCAAGCACAAGGACAAGGCTGTAGCGCAGGTTTCATCGGAGTTGGTATTGGTGGAGACCGTACTAGCGGTTATGAGCTTGCAAAGGATCAATTATTCCGTTTATCTGATGATGAAAATTCAATTCCAGAGCTTAAAGCAATGGAAGATTACATTTTGGAAAATGCTAACAAGCTAGGCGTAGGAACAATGGGCTTTGGTGGAGAAACAACACTACTTGGCTGTAAAATCGGTGTGATGAACCGTCTACCTGCGAGCTTCTTCGTATCAGTAGCGTATAACTGCTGGGCATTCCGCCGTTTAGGAATGAAAATCAATCCTGAAACTGGTGATATTTCAGAATGGTTATATAAGGAAGGCGAAGAAATTAGCTTTACAAATGAAACTGATGAAACAACTGAAGCACCTCGCGAAGTGAAATTAGTAGCTCCAATTACAGAAGAACAAATTCGTGATTTAAAAGTTGGAGATGTAGTTTCAATTAGTGGCATGATGTACACAGGACGCGACGCAATCCACCATCATTTAAAAGACCACGATTGTCCAGTAGATTTAAATGGACAAATTATTTACCACTGTGGACCTGTAGTATTAAAAGACGAAGAAGGCAAATATCACATTAAAGCAGCTGGTCCAACTACAAGTATTCGTGAGGAGCCATACCAAGGCGATATCATGAAAAAATTCGGCATTCGCGCTGTAATCGGTAAAGGCGGAATGGGTGCTAAAACATTAAAAGCTCTAGAAGAGCACGGCGGCGTTTATTTAAATGCAATCGGTGGAGCAGCACAATACTACTCACAATGTATTAAAGAAGTAAAAGACGTAAACTACCTAGAGTTTGGTATTCCTGAAGCTATGTGGCACTTACAAGTTGAAGACTTCAAAGCAGTAGTAACAATGGATTCACATGGTAATTCGCTGCATAAAGATGTAGATAAGAGTTCACTTGAGAAATTAGCTACTATGGCTGAGAAGGTATTTTAATAATTGAGTTTTTAGGGCAATGTCATTTTTATGGCATTGCTTTTTTTTGTGTGTAGGGACTGCAAAATAAAGGAATGAGAGCTGCAAATAAAAATATGATAAGGGCAAATAAACGTTTTAACTCTGCAAATAAGAACGGAACTGCAAATAAAAATACGAAAACTGCAATTAAAAATAGCATATCTGCAATTAAAAATACGAAAACAGCAAATAAAAATGGCATATCTGCAATTAAATAGATGAAAACAGCAAATAAGCCTCTCTAGCGTGCAAATAAGTAATTAAATCATGAAGAAAAAGTCTAATTTTAGGGTAAATTAATGGTCCTAAGTTCAAAAAAGTTCAGGTTAAATCGAAAAATAGATCTAGTCAAACAAGCGTCTCCTTTTCTTCAAAAATCCATGTTAGAAAATTTTAGTTTTATTTCAAAAGTGCACCAATTCTTTTCATATTTCTAATTTATTTACAGATACTATTTTTAAGTGAGGTGAATGAATTGAAAAAAATAATTGTATATATTCTTACTTTTTTCTTAGTATATCCTAGTACTACATTTGCTTATAGTAATACGCCACATGGCTGGGGGATTGTTCCTGCAAAAAATGAGACTCCACCTGATGCTGGTGAGCAACTTAATAAATTGGTATCAAATACGGGGTCAGTGTATTTAGGGGATACTACAAAAAAAGATGTTTATCTAACTTTTGACAATGGGTATGAAAATGGCTATACACCAAAGTTTTTGGATGTTTTAAAGAAGCATGGTGTTCATGGGACTTTTTTTATAACAGGTCATTATATTAAGGAAAATCCTGAATTAGTGAAACGAATGGTTAATGAAGGGCATATAGTCGGAAACCATTCATGGAGTCATCCTGATATGACAACGATTGGTGATCAAAAGATTGTTGAGGAATTGGAACAAGTTAAAATGGCATACCAGGAATTGACTGGCCGATCGGATATGAAATATTTCAGACCTGCAAGAGGTGTATTTAGCGAACGTACCTTACAACTAGTTAATAAACAAGGATATGAAAATATTTTCTGGTCATTGGCATATGTTGATTGGAAGGTTGATCAACAAAGAGGTTGGAAATATGCTTATGATAATGTGATGAAAATGATTCATCCTGGAGCAGTTATATTAATGCATACTGTATCGAAGGATAATGCAGAAGCGATGGATGAAATTATTACTGGCTTACATAAACGTGGGTATCATTTTAGAAGTTTAGATGACTTAATGATGGAACGAAGCGGATTTGATCCGAACTTTTATGTACCTAAAAAATAAAAAGCTAATGATTAAGTAGTTTTATTAACTGCTTAAATCATTAGCTTTTTTATTCTTTATTTGGCAGCAAGGAGTCTTACTCTCCGTAATAGCCAATTTTAGAGTTTTCTTTAACGGTTTGCGATTGCTTCGTAGTTTAGTTTAGCATGTTGCTTAGGTGTTTTGATTACAAATGGATTTTCAACTGTATTTTCTAAGAATTGTTTATCTTTAATAGCGAATTTTTTTATTCCGTTAAGAACTTGCTCTTCTTCAGTTACAACTTCACCAAAAAGTAATTCTTGTGTAATTGGTCCTTGGTTGTAATGCTCATAATAAAATCGCTTATAGTCAAACTGATAGAAAATAACTGGTTTTTCCATATATGAAAAATCAAATGAAACTGTTGAATAATCAGTGATTAATAAATCTGATCTTTTTAATAGTGATTGGACAGTCTCTTCACCTTGACGGATCGTTTTTATTCTTTTATGGAAATCCGGAACATCCTTCATATAAATTTGAGTTTGGTAGTGCGGATAGAAAATGATATTTAAATCATTTTTTTCTAGTATTTGATGTAATTCAGGATTACTTAGTAAAGAGAAATAACGGTTAAAGTATTCAGAGTTCATTAATTGCTGAGTACTTTTATTCCAGTTTCTCCACGTTGGCATGATTAAAATGGTTTTCCCATTCCCTGTATTTTCAAGCGCATCCCATCTAGCCAATCCAGTAACGGCCACTTCATTTTCAGCATAGCCGAATTCGTTAACGATATGATCTTTTTCAAAATCAGATGAAACGATAAAGAGTGAATAGCCCATTCGATTTTTATTCAGTACATGATTTACACGACTTACTCCAATAACGCCATGTTGAATAAGGATTTTTTGATTTTGCTGCCACTCAGGATGACATTTTAAAACTTGTAAGTACTCGTGGGTGTACATGTTTGCACGCTCTGAATAGGCATTAATTGTTTTATCACAAGTTAACAAGTAAAGTGTGTGCTTTAAACTTCCATATTGTATAATGTTTCCGAATTCCTTTATATATTCGTAATCCTTTGCCTTTTTATCAATCAAATAATAGCAGTTATCTCTTACTTTATTTTTTTGAATGTACTTGAATAAGTGATATGAATTATCTTGTGCCGTATCTTTTCGTTCTCCAATTAACCAAATATGCTTATTTCGATAGTATCTTTGGGTTAAACGGTATAGGTAAAAAATAAGGAATGATTTCCATTCTCTTCTTAGGACAAGTAACCCAAATTCATAAACGATATCACGGAATGATTTTTGGATCTTTGTTTTTAATTTTCCGAGTAAGCCTGTTTTTTTGATTCGAATGTGTAAATTTTTCTTTGGAAAATAAGGTACGATACTGTGTGTTTTAGTTGTTGCTGGTTTTGAATTTGCCTTCGTTGAAAAATAGAAAATATGAAGTGGTTTTCTTAATGAAATATCTCCAACTTTTACTGAAATAAACACTTCATAATCGCCATCAGGTAATATTTTACTTAACTCAATTGTAGTTGTTTTATAGCCACCATCGCTATAATTGATACTATTTTTTGAGAAAAGATAGGACAAATCAGAACGCTCAAGAGTTTCGAGTGTAACTGTAATGAGTTGACCATTTGATTTGTTTTTAAACTGTAATTCCTTAATAGAATCTAAATTATTAATTTCCTCGATAAATGCGAAGCCACCAACTTGCAAGCGGTCACCTCGTAACGAAAGGATTTCAATTTTTTGATGTAAATTAAATTCCTTAATTTCTAGGTACTCTTTATATTTTGGAAAATACTTTGCAAAATAATGATAATATTTTCCCTCAATCATCACTGCACCTTTTTGTAAGGTTCGATCTGATAATAGAGTCATCAATAAATGAAATTCTTCTGGATTTTGATTTAGAAAAACTGTATAAAATACTTTACTAATTTTAGAAATATTATTTTCCATTAGATTTTTAGACAAGTTTTTAGCAAAATCTGATGAAATCCTTAAAAGCTCATTGTATTGTTCAGAAGGGAAATAGTATGCCTTAGTCAGTAAAGACGTTAAATAATAATCCCATAATTTTTTCTCAACATGCGAGTAGTGAGAGGTGATATCTTTCAAATTATAGTAGTTTATTAATTCTGTTTGAGTAACGAGAAGGTTATCAAAAAATTCTAATGTACTAGTTTGTTTAATGACATCACTGTTCGTTAAATCTCTCACTTTAATTACGATATCTGAAGTAACGTATACTTTATTTGAACAAATAAAAGATTGTTGAGTAAATAATAAATCTTGTTGTTCTGTTAAAGACTCATTGAATTGCAATTGATTATCGTTTAATAAATTTCTATTAATAATCATATTTTTAATAGAAGGATTTAACAGAAGTTCCGGATGTTTTTGGAACTCTCGTAATGTTGGTAAATCTTTTTTTATGATTGATTTTAATTCATGATGCTCCCATTTTCTTGTACCATTGAATAATTGGATATTTCCTAAAGCAATATCAGTATGATCTTTTATTGCACTGTTATATAAATTTTCATAGGCTGATGGATTAACAATATCATCCGCATCGATAAATGCCACAAACTCTCCAGTAGCTTCATGTAAACCTATGTTACGCGCTTTGTTTTTTGTCATTAGCTCTAATGGTATGGAGCGAAAATTTTTATGTGAATTCGAATATTCCTCAATTATCTCTTTACTATTATCAGATGAACCGTTGTCTATAATAATTATTTCAATATCAGTTAATGATTGACCTTGTAAACTGTTTAGGCAATCTTTTAAGACATCTTCATGATTATGTGCAACAACGACTACACTAACTTTGGCTTTTTCCATAATAGTCTTACCTCACTAGTCTCTACTTTCAATTAAATAGTTTATCATAAATTATAACCTAATGCGTCTTCGAAAGAACAGAATTTACGAATGGTAAGTAGGTATTGTACTTGTATTATTTCCAATTATTTACGGAGATATTTTGAGATAGAGGAGAGAAGAGGGGAATAATAGTATTGAGAAAGTAGCTGTAAAAAGTAAATTATTTTATCCAACACTTGACTTTGAAAATGATAATCGTTATCATTTAGGTATAGCAAATATCCACACCGCTGTAGCGATATTTGATAAGTTTTGAAACCTAATTGGACTTGAAAGTTTCCCCATTCCCTTAAAATTAAATGTGTCAAAGAAAGCTTGACTAGTCCCCAAGCTTTTTTTGCATTTCTCAGACTGTTGACAAATGCTCGCTTTCTTCGTTGCTCATTACCGTCAAAGATAACTCCGCTCCTCACCAGGCTTCGCGCCTCGAAAGACAAGCGCTTGCAATCAGTCTGAAAATCAGATTTTATGCACACCTTAACTAGAGATTATTCTCTAGTTTTTTTGCGTTTCACACAAATTTACTTAAGCGGTACTTGTTATGCTATAATACACTTCAGAGTAATTAAGGAGGAACGGGAGAATGTGGAAGGAAGAGGTTGCTTTAGAAACACCATATCAGTGGGAAGAAGTTTTAAAGAGATTAGAGCATGAGCCAACGTTTACAGTGCATTCTGCTGAAAAGCGGTTAAGCATTCCACTTTATATTGATGGGGATCAAGCAGTTGTAAAAGTTAAGAAAATAAATGATGCTCCGGTTTTGTTTGAAGTCATTAGTGAACATGAAAATAAAGAGAAAATTCTCGAAGAAGTTGCGACTATTTTACAATGGCAAACAGAATTTGACGAACTACATCATCATTTAAGACAAACTACAATTTCTCCTCTAATAGACCTTTTTGGACATACACCAATAACCGTTTCTAATGATCCTTTTGCCTGTTTAATTACATGTATTATTCATCAACAAATACAGCGTACATTTGCAATCCAAGTAACAAAACGATTTGTTCGAATGTATGGTGAAAGAATTGGTAATTCGTGGTTTTTTCCATCACCTGAAATAATTGCTAATTTAACAATAGATGAGTTAAGAGATTTGCAGCTTAGTACTAGAAAAGCTGAATATATGATTGGAATTGCTAAAGCTTGGAGTGAGGGAGTTTTAAGTCATCAAGATTATCGAACAATATCATCAGAGGAAATTTCAAAGGAGTTAATCAAGCTTAAGGGAGTCGGTCCTTGGACAGTTGAAAACTTTTTATTATTTGGTTTAGGTCGAAGAGATATTTTTCCGGTTGGTGATGTTGGAATTCAAATTGCACTTCAAAAGCTTTTAAATTTAGATGAAAAGCCTTCGAAAGAAATAATGGATTATGTAAAAGAGCAGGTTTCCCCGTTTGGAAGCTACGCTGCCCTTTATCTTTGGAAGAGCATAGAATAATGGAGTTGTATATATGAGCAATCAGTTAACAAATAAATTAGAAGTAGGCCAATCTTTTCCTATAACAATCAAACGTATTGGGATTAATGGTGAGGGTGTCGGTTACTTCAAAAGACAAGTAGTTTTCATTAAAGGAGCATTACCTGGAGAAGAAGTAGTAGCAGAGGTAACGAATGTTCGTAACGGTTTTGCTGAAGGGAAAATTCAACGTATTCGAAAAACATCACCAGATCGTGTAGAGCCGGCTTGTAAAATCTACGAAAAATGTGGTGGCTGCCAAATTCAGCATGCATCTTATGAAGGACAACTTCGATATAAACGCGATATTGTCATCCAAGCAATGGAAAAGTATGCGAAAGATTTACTAGAAAAAGCACCAATTAAAGAAACGATCGGCATGGAAAATCCTTGGAATTATCGCAACAAAAGTCAGCTACAAGCTGGACTAGAAAAAAATAAAATCATTGCTGGACTGTATACACAAAACTCTCATAATGTTGTCGATATTGGCCATTGCCCAATCCAACATGAGGATTTAAATAAAATTACAGGTAAAGTAAAGAAAATTTTAACTCGTTTAAATATCCCTGTTTATAATGAACGAAAAAATAAAGGGGTAATCCGAACAATCGTAGCGCGAGTTGGTTTACGTACAGGTCAAATCCAATTAGTTCTTGTAACTGGAACGAAAGATTTTCCTCAGAAAAATGAACTAATCAGTGAAATTAAAAAGCGAATTCCTGAAGTGACAAGCTTAATGCAAAACATTAATAATCAAATGACTTCAGTAATCTTTGGTCGTGAAACTGTCTATTTATCAGGTGAAGAAGTAATTGAAGAAAAGCTAGGGGACTTATCATTCGAACTTTCGGCTAGAGCGTTCTTCCAATTAAATCCTGAACAAACAGTTAAGTTATATGATGAAGTCAAAAAAGCAGCGGCACTTACCGGAACAGAAAAAGTCGTAGATGCTTATTGTGGAGTAGGGACAATCGGACTATGGCTAGCAAAAGACGCAAAAGAAGTTCGAGGCATGGACGTAACAAAAGAAGCAATCATCGATGCTAAAACAAATGCCCTAAGCCATGGATTTACAAATACTCATTACGAAGCAGGAGAAGCTGAACAAGTATTACCGAAATGGTTAAAAGAAGGCTGGAAACCAGACGTTATCATAACTGATCCACCGAGAACTGGTTGTGATGAGGAGTTTTTAAATACTGTATTACAGATTAAACCGAAGAAATTAGTTTATGTTTCATGTAATCCTTCTACTTTAGCTAGGGATTTAAAGGTATTAAGTAAGAGTTATGAAGTGAAGTATTTACAGCCTGTTGATATGTTTCCGCATACTGCACATGTTGAGTGCGTGGCGCAACTCATTTTAAAGTAAGGCAGCAAGCCCATTTGGGCGCTGCCTTTTTTACTTATAATAAAGGACGCTAAAATTATATTGAATTGTAACTTCGCCTCTAATATTACAAGTGATGCAATTAACTAGAACGTTCAACACCCTTGGACCTTCCTAAAATCTTATTATATAAGTTACTCATTATTAAACAGACATTGCACCTCAAGAAAATGTAGTAGTTAACTTATTAGGTCAATAACGTTATTCAGTTTAAAAACATAAAAACTTCTAATCATTTGATTGGGAGTTTTTTTAAGGTTGTAAAAAAGTGTCATAAATTTTAAGAAATATAAAAAAGTTTAGTAGAAAATTAGAAAAACATTTAATTAAATTAGCTATTTTTTAATTAATTTCTAAAAATTCCCCCAATTCATGTGCAGTAACCTCTCAAAATCAAACAAAAAATTAAAGATTTTTCTACTTTTTTCGAAATTAATTTATGAAACAAAACATTTGAAATTAATAATCTTGTAGAATCATGTAAAAAAATGTTTATGAAAATTTTGGTGTTTTACCCCAATTTACTCTAATAACCTACTAACCTATAATTTTAATTAATAAATATTTCTGAATATTTAGAATTAAAGCGATTCAACTTCAAATTAATCCTAGCTAAGTTGAAAGGTTTCATTAACAGTATGTTGAAACACGGATCAGTGTAGTAAATGTGAAGTTAGTCTGAGCACGAAATCTTTACATTTTTACAAATATATTATTCTACATAGTAGTAGTAAAAGGAGAGTTTCGATGGGGAAAAAGAGTAACAAGAAAATCTTTAATGTAGTAACCGCAGGCTTGACTTCTGCAGTAATTTTGGGGACAAGTTCTGGTAATTCATTTGCTTTTGATAATACCACTGGTGAAACTGCTTCTATTAAGGCGCCTCAAAAGAAGCAGAATTCTCGAACTGTCGACATTCACAAGGTTACACTTATCACTGGTGACGTCATTACAGTAGAAAAGCACAGTGATGGAAAAATGGTAGCCACAGTAGTACCTAATGAAGACGGCACTCCAGTCGCATTTACTGAGAAAACTATTGATGGTGACTATTATCTGATTCCTGAAAAAGCGACACCATTTCTGGCATCTAACAAAATGGATGAGGATTTGTTTAACATAACGAAATTGATTGAGTATGGGTATGATGACTCTCATCGATTAAGTATTCCATTAATTGTCACAGAGGAGTCAGGAAAAGATTCGGCTGTTAGTAAATCAGCTGAGGAGGCTGTGACTACAGGGTCAACGAAAACAATAGATCTTCCTAGTGTAAATGCCGTCGCAGTAAAAACGAATAAAAAACATGCTAAGGAATTCTGGAATGCAGTTGATGGAGAGGAAATTACAAAGCAAGTTCAGTCAGAGCTTACGGAAGGTATAAAAAAGATTTGGCTGGACAAACCAGTACATGCTTTACTTGATAAGAGTGTTCCACAGATTGGGGCTCCTACAGCATGGGCTTCAGGATATAATGGAAAAGGCATTAAAGTAGCCATCTTAGACACAGGAATTGATCCTACTCATCCTGATGTTAAAGATGTTATTAAGGAAACAAAGAGCTTTGTACCGGGTGAAGATTTTGTCGATCACATGGGGCATGGTACGCATGTTGCATCGACAATCGCAGGATCTGGGGCAGCTTCTGGCGGTAAATTGAAGGGCGTAGCTCCAGGTGCAGACCTTTTAATTGGGAAGGTGCTTAGCAATGAAGGTTCAGGAGATCAATCTGGAATCATTGCAGGAATGGAGTGGGCCGTTCACGAAGGCGCTGATGTCGTTAGTATGAGCCTTGGGACACAAGAACCAAGTGACGGTACAGATCCAATTAGTCAGGCGGTTAATAACTTAAGTACATCCAGCAACACATTATTTGTAATCGCTGCAGGGAATGCAGGAAGTAAAAAGGGTACAGTAGGATCTCCTGGGGCAGCTGAAAAAGCGTTGACTGTTGGGGCTGTTGATAAAACCGCAACTGAATTTTTAGCTAGCTTCTCAAGTCGCGGTCCGATTATCAACAATTACAATGTTAAACCTGAAGTTACTGCGCCAGGAGTAGGAATCGTAGCTGCTCGTGCTGCAGGGACAACGATGGGGACTCCAGTAGACGCTAACTATACTTCTGCTAACGGTACCTCAATGGCTACACCACACGTAGCTGGCGCTGCAGCAATCCTAAAGCAAAGACATCCAGATTGGACTGGAGATCATATTAAGCAAGTTTTAGCTGATACAGGTGTAATGAATGTCCGCTACACACCATATCAACAGGGTGGTGGACGGATTAGTATTGAGAATGCCTTGGATGCCAACGTTTATAGTAGTCCCGCAGTCGTTAGTATGGGAGCTGTTATGATAAAGGATCAACCAAAAGTAAAACCATATAAGTATGTTAACCCATCTGATAAAGATGTGACATTGAATCTTTCCTTGACGGCAAAGGGTGAAAATTTAACGACAGCACCTGCTGGAATGTTTACACTAAATCAGTCAACGGTCACAGTTCCAGCACATGGTAGCAGTGAGGTGAATGTGACATTTAATCCAGCGCTTGGTAGTGTTCAGGATTATAAAGTTGTGGTTACGGCTACTTCAAGTGATAATAAAACAATCAACACGACGATTGGTGCAACGAAGACTGAACCATCAGTTAGAGTAAAGCTTCAAACGATTGACCGTTACGGACGCAAAACTATAGGTGAAATACTTGCTTCGAACATTGATACGGGGAAAATCACTCAGATTTACCCTACTGCTGGACAAGATACGAGTCTCCTATTGCCGCCAGGGCGTTATTCTGTGATGGGAACAATATACACAACTGACGTGACCGGTTTGAGAACCGAGAGCTATGCTCTTGCTGGTGATCCAATGGTGGAGTTGAAGCTCGATGAGGATAAGACGATTACGCTGGATGCTAGGTTAGGTAAAGAGATCAATATCTCGACGCCTAAGGAGTCCGAGCAGGGTGGATGGAAAATCGGCTACCGCAGAGCATTTGCTGGCGTCAAAGGTGGATTGGACTACATGAAGGCAGCATCTAGCGCAATTTGGGATCATGTTTACGTAGTTCCGACAAAGCCATTGAAGGATGGTGAAGGGACGTTTGAGTATAATTTCCAGCAACAAAGGTATGCTCCTGTAATCAAGGCATCTTATGACGGGCTAGGTGGAACACTCCCTCTAGAACCGGTAGGCTTTGTACCAAGATTAGACGGACATAAGAATCTAAAAGCAGTAAATGTAGGCAAAGGATTGCCAGAGGACCTGATCGGTAAGGACATTAGTGGCAAGATTGCGGTGGTTACTCGTGATGATAATCAGGGCACAGCCAGCCAGATTAAAGCTTTACAAGATGCTGGTGCAGCGGCGGTGGTCCTAGTTAGCGACAGACCAGGAATATACGCTGTTAGCGTAAAAACAGCTGATAACATCGGTATTCCTGCCTATACGCTTGGACAAGAAGATGGAACTGCGCTTCTTAATCGAATTGCAAACGGTACAACTTTAATTGACCTTAGGGGAATCGCTGACAGCCCATACCTATACAACATCGCAATGATGGTTCCTGGTGTAATTCCTGAAGACCCTAGTGATGAAGTGACTGCAGAAAACTCTGCGATCGTAACGAACCATTTCCGTGGAACCAAAGGTAGTAAAGTTGGCGAGACAACATCAGCAGTTCGCCCAAATGAGGCTGGCATTGTCCAAGTCATAAAAAATATTAAAACCCCGCTAGATAGGGAGGACTGGTACTCTACTGGTAGCAAGTGGCCGACTATGGACCAAATGCGTTGGTACCAAACGGTCTATCCAAATCTTAAACAAATTGGCCAACACGTGAGTGATGCACTTTGGAATTATGGTGCTGGCGATAAGCGTGAACAAACTTGGTTAGGAGCTGCAATCGGTCAGTCTCAGTACATCGAAGCTTACCGCGATGGAGACAAAATTATTATCAACAATCATGAGTTTGGTGATAGTGAACCTACCCACTGGGGTGATTTCAGTTGGCAAGATGACACTGGGAATGTACAGATGTTCAAGGACGGGAATCTTTACAAACAAGATGCATATTTTTCGAATTCAAAACCGATTACTGTTAGCCCTGAACTAGCGACATACCGTGTTGTTATGAACACAAAGCAATCAATGTGGTCACCATTATCTACAACGACGAGTACTGCGTGGACATTCAAGTCAGCTAAACCAGCCAATGGGAAAGAAGACCTAGCGGTATTGTGGCCGAAATATGATATTAATCTTGATGGAGAGAACAATGCAAACGGTGGTATCACAGACCATTTCGATTTATCATTCGGGCTTCAATCAGGTGTGATCCCAGACATGCGTGGTTTAGAGGTTTCAGTATCTACTGATGATGGAAACACTTGGAGCAAAGCAAAGGTGCAAAATAAAGATGGTAAGTACATTGTGACTGTAAAAAATCCAGTATCTGGTTATGTGTCTCTGAAAATCAAGGCATGGGACGCTAACGGTAGTCAAATTGAACAAACTCTGATAAGAGCATACGGAGTGCGCTAATCTGCGATTCATCCATAGATGCCTTGGCTGCCGAAAATGAGAGTATGGGTGCATGAATTCAGCCCTGTGAAAGATTAATTCATAATCGTAAGATTGGATGGTGCTTGCACCATCCTTTTTTATGTCAATTGAACCACACAAAAATGTTGTTAAACCCACCAACATCTATTGTTTTGTCAATTACAGTCCACACACGTGGAGTGTGTGGCAGAACTCATTTTAAAGTAAGGCAGCAAGTCCATTTGGGCGCTGCCTTTTTTCTTATAATAAGGGTGAGGCTGATGGATTTGCACTTTATTATAAAATCGGAGAACAAAAATTACACTTCTTTGTTTGTTAAAAAAACTGACTCAAAAAGTCGTCATTTCAACGATCTTTTGAGTCAGCCTTTTTCAAGAAGAATGTTTTTGATAAACAACTTGATTCTAAATATTATTATTTCAAATCATTTTTTACATCGCGGTTGGTATTTTGGAAATCACCTCCAAAAGGCATCCCGGAAATATAGCCTACTCCACCAGTGCGATCTATTCCAATTTCTTTTTCCATCGCCTGTTTTAATGCGGTTTTATCCACTGCAGTAATATTCTTCCCTTCTAATTCATCCCCTGGATGTTGAAAGTTACTCATAATGTAAGAGAATCCGTTACGGTCATCGGCCGCAAACAAACCAGTTGATTCAGCTCCAGCTGGGACTGATAAAATTCTAGATAGCTCCTTTGTATCAACGTTATAAGCCCAGACAAAGTTATTGGTATGCATTGAGCTGTCTTCACCGATAAATAATGTTCTTAATGATTCAGAATAACTTAGATTATCAGTATTGGCTACTGAATTGCCATCAGCAGTGTTTCCATATGCATCTGCTGATGGCATATCCTTACCAACAATTAACCCAGACATTTTAGCAGCGATATACTTACTATTAATCTTTTCACCTGTACTATCTTTTTGGCCGTCTGTTAAATCCAATTGATACGTAACACCTGATTTAATTTTTGGAAGTTTGATATCATCTACTGGGTCCGTAGAATTTGCAACCATTCCATTGCTTTGATCGGAAATCGCAATGTAAACCTTTTTATCTTTCTCGTTTAAAGTTACACCTTCCATTTTATTAAATTCAGAAGTCGCACCAAGCATTGCTGCATATCGACGTGATTCTAAGAATGCAGCAGCTTTTTCCATGCCAGGCTTCAATTTTAAATATTCAGTTTTACCGTACGAATATTGCTTGATGGCTTTAAAGCCTTCTTTTGGAACATCGGATGTTTCGAACATATCGCTGAACTTGATACCGCTGTCGATGATTTGTTTGATTTCTTTATCGGTCGAATGGCCAAGTTTTATCCATTCTAAGTTACCCGCTCCGCCATTATCAGTACCAGTTTGGTGGAATTTTGCGGCATAAAGCGTACCTGCAGTAAGATCCTTCGCTTTATCGGCTACATACATGAACAACGTTGTATAAGTACCGTCATCACCAAAGAAAGCAGTCCGGTTATCAGGCATCATCTTCATTAATTCATGTGAGAAACGACCGATGCTGTAATGTTTGGAAACAGAAGCTTCCTCTTCTTTGTTGACACTAATTTCAGGAATAAATCCATAAAAATAAGGGTTCGCCTTTGATTTATCACCGAAATAAAGCTTAGCAAAGCTTTCAACCGAAGATCTTGCTGAAGATTTTGGATCTTGCTCAAAACTGCGGGCATCCGGCTCATACTCTTCTGAACCTAGATGAGTATTCCATGGCGAAAGGGAACCATTACATGGAATCCAAAGCCCATTTACACTTGAAAAATCAATTTTCTTAACCGATTTAGGTGTCAATTCACCCGTTTGCTTATCTTGTTGAAGTGTAGATAATGACATGGATGCAGGAACAATACCATATGCTGAATTACCAGCCGCATCGATTGTTTGATATTCATAATGAGTTACCATGAAAAGTTTTCCGTCAATTGGCTTCAATAAACTGTTTGAATCTGGGGCATCTGATACATAATATGTAGGTTTGCCTTCAATACTCATATCCATGATTGGGTCACCATTCACATCAATTGGTGTGCCTGCTGGAATCAGCTTTCCTTTGTTCATTGCTACGTTGTCTTCAGATTTAAATAGTCTCTTATAAGAAAGTGGGAACTTCTTCACTTCACTATTGCTATATTTCACTTCCATTGATGCGTTCGTATAGGTTTGAACCATTTTATCAATCGTTTTTGGTGCTTCCATCCCAATAAATCTTACAGAATCAATTGTTACATGACCATTTCCTGATACAGCAGCATGTGTCAAAGCTGGAATGGATATGGATAATCCTAGTGCAAGCACAGACACCTTTTTAATAAAATGTTTTTTATTCATTGTTCTCCTCCTGGCAAATTGATTTTCTTCCACAACTCTATTAAATCAAATGAACGTTAAACTAGAGTTTCCTTTCTGGTTAAAGATTTGTAAAGCTAGTTTAAGTCCTTGTAAAGTTATCGAAGGAGAAATTAATCTTTTCACACCATAAGTCGAAACATGTCAAACAACAAAATGTTAATAAATATCCATGGAGAAAAAGAGTAATATAACGTTCATCACAATCAATCGATATTATTATGATTGTGATGAACGTTGTAACTCACCAACATCTCATGTATTGTCAATTATAAACTGCTCTGTTGAGTGTGCGGCAGAACTCAAATTAAAGTTTTAACCACAAAATAAATTTCTCTGATAAAAGGCAAGTGTAGGGAGAAGGAGAAAGGGAGGATCGTAGTCATCCTATGCCTTGTCCCTCTTTTTTTATCAAGACTTTATTATGAAAATAAAATAGTTTATCTAAAAAAATTGGATTAAATAATGAGAAAACGCGGGTTGTGTAGCAAGGGTTTATTTTAAATAGAAGATAATGGGAACTTAAGAATGCGGTTTGGAGAGGGATGGAGTAACAGGAGATTATTATTACTGAACTACATTAAATTAAAGCAGATGGAACCGTGAATCTATAAAAGATTTTAGCTGAACCATCTGCTTTAAATTCTCTTCCTGTAACTTTCACTTATCGAATGGCTATATTTTCAGGCGGAATATTGAATGTAAAGGAAGTAGCTGGCTTCGAATGAACAAGTTTTTCATTTATTTTCCATATTTCTAAATTGACATTTACTGTATATGTTCCTGCAGGTGTTCTCACTCCATCATTCGTTTTGTAATTCCACGTACTTTTCCATTGGATTTGTTCCAGGCTGTTTAACGACTCATATTTAAGCACCTGTAAAAAAAATTTCCCATTACTATAATGATACACCTGTTCTCCTTGTGCATTATACACCTTATAATCATAAAACTGGCTTGTTGGAAACTCAATAAGCATTGGCTGACCACTATTATTTTTAAACGTAAAAATAATAGTGGCTCGTTCCACATCTGCGATGACATTTCCATCCAATATCCAATCTGTCATGCTTCTAACCTCCTTAGCTAAGATTAATTGATTACAGCAAACAAAAATCATCCAAAAATAAAATTCTCAAAGGTGATACTCCTTCCTAATGTATAGATGTATCCCTTTAATATTGCTTATTACTTTATAAAAAACTATAACAATGTCTAGTTAAAAGATAAAATAGCCTATTCATCATTTGCAGATGGATAGGCCATTAATCTTATCTCAAGTCATAAGCCTTAATGATTCATTGAGAAATTTTGTTGCCTAGCTCATCCAAAGCAGCTGCTCGTAAATTCACGACTTGCATTTTCCATTCCATCCTTTGTAATGACAAAAATCACCTTGCCAGGCATCTCATCTCACTAGTTTTTGACAATCTGTAACCAACATCCAAATAGTCTTTCCCACTATGTCCAGCAGTGCCGTATAACCTCTAACATAATATTCCTTTTCTGTTAATCTTTCATTGTTTGCATCAATCCCATTCCACAGTACCTCATACTCGTCATTAAAGAGGAGTGTAGTAAGAATCAATTCACCATCAAATTGGCACTGTTTTGCTATTAAAGTATTAAACCCGCCAATGGTATCACTCTCAAGTCCTGCCATAGATCCGCTTCGATCAAGTAGGACAATTATTTCTGATAGATTCTTATTTATACGAATCATCCTCCCAAGTTATTAATTAATATATAATAATAGTTAAGAATATCCATTATTTGGTTATTTGAATAAATATAAATTTTTATTAAAATTAGTCATAGAGACTCAATTGTAATATTTCGAGAGGGGTTTTCTTTAGGAAAATAAGAACCCAAAATTCATATTGAGTGGATAAAGTGAGGTGATCATCATGCTAGAGGGACAAATAATCAAATTCTATCGTGAACGTCAGAGCATGATGCAGAAGGATTTAGGAATTGGCATCTGTTCGAGTACACATATTAGTAAAATTGAACGTGGATTAACAGAAGTTTCTAAAGAAACAATAAACTTGCTGTCAGAGCGGCTTGGCATTGATATGGAAATAGAAATTAAAACATACAATGGCATAGATTCCATTTTAAAAAAATGGCATGAATCGATCATTTTAAAACTGAAAACAAAGGCTACGAATTTAAAGGAGCAATTAGAAACTATTACTCTGCTACATATGCCGGATATTTATCGTTCCTATACGCTCATACTCACAAGATATTATTTATTGATAGGGCAGGTGCATCAAGCTACATCTCTAATTGCTGAAATGGACAAATGGTCTGATCTTCCACCATATGAAAAAAACATGCTTCTTCACATTAAAGGGATCAATGCATTGACAAATAAGGAATATTATAAGGCGATTTCATATTTTCAAGGAATTGATCTAACCTATTACAACAACCAAGAGTACTATTATCATTTGGCTTTTGCCTATCATTCTCTGAATTCACGAGTATTGGCTTATTATTTTGCCGAAAAGTCCCTGAGCTTTTTTACAGAAGTACGCAGTTTTACGCGTATGATTGAAGCAGAAATGCTTATGTTGGTCCAAGTAGAGAGGGACGAGTTTTACGATCCAAAAGATATCGAATATCAAAGATTAATCGAGATGACAGAAAACATTGGATTAGACCATCAAAGAGCATTGCTGTCACACAATCTCGCATACCAGAAAGTTCGTCAAGGAAATTATGATAAAGCTTGTGAATACTATAAACAATCTATGGACATAGAAGACCCTCGTACGGCCCTTCATATAGCCTCTATGGAAGGTTATATAAATGCATTAACGAAACAAGGATTGAAATCATCCGAAGAATTGCTCCAATTGGTCGAAAAGGGTATTGCTCTTTCTGAAGAAATAACCGATCCAATCTATAAACATTTCTTCTATTTACATAAATATAATCTTCAAAACGAAAAAGAGCTTTACTACCATTACCTTGAAAAAGAAGCATTTCCTTATTATCAGAAAATGGCACATGTTCGCTTATTTGAACATTATGGGATAAAGTTGTTCGACTATCATATGGAAAAAGGCAATGTCGAAGAAGCAAATCAATACGCAGCGTATCTCGTGGAAAAATACCGTAGAAACGATAAATTTGCTTGATTTTTAAATTAATAACCTTAAGGAAATCGTGTTATACTTCGTCCATTATAAAGCAATCCATTTATTGGTCTGGCATTAGCTACATATATCATGCATCGGACAGTAGGAGAAAGAGAAGCTGTGGCTCCAATTAAAAAAGTAATCAACAGATAAATTTACAAAAGTAAAGGAAACCATCTTAAAAGCATTCATTTTGTTTTGAGATGGTTTTCTTTTTCGATTCTATAAATATAAAAGTATGATTAATTTCAAGTTGATTTTAAATATTTATTTCAATTAATTGTTTTTAATAATAGGCATGTTCACTTGCAATGATACAAGCTTCACGTTGTTCCTTTGTCAAAGATGACAGAATGTCCGCTGTCTTAAGTTCTTGTGCTACTGCTTCAGTAGAAAGCACCAATGAATAGGGGAGAATATTAAGCCTGCTAAAAATGCCACAGCAGCTGCTTTCTTGATTAATGAATTAAATTCCATAAGACCCTCGTTTTCCAAAAAACTTTTCAGAATATTTGTAAACGATTACTACTTTCTAAAAGCCTTGAATATTACATTTATATCGTAATGCCATTTTCTATTAGTAGCTATGGGGGTTTTAACTGTGACTTTTGATGTATTTCTTCTCCAGTAAAATAGCTTAAATTTATAGCCGTTTTTGGTGCTTAAGAATCAATCACCCTTAAATCAAAGTGGGGTTTTTCCTCTCGTTTTTCGCCTTATCTTTACATTTATCAACATTTTTTTCTAATTATAGATTATTTTTCTTACTAGATTGGTAGTTTCCTTCCTTTGCGTGCCCATCGTACGAAAAAAGAGTAATTTTTTTGAATATGGGGGGACTGAGTGATGACTACACCTAAATAATGGTAGTATAGGTTGTTATAATATTTATTTTTTGGACCTATAGGAGTGTTATGATCGTTCGTAAAACAGACACTCTTGGGAGAAGTTAACTAAGTACTAGAGAAGTTGCTTTCCGCTCCGGGCGAACGCGCCCCTGAAAGAAAGCGCCTGGAGCAGAAATCAACCTTTCCTTCTATTTTATTTAAAAATATTTAAATTATAAAAATGCGCATGTCAAAAGTCCTTTATAAAACCCCATTTGTCACCACAATCTAATGGATATACATTTAGGTTGTAATAGATTTGTAACCTATTAGTTAATTTAATTGATGAACAGACAGTTTAATGTTTTAAGACTCATCGCAAAACCTATTTTATAAGTTAATGGGTTCATCCAAATACAGAGCTCGTAGTTTTGCGTGCTAAATATGCCCTTTAAGCCATAATATTTTTTTATTGATATTCAGTACTATTCTATTATGCAACAGTCTAAAAAATTTGATGGATGGGGAGCAACTAAATGGAATTAAGACATCTGAAAACTTTTAAATACGTAGCAGAGTACTTAAATTTTACAAAGGCTGCGCAACAGTTAAACTTTACACAACCTGCTGTAACTGCACAAATTCAAACGCTCGAACAAGAGTTGAAACAGGAGCTATTTATACGGATAGGTAAGAAGACCTATTTGACGCCAGAAGGTGGAATCCTTAAAAAATACACAGATCAGCTTTTTTCCATAGTAGAGAAGATTGAATCATCATTGGCCGAACTTCCAAATGAGTATGGCATTGTATCGATTGCCGCATGTGAAAGCCATTGTACGAATTATTTTCCTTATGTAATTTCTGAGTTCTTGAAGCTATATCCCAAAGTACAGATTAAGTTGTATTCGTGCAAAAGAGATGAAATTATAAAAGGGATTGAATCGAATAAATACGATATTGGGATTATTTCGGGTGAACTATGTAGACATGAAATTACAAACATCGTAATTGCAGAGGACGACATGATTCTAGTGGTTTCTAAAGATTTATATGCTAGATACACAGAAGACCAACTACTAATGAAATTTCCTTTAATTAAATATCAAGCTGATGGATATTTTGAGTCGATGATGAGCAAATATTTGAGGCAAACGAATCTCTCAACACACAATCTAATCGAATTTGGAAGTTTAGACGGGATCAAGAAGGCAGTATTAAATAATATCGGAGTGGGATTGGGAGTCAGTGTCTGTATGAAAAAAGAAATTAATAATGGTGATTTAGTCCCAATTCAAGTTACTGAGAATAAGGTAAAAGTAAAAACCTCTATCATTACGTTGAAGGAAAAAGAAAACTCAGTAACAATTCAATCTTTTAATAATATAATTCAAAAAAATTGGAATAATATTTATGCTTTAGAGTAAAAAAGCTTTACGATATTTTTTTAGTGATATAACACGGTTTAATAGTGTGGTGGTGTGAAAAAAGGGACAACAGGAGAGGTTCTACCTGGAGCAAGTACACCAGCCACAAACAATAAGATCACGTTCAAAACATTGCCGTTGGTGAAAATGATTAAATAATAATAGATTCAAATTTTGAGTAGTTTTGAGACTTCTGAGTACTAAATTGAGGTAGATAAACACTATATACCAGTACCTTAACTGATATATACTCAATGATTTTATTGTATATAGAGAAAAATAATGAAACAAATACAGCAACTGGTGTTATGACATCAAATGTGGAACTACTGATAGATCCTAGTTGACTTAAATGATGACAAGAACCGGTGACGCTTCGTTATGACGTTGCCGGTTTTTTACACTTTATTTCTCTATTCTATAGGATTAAGCAGAGAAAAGAGACTACAGATGGGATTATGGGTTTGAGCGTGTTTCAGAAGCTAACAACGGGGCAGCTTATTTCAGCAGTCACATCAAGATAGAATTCTTACTGGAGAGTTATTAAATGGAGGGGTTTAGGGATGGCTACTTTATTACAACAACAAGCAAAACTAGAGATAGAGAAAAAGAGAAATGAATTATATGATTTTTGTAAGCGGTATGGATTTCTTCATTCTATTACCATTCAATGTAGCCAAGAGTTAGATCAGCTAATAAATCAGTTATTTAAAAGCTTTACGGCTTTAAAGGAAGAGCGGTATGAGTTCTTAATAATTTAGATACCGATAAACTGATCTTGTAGTAATTTGGCACCAATTCGTATTCATACTAATGGTCAAATGTTCTTTATATTTAACGGTTAGATGTAAACTCAACATCATCTCATGAATTGTCAATTGCGTACTGCACACGTGGAGTGTGTGGCGCAATTGATTTTAAAGTTGTAACCACAACATAAATTTCTGACTAACAAAATAATCCTTTGCCAAAATATTTCCTCACTTTCTACTTTGTAATAAAGCGTTCCATACATTAATTTCAGCCTCATATGAATGACCAATACCACAAGTCTCTACTTCTTCCTTCAATCCGCTATATGTATCGATCTCTGCTTTCAGTGTAAAGTTGTTGGTGATATCTTGCAAAAAACCTCTTGTAGAAAAAAACATATATCGCCCTTGACCAATTGTAAGATAGAATCCTTAAATTTTATTTGGATATGTACACAATTTATTCATATATTCGAGTTCAATTTCACGAAGTTTTTTCATTGTAAATGCTGTATTTGCCAAGTCTGTAAAAAATGAAATTAGCAATAGGGATTTAGTTCTAATCTTAAATACTGAGAACAAAGTAAAAGTAAAAAGCTCTATCATTATGTTCAAGGGAAAAGAAAACGTACTAATAACACAATCTTTTATCAATATAATCCAAAAAGTTTGGAATAGCGTTTAACGATATTCTTTTAGATGTAATCTAACATCGTTATTAGTATGGGAGTAACATAATGACTGGTGTAACAGGAGCCAAAAGGTCCATTTTAAGCCCTAGTGATGTCTCTATTTTATTATAAATGAAGGACTCCACTTTTAACTGGTATGCTTTACTCTAGTCCAAAAACATTATAATAATTGCTATGAATCTCTAACTCTCTAACTTTTAGATATACTGTTATGATTGTTTTAAATGATGAATGATCGGTATGGTAAACAAATTTTGTTTAAATAGAAGCTCGGAAAACTCCTTAATAAGACATGTGATATATCTGAATAAAATCGTGGAACATGACTATCGACTTATTAGGAGGAGAGTCCTTCGTATGGTAGGGTTCGGGTCTTTTGGCACAACTGCATCCATTTTTTTAGTGGTGTTGAATATCAATAAAATAATGTTATGGTTTCAATAAAATTTCATGATTTTACAATATTCGAGTAAAAACTTAAAGTTTTCATATAAGATGCAGCAGCCGGGAGCACGATTTGAAGCAACTTTAATACGCTGAAAATTCTGAATCTTTAGAAAGGATAATCTATTACTATTCATTTATACAGCTAGAAACTACATAACTGTGATACAGAATCGGTAATTGGTTTAGGAGCTGCCAATCTCAAAACATATTTTTATAACTTAATAGGTTCAAGCAGTGAAGGGGAAGGAGGTTAAAGGATTAGTTAGGTAAATTTAATCTAAATATGGAGGTATAAACATGGTAAAAATACCCAAAAAATTACTTACATTGTCGACAGCTTTCTTACTAACTATTAGTTCATTTGCTGCACCAGCTGGAAATTATGTTAAGGCTTATGCAAAGGACAATATTGAGACAAGCAATAACCAAGAAGCTAAAGAGGTAATAGCGAATAAAATAAGTCCAGAACTTAAAAAAGAATTTGCAAATAACTCTCAAACTACCTTTCTTGTAAAATTTAAGGATCAGGTAGATACAGTAAAGGTTGCTAATGATGTTAAAGCTAAGAATAAGCAACTATCAAATGTAAAAAAAGAGTTAGTAGTTCGTTCATCAATCGTTTCTGAATTAAGAATTAAATCAGATTCATCACAGAGAAATTTGAAGGAATATATTAAAAAAGAAAAGCTTAATGGAAATGTAAAGGATTTTGAGTCGTTTTATATAGTAAATGGTATGGCAGTTACAGGAACAGAGGAAGTTATGAGAAACATAGCGGCTATGCCTGAGGTTGAAAGTATAAAACCTAATGGAATTACAAAGTTAATCGAACCTGCAAAAACTACTGAAGCTGCTGTTCCAGCGATTAATAATGTAGAATGGGGCCTTGAAAAAATTGGAGCGCCTGATGTTTGGGGTTTGGGAATAGATGGAACAGGGATAGTTGTTGGTAGCATAGATA
>NZ_JBHXLC010000042.1:0-25063 GCF_042721555.1 Gottfriedia sp. NPDC058432
TATTAAGTTTTTAATATTAATTATTTCATCTAATCAAATTTTAATTATTATAAAATAATTATTTTTAAATTTTATAGTATATTTCAGTAAAATTCCCCACTTAAGTTAGTACTATCTAAAATACATATGTTAATCAGTGATTACTAGAATAATATTAGGCATCAAACTAATGACAACCGCATTTGATCTATTAATCAGTACTTTATGGTTTTATTAATTATGAGTTAATTTTTATTAATATCCTTTTGAATATAGTTCCAAATAAAAAAGTAGCTAGAAAATCCAGCTACTTTTTTATTACTCGGCCAATAATAACGACCCTTTATTTTGTAATAGATACATATTATAGTATAATCCTTGTTTTGCAAGAAGCTGTTGATGGTTACCTTCTTCTACGATTTTTCCTTTGTGCAATACATATATGCAATCAACATCTTGAATTGTTGATAAACGATGAGCGATGATAACCGTAGTTCTACCTTTTCTCATCTCAGTTAAAGCTTCTTGAATTGCTTCTTCTGTTTCACTATCAATATTTGCAGTTGCTTCATCTAAAATAAGAATAGTAGGTTTAGCTGCGATCGTTCTAGCAAACGTGATTAATTGGCGCTGACCACTTGATAATGTTGAACCTCTTTCAACAACTGCCTCATCATAACCATTTGGTAATTTTTCAATAAATTCATTCGCTCTTACTAATTCGGATGCTTCTTTAATTTCGCTCTCAGTTATTTTGTTATTATACATAGATATATTCCCTTTTATATCTCCAACAAATAAATAAGGATCTTGTAAAACTAATCCGATATTAGAACGTAATTCACTTTCTTCAAATGTTGATAGTTTTTGTTCATCAATCTGAATTTCTCCGTCTTTCACATCGTAAAAACGTAATAATAAATTCATAATTGTTGACTTACCACTTCCTGTATGACCTACAAAGGCCACCGATTGACCAGGTTTAACTGAAAATGAAATATCATGAATTACATTATGCACCCCGTCATATGCAAATGTAACATTTTTAAAATCAATACTTCCTTCTTTTACTTTTGGTAAGTCAGTTCCTACTTTAGTAGGCGCTTTTTGTTCTTCATCCATTAAGTCAAATACTCTAGATGAAGATACGACAGCTTGCTGTAATAAAGATAATTTCATCATCATTTGCGTGATTGGTTCAAAAAATCTTTCTAAATAACTTACAAATGCATAGACTGTACCAATCTCAACTGGATTACTAAAAGGAGTAATTCCAAAGAAGCTAAGAACAAACATTATACCAATTGTATAAATTAAATCTGTTGCTGGTCTTAAAAACAGAGAATCTAATCGTATTGTTTTTACACCTGCATTATAGTGAGATTTATTAACTCCCTCAAATTCATCTTGTAATCTTTTTTGTTGGTTAAATGCTTGTATGATGGACATACCTTGTAAGTGTTCATTCAATTTAGCATTTAAATTACTTAATTGCCCTCTAGTTTCCATAAAAAATGGAAAACTCTTTTTTCGATAGGTTAATATAATAAAATAAACAATTACAACTAACCCTACACAAATCGTTGCTAATTTAGCGTCTAATGAGTACATCGCAATAATGATTCCTACTAAAAAGACAATTTGCTGGATAAAAGTTGCCAGCACACTAACATAAAAATCTTTTATAGCTTCTGTATCATTTGTAATTCTTGATACAATACTTCCAATTGGCGTTTTATCAAAAAACGAAAATGCTAATGAATGTACATGCTCATAAACTTTCATTCTTATATCTTGAACAACTTTAAAAGCAATTTGTTGAAACATTAAAAGCTGTAAATATGATAACACAATTTTTCCGAGTGTTATTGCAACATAAATAGAAAATAACGTTATGATTGTATCTTTTGGAAAATACCTCTTCATTAAATGATCATCTAGAAATCTTTTAACTAAAATTGGACCATACATTTCACATGCTGTTGCAAGGAATAAGAAAATAAATGCAAAAGTCAGTAAAGCTTTATATTTTTTTAGAAATGAAAGAAGACGTATTAAATCTTTTTTCTGCCTTGAAGCATCGATTTCAATCTCCTGATTCATTTTATCTCCCTCCTTGCTCTACTAGTTCTTCTAGTTGTTGTCTTTCAAACATTTCTTTGTACCAACCATCAATTTGAACTAATTCGTCATGTTTACCTCGTTGAATAATTCTTCCTTCGTCTAAAACGATGATTAAATCACTATGCATGACTGCACTCATACGATGAGAAGTAATAAATGTTGTTTTTCCACTTCTTTCATCCTTTAAAGAGTGTAATATTTTTTCCTCTGTTTTCGCATCCACTGCAGATAAACAGTCGTCTAATATTAAAATATTAGGGTTTTTAATTAAAGATCTAGCGATTGAAATTCTTTGTTTCTGACCACCGGATAATGAGACTCCTCTTTCTCCTACAATCGTGTCGTAGCCTAACGGGAATTCTAAAATATCTGCATGAATATTAGCAATCTCGCCAGCTTTATATACTGTTTCGATTGAAGAATCAATTTGACTAAATGCAATATTTTCCTTAACTGATGAAGAAAATAAGAAATGTTCTTGAGGTACATAACCAATATGTGATCTAAGAGATAATAAAGTTGTATCTTTAATATCTAAATCGCCAACTGAAATACTCCCGTTAACTACTTCATATTCTCTCAATAAAAGTTTTAAAAGAGTTGTTTTTCCTTGACCAGTTTTACCAACTATTCCAATTGTTTGACCTTCTTGAACATTAAAATAAATGTCCTTTAATTCAAAATTTGATTCTTGATTAAACTTAAATGAATCAATTGAATAAGTTATTTCACCCATCGGAAGTTTTTCTAATGCATTTTTTTTATTTTGAATTTCAGGTTCAACACTCAATAAAGAACGTATTCGATCATAAGAAGCACGACCTCTTTCGACAATATTAAATAACCATCCAATTGCAAGCATTGGCCAAATTAATATTCCTAAATAAGTAACAAATGTAATTAATTGCCCAACAGTAATATCATCTGCAATAACTAATCGAGAACCATAAACAACCGCAATAATATAGCAAATCGAAACGACTAACATGATTGTTGGATCAAAAAGTGCATCTATTCTAGCAACTCTCATATTGTATTTCACTACTAAATCTGCTTGGTTTTTAAAAGCGTTTACATCTTCTTTTGTTTGACCTAAACTTCTAATAACCTTTAAACCACTCATACTTTCTTGAACTTTATTATTTAATTCTGAAAATGATTCTTGTGCTAAATGAAAACGTTGATGTAATAATTTACCATAATACTGAGTCAAAATAGCCATAACAGGTAATGGCAATAGACTAATAAGCGTTAACTTCCAACTTATTGATACTGCCATCATAATTAATACGGATCCACCTAAAATAATAGAATCAACAAAAGTTAAGATCCCTGCCCCTGCTGTCTCGCGTACTGCTTGAACATCGTTTGTTGCGTGAGCCATTAAATCTCCAATTCTATTTTTTTGATAAAACGATGGAGACATTTTTGAAAAATGATTATATAAATCATCTCTAAGCTGTCTAGCTAATTTTAAAGAAGAACCAAATATTAATCTCCTCCACCAATATCGAAATGCATAAAGAAGTAACCCATTAATAAAAATTAAACCTACCCAAAAAAGTAAGTTTTTACTATTAAGTGAGTTTTTTATCATTTCATCAATTACATAACCAATAACTTTCGGAGGTAGTAGCTCTAAAATTGCAACGATTACTAAAAGAGATATTCCCCATACATAGCTTCTTTTTTCTTGTTTGAAAAACCAAAACAAATCTTTAAAAACTGACATTCCTTCACCCCCGCAATGCTGATTAACTAATTTTAAAATATTTAGAAAACTCAAAACAATGTTCATTATAACATAAAGTTTAAATGTTTTTTAATAATTTGCTCATTTAAAAAGGTTGTTAATTTTCGGGATATCCCAAAGATATGCAACTCAATAAAGATTAACCGGAATGAAAATTGAAACAATTATACATAATAATCAAAACGTTCTAAAGAAAATAGTTTATTACTGAACTTGAATAGAAAAATAAAGGATGAAATTGATAAATTTTAAAAAAACAATTAATGGTTGTTCTCTCTAGAGTTCTAAATAGTTCGTATTCATTAAAGGCTTCGATCATTAATCGGAGCCTTTTAATTATGTTAATTTAACACACAAAAACCACTTTCCATTGTTTCATTATCCAATAGAAAGTGGTTTCACTTTTACTTATTATTTTATGAACTAAATGTTTTCACATTTTTTATGAAGGATTCATACTTTAGTGTTCTTCCATTCTCTGGCACAGTTAATCTACCCTGAACAGTAAATCAAATCTATTGCCAAACCTCAATCATTGCATCGGCGTTCGCTTTTAAATTATTGTACGCTTTTGCAGAAACCTTTTTCGAAGCATTTTCATTATCTAGAAAACCTTTAAAATCATTAATATGTTTGACAACCTTATCCGCAGAGCCTTTCTTTTCAAATTGTTCTACTGAATTCAAATGTGCCTTCAATGATTGCGCAGATCCTGCTTTGAAAGCTCCCGCGTTATCAAAGCTATCGATTATAGAACTTACACTTGTTGCATTTAGATTGTTCAGCACAAGATTGTTATCGGTAGCGCTTTCATTTGAGTCTGTTTCTGAAGTTGCCGTAAAGTTAATATTGGCCGGAGCTGTCATACCTTTAGGGATTTTCACGTAAACAGGTACATCAACTGTTTTACCCGGTTCAACTGCTACAACTTTGTTTTCAAGTTGAACTGTCCAATTATCACCTGCAGAAGCGTTAACACGAATAAGATCCTTTGCTTCACCAGTATTAGTAACATTAAAATGATAAACTGCCACTTTGCCCGCTACAGCCGGTTGTATAGTGCCAGCGCTTACATTTACCCCGCGTTTATAGGCACCTGAGCCCTCCGTGTTACGTACGGCAACCTCGTAATGTAGTACACCTTCATTGCCTTTGTACTTCCCTAAAATATAGAATTGTAGTTTATTGTATGGATCGATGTACTCACTGACAACATCGTCTTTGCTAATAGAACCATCGAATTTACCGCCAACCAAACTTGCCCCATTCCCTGCATGGAATAAAGAATCCAGGGCTTGACGTGGGTCACCTTTTGTAACCGATACTGTTGTACCGTCAGGCTTTGTAAAGTCCTTCAGTCTGATATCTTCTGGATGTGAATCAACTGGCCAAATGAACGGTGCAGTTTCTGCATTTTTCGTTTTTGAAATCAATACACCTGAATCGGCCGCAAAGGAATCCGCACCAACTCGGTCTACAACTTCTAGAGTGTAGTTATTGTACTTAGCGTTGTTTACGTTACCGATCATATCGTTACGCCAGTCACCGCTTAGGTAATTGCTTGGTGTTAAATCGCTCATACTGATGTTGATTCCGTGAAGTCCAGTTCGACCAAATTTACTGCCAATTGGTACTTCGCGCGCGATAATATCCGCAAACACAGGTCCAGATTCTTTTAATTCATCACGGTTGAGCTGCAGGACTTCATCATTGGATAGGAATCCCTGTTTCATTTTATTTCGAAGCGTATGTGGTGCTGGTAACGAAGAACCAAGAGTTGCGGGAATCATCCAGCGTGTATGCGTTCCACCTGGACCATTAAATGACCCACGACTCATCGTTTCCCAATAACCCGAGTAGGTTCGAGGGTCTAGAGCTGCATTATTATAGTTATCGCCCAGTCCCTTAAGGTGACCAAATTCATGAGCAAATGTTGACATGCCATCACTTTCACCTTGAATCGAAACACGAATCGATTTGCCATTTAATGTTGCACTCGATGCAGCAGACCAAATAGATTTTGCTGCAAACCATGAAGTCCAAGGTACATAACGAGTTTTTGCCCAGTTTAGCATATTCTCAAATCCAGTTAAATTCTTCGGTGGCCCAAATTCAGCAGGCACCGAGTTCTGATTCATAAACTTCATTTCTCCCAGTTCTTGCCAAACGGTTGATTCATCATAGCCAGCATGTACAATGAACGCAAAGTCATAGTTTTTTCCTGATGCGACTATGTCTGCTGTTGCTGCATTTATACCATCCTGGAAGAGATTCCCTGTTTTATAATTACCTGGCAGTGAACCAGGATTAAAACTGTCAAGACCATATTGAAATTCGTATTTATCCAAGCGATAAGGACCGTAAGAATCAAGGGTTACGCCCCATTTTCCATATGAGTTCTCTTTCCAAAAGCCATCGATTGTCTGATAATGATTTAGCTCACTTGGAACATTCAAGTAATTTGTCCAAAATTCCCCGAGTTTTTCGCGAGGAACGGCATTGACTTGAGGATTACCGATAGGATCTTTCCCCTTAGGCAAGGTCAAAATAAAATCCTGACCTGGAAAATCGACCAAGATCAAAGCTCCTTTAAGGTTTGATTCCGGTTGAATACTCTTATCAGTACTCCAATTTACACCAGGGACTGGTTTATAATCATTCCAGGTCATATCGTCTGGATTCACCCATGACTGAGGATCCACTGGTCCGGGCATTTTATCAAGCCCTGGCTCAGCAGCGAATGCGGATGTTGAATACATCGAAATCATTAAAGTGGTCGATAATGCAGCAATCTTATTTCTACGCTTCAAAATGATTCTCCTCTCATTTGTACACTATAATTTATGTAGCTTTCGTTTTTGAATTTGCCCTATCGATTATGTAAAGTTATCATTTCTTTTTTTTGCTTCTATATCGTCACCTCCTGAATCAAGCTAAAAGCCTACTTGTATCCCCCTTTCATGCAATTTACTAATTAATAGAATTCATTGCTAGTTTACGAGAATTTATAAAATGATAAAAAACTATAAAATATTTAATAATTTATTAACAATTCTAAGCTTTTAATAATGAGTATTTTGACAAATTTTGAAAATACCGCAAACTTTTTTATCGACTTTCTCTTTCATATAACTTGTTAAATAGTTAGAAATCGACGTATTAAACAATTTTATTCCGAAGTAATTGTCAACTGTTTATGGATTTTGACATGTTCTGTATAAAAATATTTGTTCTAAAAAAACATACGAATGTATTAATGATTAAAGAATTGCAAGATAAACAGAATTCTTCTAAATACAAAATTTAAGAAAAAGATATAAAAAAACACCAACTTTTCGCGAAAGTCGGTGTTTAAATTTTAATTTTTCCCTTTAACTTCTTTTGGTAATCACAAAAATTTTCTCTAAAAACATAAAAAACCACTTGCCCATTGGTTAATTCCAACAGAATAAGTGGTTTTAGATTGTAAAATGATTCATGATTTAAATAATTACAAATTCTTGATGTAGGATTCACTTAAAAGAGCTGCTTCCAGAAAGAATATGTTCAATATTTATTTCAAAACAAGCTATAAAGCCTTATATTTTAAAAGGATTTATTATTTTGTTTGGTTGTTCATAGCCTTCATCATTTGGTTAATTTTCTTTTGTGAAGGTTTTTGTCCCATTTGAGCCATCATTACTTTTAACATTTGTTCATTAATTGGTGGATTTTTCTTTAAGTAGTTCATTGTATATTGACGAGCTATGAAAAATCCAATCGCTACACCTGCAATTAATGCTAAGATGCCGACTAGAAAGTATACCCACATTTTATTGCTTCCTCCTTAAAATCATCTAGAAACAATTTTACTAAAACTAACCAGTTTATACAAGAGCAAACTGCAATTTAATCGTTTTAAATATACTTTTGATAGGCGATAGGTCTTAGCCAGCCAAATCGCTGATCCTTCACATCTATTGCAATGAATGTTGAACGAAATTTTCTTAATAGCTCAAAGAATATTGTTTCTGCCTCTAATGATCCTTCTGCATATAAAATAAGTTCGTGAGGATAAAGTTTTAGCTGAGCTTTTGCACCATCAACAAGTTCGAGAAGATACTCTCCAGTTTCCTCATAAAAGTAGATCTGTTGAGAATCAAATTTGCGAATAAATGTATGTAGCTCGAATAATGGTATTGGTTCTGTTATATATTCTAATTGTTTTTCGATTATTTTCCTTAGTTCAATCGATGAATAATAATACTCATATACTAGTTGATATATTTTATGCTCTTTTCCATAAAATTCTATAGACAGTGGTTCTCGAATTAAAAAAATTTTATATTCCCTCATATCTTGTCCACTCCCAACAACTATCTGTAAGGAAGATTATATAAAATTCCATTCAAAATATTTGTCATTTTTAAGGAGTGAAAATCAACTAGTTTTGTCGAAAAATCTTTAATAAAGCATTATATTGAAAAAAGGTTTAGGAAATAGGAAAAGAATTTAAAATTCTTTCCCTACTTTTCCCATCTTTACCTTTATTGTAATACTTTTTTTGCTGCTGAAACGACATGATCAACAGTAAATCCGAATTTTTCCATTAATAAGTTACCTGGAGCAGATGCACCAAATGTATCGATTGAAATTACTTCTCCATCGAATCCTACATATTTATGCCAGCCGAATGAAGAACCCATTTCTACTGCTACTCTTTTCGTAACTTCTTTTGGTAATACTGATTGTTTATATTCTGCAGATTGCTTTTCAAATAAGTCCATTGAAGGCATCGAAACAACCGATGCAGAAATTCCTTCTGCCGCTAATTTTTCTTGTGCTCCAACTGCTAATTGTACTTCACTACCTGCTGCAATTAATACAACATCGATTTTATCTTGTTTCGCAGGAGAAAGAACGTAAGCTCCTTTTGAAACTTTATTATAAATATCAGTAGTAGTACCCTCTAAAGTAGGTAAATCTTGACGAGACAAAACTAACATTGTAGGAGCATCTTTAGCTTCTACTGCCACTTTCCATGCTGCAGAACTTTCATTTCCGTCTGCTGGACGAATTACATTAAGATTAGGCATTGATCTGAATGCTGCTAGTTGCTCAACTGGTTCATGAGTAGGTCCGTCTTCACCAACTGCGATACTATCATGTGTAAATACATAAGTAACAGGTAAATTCATTAAAGCAGCTAAGCGAATTGCTGGTTTTAAGTAATCAGAGAAAACAAAGAATGTTGCGCCAAACGCATGAACTCCACCATGTAGAGCCATACCATTTAATGCTGCACCCATTGCAAATTCACGTACACCGAACCAAATATTTCGTCCATCGTAGCTTTCTCTCGTAAAGTCACCTTTACCATTCATATACGTTTTATTAGATCCAGCTAAGTCTGCAGACCCACCAAAGAAACTAGGTAATACGTTTGCGATAGCGTTAATTGCTTCACCTGAAGATGAACGAGACGCAATTTTTTTACCTACTTCATATTTAGGTAATGCTGTTTCTAAATCTACAGTAATCTTACCTTCAATCGCATTCTTTAATTGAGCTGCTAATTCAGGATATTTTTCTTCGTATTTAGCAAAAGTAGCATTCCACTCAGCTTCTTTCTTTTCCCCAGCTTCAACAATTACTTTATTAAAATGTGCATACACTTCTTCTGGTACGTAGAATGCATTTTCATAACCCCAAGCATACGCTTGTTTCGTTAAAATCGTTTCTTCTTTTCCTAATGGCTCACCATGAGATTTTGATTTACCAGATTTATTCGGAGAACCGTAACCGATTGTTGTTTTCACTTCAATTAGAGTTGGTTTTGATAATTCTTCTTGTGCTTTTTGGATCGCTGCAGTAATTTCATCTAAGTTATTTCCATCTTCTACTCGAATAACTTGCCATCCATAAGCTTTAAAGCGGTCTTCTACGCTTTCAGAGAATGAGCGATTTAATTCTCCGTCTAATGAAATATCATTTGAATCATAAAGAACTACTAAGCGTCCTAATTGTAAATGTCCCGCTAATGAAGCTGCCTCTGCTGAAACACCTTCCATTAAATCTCCATCACCACAAATTGAGTATGTAAAGTGGTCAACTACATTTAAGTCTTCTTTATTATATGTACCTGCTAAATGACGCTCTGCTAAAGCCATCCCAACAGCCATCGCAATACCTTGTCCTAATGGACCTGTTGTAGCTTCAACACCATGTGTATGTCCATATTCAGGATGTCCTGGAGTGTTGCTACCCCATTGACGGAAGTTTTTAATATCTTCAATCGAAACTTCGTAGCCTGATAAATGTAACATGCTATATAGTAACATTGAACCATGGCCTGCTGATAACACAAATCGGTCTCTGTTAAACCATTTTGAATTTTTTGGGTTATGATTCATAAATTTTGCAAACAATGCATATGCCATCGGTGCAGCGCCCATTGGCATTCCTGGGTGACCAGAATTTGATTTCTCGATTGCATCAATTGATAATGTACGAATTGTATTAATTGCTAATTGTTCAATATTATTAGACATAAATTTCGCTCCTTTAGCTTATTCATAGATATTATCATATAATTTACCATGATTTATTACAATAACTAACACTTAGTTTTGACATTTTTAACAAATTCTTTCCAAGAAATAGAAAAAAGCAGAATATTCTTCTGCTTTTATTTGTTATTATTTACAAAATATGAAATTTTATATTGTTAAATCTTTTTTAATGTAAATTTCTTTTACGCATTGCTTTTTCATATTTTAACTTTGCAGGAGTAATATCATTCCCTTTTTCATCAACAATTTTAAGTGAAGTTAATTCATCCATCATTCGAGAACGGAAATCTGCTAAATATTCTTTTCTTAATTGATCTTGTTCAGCTTTCTCTTCAGGATTTAACCCTGCTTCTTTTGCTTTTTTTGATAATTCATTTATTCTATCTAAAGTTTTTTTAGTAACCATTAGTAACCTCTCCTTTATTTATATCTTAGCTATTCATTGTTAGTTCCATCACTTTTATAATCAGACGATTAAATAGATGTCTTTCTTGACAAAAAGTCTGACGAAAAGCGGAGTAAAGAGCACTCCCTTAGCAGGCTATGCATCCAAGAAATCGATCGTTAGTTAGAGTCTGATATTCTATTCAATGTATCTCATCTTACAATAAATTGCATTAGCTTTCAATATTGGAGATTTCTTTCATATGTTCATTATACCTTCTATTGACAGTTGCTTTTGAAACGTTATATCCAAATCCTTTTAAGGTAGCTGCAATTTCTTCAAATGTTAGGTCGTTTTGACGTAATCTTACAATTTCGGAAATCGGTAATTCCAACTTATCTCTACCACCTGCGTTTACACTACCTTCTAAGTTTTTTTGAGGCTTATACCCGTTTTCAACCGCCTTTCTCATACCTCTTTTTATTTTCATATTATGAATTTTCCGTTGATATTCCTCTACAACACTTAAAATTTCTAAAACCATTTCATCGCTTTCACTTAGTTGAAATTGTCCATTTTGAGAAGAAGTAAATAATTTTATCCCTTCCCTTTTTAAAAAATGTAATAAAGCGATTCTTGCATGACCTCTTCCTAATCGTGTTTCATCTTGTATTAATAAAGCATCAACTTGGTGCTCTTTTATAATTTGAAATAGCTGAAAAAGCCCTTCTCTTTCTACTTCATATCCACTAGCCTGTTCGCCTATTGTTTCTAGAATACACATTCCCATCCGCTCACCTAATTCGGTTAGTTCACTCATTTGTCTATTTAATGATGTTTCTTGTGAATCCTTTGCTGTACTTACTCTCGCGTAAATGATTGCATTCATTAACTGTTCCCTCCATACGAACATGAAAACTACTTTAATAAAAAATAGAACTAACGTTTGTATATCATATCCTATCATGATATAATGAAAAAAATAAAGAGGAACGTATTATCTACTTTATAGGCAAGGGGGAAATTCAAATGAACAAACTATCGAAAAGGCAAGCAGAAATTTTAGCTTATATTAAAGACGAAGTAAAAATTAAAGGTTATCCACCTTCAGTTCGAGAGATTGCTGAGGCTGTTGGTTTAGCTTCAAGCTCTACAGTGCATGGTCATTTAGAGAGACTAGAACAAAAAGGCTATATTCGAAGAGACCCTACGAAACCGCGTGCAATCGAGATTCTTGGCGATACAGCTACGGTTGTGAATGAAGTACAAGCATCATACTCTGAAATCTATAACGATATTATTAACATTCCTGTAATCGGTAAAGTAACTGCCGGGATTCCAATTACTGCAGTCGAAAACGTAGAAGAATATTTCCCTTTACCGACTTCTGTTGCTCCATCTAACGAACAAGTTTTTATGTTACGTGTAGAAGGAGATAGTATGATCAATGCTGGTATTATGAATGGCGATCTTGTAATCGTTAAAAAACAATTCACTGCTGAAAATGGAGAAATTGTAGTTGCCATGACTGAAGATAGTGAAGCTACCGTAAAGCGCTTCTATAAAGAAAGCGACCATTTTAGACTTCAACCCGAAAATGATGCTCTGTTTCCAATTTTATTAAAACAAGTATCAATTTTAGGAAAAGTAATAGGAGTTTATCGTACATATCATTAAACCTTTTAAGAGCAATGACATATTTATGTGATTGCTTTTTATTTTTAATAAGCATATTCAAACTACACTAACTTATAATTTAAGGGAGTTTTTTTAGTGAGTAAACTCGAGTGGAGAAAAAGTTTAAAAGAAATTTATTTACCAAAAAGTAAGCCTAGTAAAATTAATATACCAGCCTTTAAATATATAACGATTGAAGGCAAAGGGAATCCTAATAATGAATTATTTAAAGAAAATGTAGAAGCACTTTATTCTTTAGCATATGCAATTAAAATGTTGCCTAAAAAAGGGATAGTTCCAGAAGGTTACTTTGATTACACAGTCTTCCCTCTTGAAGGAGTATGGGATTTAGATGAAGAAGGCCGAAAACTAGACTATTTAAACAAAGAACATCTTCTATATAAATTAATGATTAGACAACCTGACTTTGTTACAGAAGATTTAACATACATCATTTTAGATCAACTTAAACAAAAAAAGAAAAATCCACTGTTAGCAAACGTAAAACTCGAATCGATTACTGAAGGCTTATGTGTCCAAACCATGCATATCGGAAGTTATGATGACGAACCACGAACTTTTAAATTAATGGAAGAGTTCTGCACGGAGAATAATCTACAAAGAGTTCAAAAAACACATAAGGAAATCTATATTTCTGATGCAAGAAAAACTCAACCTGATAAATTGAAAACTGTTTTAAGGTTTCAAGTGGAAGAGCGATAGACAAAACTAAAAGAGCTTGGATTTTCCAAGCTCTAGACTTACAATTAGTTACCTGTAACATATCACTTTTAAATTAAACAGTTTATCATTCACTATAACTTTCAAAACACTTCTCTAAATCATCTCTAAATGCAATTGCTAAATAATTATCGATTATATTTCTAGTAATAGGTGATTGAAATACTTGACTCTTATATGCCCCACCATCATATTCAATTATATCAATCTTATTTTCAACCTGTTCATTTTGCACTTCATCAAAATATTTAATACTAACTACTACTCCAGAGTCATCAATCGTAATTAATAACTCTCTTTGATTTAATAAGACCTCAATCAAACTATCTTTATCAATCATAATATCAAATTCACCATTCGAAACTTCAATTTCCTTTTTTAAAGTCTCCTTTAAATCTACAAAATAAGATTCAAATTTTTCACACATCTTACTGTATGCCATATTTTCTGTAACAGTTTCTTTATATATTGCTTTTGTTTTTAAGATGAATTCCCTTTTAAAATCCATATTTCCACTCCTTGTAATGATATAATTGGAGCATTTATATATTATTACTATTCATCATGCATTGAAAAATAGAATAACAGGAAGAATGTATTTAAATTTTTTTTAAATTGATTAGCCTAAAGTAACAGACTAATTATTCTGTCAGGACTTCTTACACACTTTTTCTTAATTATTGTAAATAATATTACACTTTTTAAATTAATCTATGAAATGATTATAAGATTGAGAATCAGATGAGATTACATTTGAATTGAAGATGGGTAATTGGAAGTGGTTAATGATATTTGGGGTAATAAAATTATTTTTATTCTTGTTTAAAAAATTAATGCGGAAAATATCGTTTAATCTATTAATTTAACATAAATAATTTCAGGATCCCCTTCATCCAAATTATCGATAAGTCCACTTTCAATATATCCTAAAGATTGAAATACTTTTTGCATTTGGATATTTGATTTATTTGTAGATGAAAATAATTTCTTTTCTGAAAAAACTTCAACATATTTCATGAGATTTTTTGCTATACCAAGCCTCCTCATGTTTGGTGAAACAATTATTAAATCAATAAATAAATGGCCAAAGAAAAATTTATGATAAATCATAAAACCTACTATACTTCCATTCAATTTACAAACTATGCATCGATTTTCTTCAATTGATAGTTTAATTTGATTTTCCCTCATTCTGCTTCCAATAATTTGTGAATCCAGAATTACGACTGATTCACAATCATTCAGATCCGCATTTCTAATTTCCACTTTCGTTCTCCTTTTCTAATGATAGTTATAGTTAACCTTTTCTATAAAATACTTTCAAACCCTTTTATGTATTATGGTTAATGTTAATAAACCTGTATTTGAAATCATACAGGTTCACTTAATAAAAAATTCAATATTTTATAGATTTGTTGGATTGAAAAGTTTCCCCCATGTTTTTACCCCAACAATTCCATCTACTACTAAATCATTTTTTCTTTGAAACTCTTTAACTGCATTTTCAGTTAGGATACCGAAAATTCCATCCACTTTAACGCCTATTTTTTCTTGAATTTTCTTTACTTGTACTCCCCTCGAACCTTTTTTTAAGACTCCCTTATAAGGATATAACTCAATTTGAATAATCCTTTTATATAATCCATTTTTAATATTTGCATTATTTACCGAGATGAGCACATCTGCATAATTAGGATCTACTGCCCATCCTGCTGCAGCAATTGCTTTAAATTGCTCATTAGCAGTTTTGTAAGTTTTCACTTCACTGTATCGTGGATTACTTAAAATAAAATCAACATAGCCCTGAACTGGATCATTATATTTTATATAATATCCACCTTCATTTTTAGGTCTAGCAGTTCCTCTACTACTAAGTGGTAAACCTGGATACCACGTTTGACCTGCAATATTGTTATTTTTCTTAAAATTTTTAGACGTAAAATGTGCTGTTTCTACTTGCCATTGAGTATAAATCACTTCAGTTAACCAGCCAATTTTTTTTGAAACTTCTTGGGCATATTGAAAATATTTAATTGTATTAGACACTATAGACTAATCCTCTCCTTAAAATGCTTGTCCTATAGAGTATTCATATGCTCCAATCTTGGTACTAAGGAATTAGTAGAAAAGTAATCGAATCCGTCTATTTTTTCTATTTAAAAATTCATATATTCTATTACCCTTCTTGTATTTAACAACTATTAAAGTTTCTTCATACGATAGTTAAAAACTGGAGTTGATAAAATGACTAATTGGATCTACATTTCTACATCAAACCGCCAGCTAAAACTTTTCGACGGAAACACTCTGCTTAAAACTTACCCAATTGGTGTAGGAAAAATGCTTACTCCTACTCCTACAGGAACTTATACAATTATTAATAAAGATCCAAATCCTGGTGGACCTTTTGGGGTACTATGGATGGGACTTTCCGCTCCACATTACGGAATTCATGGAACTGATAATCCTGCAACAATTGGTCACTTTGTTTCACATGGTTGTATTCGAATGTTCAATAAGGATGTACTTGAATTATCTTCGATGGTTCCAATAGGCACAGGTGTCGTTATTCATCAATAAATGAAAAAACCACGAGAAGTTCTTATCTTGTAAGTTTTCATAGATTAAGCGGCACTTCTATTAAAATAAATTTCCATTCTCTTAAAAATGGTTTATGGCTTGCCTGTTACAACTAAGAAGAAAATTAAAAACCCTTACTCTACTGTAAGGGTTTTGGAAAATGAATTGAAAATTGAATATTTCCATCTATTAATTTCACATCATGTTTTAACTGATGACGGTTTAAAATCGATTTTACAATTGCTAGACCTAAGCCTGTTCCTGTTAAATGTTTATTTCGGGAAGCCTCCATAACATAAAACGGTTCCCAGATTTGCTTAATTTGAGTGGAATTTTTAAGATTTGTTTCATTTTTAATGATGAATACAATTTCCTCATTTTCCTCGTAAATCTTAATGGTTATTACCGGATTTTTTGTATATTTAATTGCATTACTAATTAAATTATTAAATACTTTCTCAATTTGGTCCCGATCTACTTCAATATTAAGTTGATTCTTTTTAATATATTCTTTTTTTATGATTATATTATTTTGGTTCAATTCGATTTCGAAGTTTTCCAAGCTAGAATCAAAAAGCTGAATTAAGTCAAATTGTTCTATATGGAATATTTCACGTTCAATTCTTGATAACTCTAATAATTTATCGATTAAACGGTTTATTTGATCTGTTTGTTTAATGATTGTATCAACATAGGTTCCGTCATCTATACCGTCTTTAATGCCTGCAGAATAAGCTTTGATTAGAGCTAGGGGAGTTTTAAGTTCATGAGAAATATCTGAAATAAACGTTTTTAAATTAGCATTCCGCTGATTTAAATCATCATGGGCAATCCTCAATTTGTCACTCATTTCGTTTATACTTTTAGCAAGTTCTTCGATTTCATCATTTGTTGAAATTTTTGCCTTTTTAAATTCTAATTGAGCAATTTCTTTTGAAATATCTTTTAACTCTTTCAATGGATCTGTTATTTTTTTTGACCAAATCCAAACCATTAAAATCAGCATTAAAATCAAGAAAATCATAATATAAAAGGTAAACTTATTTACGATTTGAACAGCATCACTTAAATAAACAATCGAGACACCAACTACAATAAATACATGATCCTTTTGAATAAAATCGACTAAAAAACTAGATTTCAACTTACCTTGATCGTAGATTTTACTAATTCTTTTACCACTTTTAACTTGATTTAATGTTTCTTCTGTAACCCAAAATTTATTTAACGTTACCCTTTTTTGATATAAATTATCTTTTAATAATCCATTAAACTCGTCTAAATTGGACTGTATTGGTTCATAAGCGATTGTTACATTATTTTTTTGTTCCAATTGATTAATTGATTGTTTAAACTCAGCCATTGGCATCTTGTTTATCGCTGTTGAAAGGTCATGCACTCTATTTTTCATCTGAAATAAGTAATATTTAGGTAATAAATATGAATTGATAATTAGATAAAAAATAAAAACAAAAAGAATACATACGGTAATTGCTATCGATATTTTACTTCCTAATCGGTTCATTTTTCTTTTCTAAGACTATATCCTAAACCTCGATGTGTTTGAATAAGATCTTCTCCTATTTTTTCTCTTAATCTTCTTATATGGGTATCCACCGTTCGATCATCTCCATCATAATCAATACCCCATACATTAACTAACAAATCCTCACGTGACAATATGTTTCCTCGATTACGAACAAAACAGCTTAATAAATCAAATTCTTTTTTCGTTAATTTTAAATTCTCCTCGTTTTTAAATGCAATTTTACCTTTAAAATCTACTTTTATATTATCAATTACAATAAGATGGTCCTCTTTTAGTAATTTTTTAGCTCTAGTTATCAGGACACCCGGATGAAATGGCTTTCTTACATAATCGTCAGCCCCTAGTTTTAGAGCTTGTAATTCGTCCTCATCATCACTTTTAGCTGTAAGCATTAATACTTTTGATTCACCGTTTTTCTTTATTTCTTTACACACATTAATCCCGCTATTATAAGGCATCATCCAATCTAAAATAGCTAAATCAATTTTTTCGCTATAAAAAATTTCGAGGGCTCGTTCTCCGTCTTCTGCTAAGAAAACGGTATATCCTTCCTTTTTGAAATATGCCTGTAAGATCTTTAACATATCTTTTTCATCATCAGCGATTAGAATATTGATTTTTAATTCCTCCGTTCAATTATGTAATTTTGTCACGTTCATGTAACAAAGGTAGCTTAAACTGATTTCGAGGAGTGATAATTTGAGAATCATTGAAATTTTAATCAGTGCTCTATTTATTTTATTTGCAATCTTAATTGTATCAATTCATTCATAAAAGGCAGGTTATAGACATGAAATATACCATATTTAGAAGGATCGTTAGAAGATTAATAGTTTTTACTTTGATATTATTAATTTTCCCTATTATTTTATATAGTTATTCAAAAAGTATCGAACCAAAAATGTTGGATGTAAATCAAATAACGATCACATCAAATTCCGTTTCAAAGCAGATGGAAGGATTGAAAATTGTTCAATTTAGTGATAGCCATCTAGGTGCTCATTATACATTAAAGCAATTAAATAAAGTTGTCGATCAAATTAATAAACAAAACCCTGATTTAATTGTGTTTACTGGTGATTTAATTGATAATAGCGCTTTATACAATAAATTAGATCAAATCCCTGCAGTACTTCAACAATTAAAAGCAAAAAATGGTAAATATGCTATTTACGGTAATCATGATGTTGGTGGAGCAGGCAAGAAAATCTCATCATCTGTTTTCATAAAATCTGGTTTTACAGTTTTAGAAAATGAACAGAAAGTAATCGACTTAAAAGATCATAGTAAACTAAATATTATTGGTTTGGATGACTATCTTTTAGGAAGACCAAATCCAGCTAAAGCATTTAAAAATATACAAAAAAACGCTTTTAATCTCTTACTAGTTCATGAACCCGATGTGGCAGCACGCCTAAAAGAGTATCCGATTGACTTACAACTCTCTGGCCATAGTCATGGTGGACAAGTAAAACTTCCATTTCACGAAGCAATTTATACTCCACCATTAGCAACCATTTATACTGAAGGTTTATATAAAATAAATGATCATAAAAAACCTTTGAACTTATACGTTAATCGGGGTATAGGAACAACAAGGCTTCCGTTTCGATTTTTTAGTGTTCCAGAAATTTCAGTTTTCACTTTAAAAAGTAATTGATAAAACCCGCAAGGAAATATGAAATCCTTGCGGGTACATTAGAATCAATCTTTATCAAAAGTTAGTCAAACAAGTTCACAAGTTTCTCCTCATATACAAATCACGTTGTATTGAAGATTTTAGGACATAGGACTAAAATCTTTCCAAATTGTTACTGATAATAGTTCATGAGTAATGTCCTTACTAAACCAAGTTTCATTCCATTCAACCTGGCTTCTTTCAAACCTCGTTCGTTCTTCATATTCTTCTATAGTTCTATATTTAATAAATAAGTTGATGTAATAATATTGCTCATCTTCTCTTTGCATAAAATTCATTCCAATATTTGATGGCTCTGAATGAAATTTTGAATGTGCTGACTTTTTTAATCTTGATTTAAAATCCTCTAAAAACTTCTTTTCAAACTTATATTCAAATAAGACGGTAATCATTGTTTCAACCCATTTCTATTATTAGTTGTCCATTAGCTAAACACTATTATAAGTATTCAATTTCTTAATTATTCTTACCAACCACTCATACATATAAGATTTAATTTGAGAGGATAATATAAAAAATAGAAATTTCTATAAGAGGTGCTTATGGAAGAAACACAATCACTGAACTCATCTGAAAATATTACTAGTCTTATTTGGAAACTATCAATAGGTTCTACATTAGCATGGGAAATCTCAAATTTTTTTGGTTCCTCACATCCATACTTAGGTCCAGTTTCTCTTATACTTACTATTCAATCGACAATGGACAAAACAATTAATTTATCAATCAAGCGAGTAATTGGAACAATGATTGGAATCGGTATTACTGTAATAATCGCGAGTTATCTAAAAGTCACTGGATGGAACTTAGGACTTTTAATTCTGATTGGTACATATATTGCTAAATTTTTAAAATTAGACAAAAAAGTACTTCACCAGGTCGCTCTCACAATTCTATTTGTCTTTGCATTTGAACACCAATCAAAGGATTATGCGATGGATCGAATGAGGGATACGCTTGTAGGTGTCTTGACTGCTGGATTAATACAGGTCATTTGGTCTTCTCTCATCTCAAGAAAAAAAGAATTGAAATAGTACAAATACTTGCCTGATTTGTTTATTTTCAATTTTTAAGAGGATTAATTAAGAATACTACGTATTTCAATCCTCTTTATTTTTCAGATTATTCTTTCACGATACTGCACAATAAAATTTCAGTCTCTCATGTTCTCATAGAAGACAATTCTATTACCAAACGGATCTCCAACCCGAACCTCTCGTGTTTTCCAAGGAGTTTCTTCAATTCCTGGTCGAGCATATTTATATTTCTTTGCTAGTAGCTTTGAATGAAGTAACTCTAAATTTTCTACTTCAATTCTAATAGTTGCACCTGGGCTACAATCCCCATGGTGTTCAGAAAGATGAATTACACAATTGTTATAAGAAATTTGCATATACAAAGGTAAATCGTCTTCAAATCGATGCTCCCAATCAATCTTAAATTCTAAAAATGTTATGTAGAATTCTTTTGCCTTATCTTCATCAAACATACGTAGAATAGGTGTAGGACTTTTCATAGAAATTTTCGATGTATTCATTTCTCTTCTCTCCTTTTCTTTTAAAACTACTACCTATTAAGAAGTTCATTTAACTTATTGCATCAATAATTCCTTGAATTACCTTCATACTCTCAATGTCTTTTGGACGAAGCTTTCGTCCCGTACCTTTTTCATAAACCTTTTTTTCTTCAAGTAATTGGTATGGGTTCAGGACATTAATTGATATACCTTTTAAATTATACTTTTGAATTGGCAATGCATCATTTCTCCATTCCCAGTCTGGAAAACCATTCGCTATGATTTTACCTTCTTCTGAAATTTTAACAAATACAAAACTCACATCGATTTCGTCTTTTATGAAATCTGTTTGGAGCATACTGACTGGATTTTTCTTAAAACCAGCTTTAACCATTGCCTGTTCTAACTCATCCCTGTATTGAATTAAAGAGACTAAATCAATATCCGAGTGTTCGCGAGTCACTTTTCCAAGCAGAAAATCAATTGCCCACCCTCCCCGTAGCCAGATATGAAATTTTAGATTTAAACAAATAGTATTTATATCACTGAGGATCTTTAACTGTTTCTCAACCTTATTGGAATTGTCCAATTTCACCACACCTTTTATATGTATCTATTTATTAGTTTCTTCCTCGTTGGTTTTGGCACCTTCTAGAACTTAAAATAACCAGTGTGTAAACAAATTCCAAATTAAAAAAGCTTCTTCAATCGAAGAAGCCTTTACTTAATGTCCAATATTTTGGTTTATGCCATTTGGTTTATTAAATACAGCTATTGAATCAACTATAGATTCGCTTGCTGCATTTAAACCAATGATGGTAGTTTTTATTTCATTTTCATGAAATTTAATCACAATTTTATCAATAGCTGATACACCAGATTCGTCCCATATATGAGCTTTTGATAAATCAATCTCGACTGTTTTTACTTCATCTTTAAAATTAAAAGCTTCAACAAAATCTGTGACAGATGCAAAGAACATTGACCTTCTACTTTATACACTCGCTTATTTTCCTCAGGTTGAGAAGTTACTTTTACTTTCGATGTTTTCGCTGCAAAGAAAACAGCACTTAATAAAATTCCAATTATAACACCAATGGCTAAAAAATTATGATTTAACATTAATAACAGATTGTCCAATCATTGCACATCCAGCCATTCCCCCAAATAACCAATACACTTGAGGATATTAAACGAGAAAATTGGATTAGTAAATCTACGCTATATCGTTATTTAGAAAATTAAAAATGACCTTTGAGTAAGGTCATTTTAGTTTTTGTAGATGAATATTTTTTGAGTTAGTTCATAAATAACCCAAGTTTGATAAAATTACGAATACAATTACTGTAAATACAAAAGCAAGTATCACAGTTTTAAATCGACTCTTCTTTCTAACATTTTCAACATAGTAAAAATCATCATTTCCCATCAGCGCTCCTAAAACTAGATAGACTAAAAGAGATACTGGCAAAAATAAGAATACCAATCTTACAAGAATTGATGGAATCAAAAGAGCTTCTGCAATACCTCCACATACACCTAAAAATACATAATCTGTATTCGATTTATATAGTCTATTTCTATTCATGATTTCCCTCTTTTAAAATTCATTTTTACCATCTAAATTTTAAAAAACAAGTTCATTTGAGCATATTACTCACTTATTTATCAACTTCTTCACATTCTCATTCGGACTCCAACAATTAAATTTATAGTTCGTCATCGTTTCAAATCCCAACCTACTACAATAATATTTCATACCTTTCACTTGTTTCTCTGCTTTAAAATGCTGACACGTTGCACAGCAATGGAAATCTTTCATAGGACCTCCTAAAATGAAAACAAAACTTTGAATTAATTACATTTCCCAATAGAATTAAAGTTCTTATTTAACGAGCAAATTTACAATTGAATTAAAAAAGTGAGTAGCAACAGGTTACCCTTATTACTTTCTACCTCTAATTTTAATTGAATTTTCAATTTATTAATTGAGTACAAAATCTCATTTACTTTTGTATTTATACATTTGAGTATCTTTTCAATATTTTACGGTTAATTTCTTCATAAACACAGAAAATAGTAGAGCATAGTAATTAATGGAAAAGGAGATTTACCGATGAAGCTTTGGATTACTTCTATTTTCTCTATATTAGTAGCTCTATCTACTACCTGCTCTTCAGTATATGCTGAACCTAATCATAAGCTTGCAATAGTGATTGATGATTTTGGTAATAACATGAAAGGAACGGACCAAATGCTTTCACTACCGATCCCATTAACAGTTGCCGTGATGCCTTTTTTACCATCTACTAAAAAGGATGCAACTGTTGCTCATTCTAAAGGATATGAAGTCATTGTTCATTTACCAATGGAACCAAGGAAAGGGAAAGCAAGTTGGTTAGGACCTAATGCAATTAAGACCAACTTAAGTGATGAAGAAATTCGAAGAAGAGTCCTAGCCGCTATTGATGACGTCCCATACGCAATCGGAGTAAATAACCATATGGGTTCAAAAGCAACTTCCGATGAGAGAGTAATGCGCATTGTCTTAACTGCTTGTAAAGAAAGGGGCCTATTTTTTTTCGATAGTAAAACGAATTATCGAAGCGTAGTTACTAAAATTGCAGATGAAATAGGCGTGCCGGTCATTGAAAACAAGTTATTTTTCGATGATTTATACACATATAAGCATATAGAAAAGCAGACTCGACTACTATTAGAAAAAGTAAGAGTAGAACCAACTATGATTGCGATTGGACATGTGGGAGAACCAGGCGAAATTACTTCAAATTTAATAAAGGAATATATACCCAAAATTAAAGAAGAAGCTAATTTTGTATTTTTATCAGAATTAGTAGAAAACTTGCCAATCCCATTACATTAAGAAAAAATTAGGAACCGCTATTTTGCGATTCCTATATTTTTTGATCTGTATTCCTTAAAGTAATCCTCAACCTCGTTAATATTATTAACGACCAATATTTTATCATTGTAATCTTTAAACTTTTTAAAGAATTTTGGCTTCCCCACTTCTTCAAAATACTTATTCCATTTAAACATTTTGAAGAATATTTTAAGTGTCGGTTTATAATTTGACTTCTCTAATCTAAGTTTTTGTAAGAAATACCTTTTAATGATTCGATAGGTTCTAACAGAATAGCTAGTATCTAAAAAAATAATCAACTCTGCATTTTTAAAACTATTACCTACCCATTCTTCATTATGAACACCTTCCATAATCCACGTATCCGAACGAATGAGTGTATTTAAATAGCATTCTCTTTCTTGTTTTGAACGCCTAATATCTTTATGACCTTTTTGCCTTTTCCATACAACATTATCTAACTCATAATAAGGTATATTTAGCTTTTTGGACATTTGCCTGGCTAATGTCGTCTTACCACTTCCAACTGAACCAATGATATGTATTTTCTTTGGTATGTTATTTCTCACTTAAATCACCACTTATCTTAAAACATCGATTCTATATTATTCGATTAAGTACTTAAAATGACCTTGTTTAAACTTAAATAAAAAATAGGAGCTGAATGAATCAGTTCCTATTTTTATTTAATCGTTCCGCTATTAAATTTAATCTTTAACTAGTTACTAAACAATGTTCATTATTTACGCCAAAAAGTCGTTAATTCAGATTTATCTTGAATATTGAACTCAATCATTTTCTGAAGCAATTCATAATTGACTGGGACTTTCCAAGGAATACGAAACAAACCTTTTGTAGCACTATAGCCAGCCTCAGCAATTTCATCGGCAAAGTGCTCAATACCTTTTTCTTCTGGTGATACACTCATATGTTGCTTCGCAGTCGAAATGCCAATGATAAATGTACCATGATTGGAAAACATAGGCGTATTCCACTTAATTTGCGGCTCTAGGCTAGGAAATTTATTCGAAATCCAATCCAAAATTTCAGCAGTTCGTTCACGGTGGTCTGGATGATCAATACCCGCTAAATATTCTGCTAAAACTACCATGTCGGTCCCTCCTCAATCAAAAATTATTTAAGTATGTAAGACTTTAATTTAAACTATATACATATAATCCAAAACAGTCAAAAATCACTTCAAAGTTTTATCATTATTAGATTTCTCTACTTTAAAAACCCTTGTTCTACTATGATCTTATTAAAAAGTCATATTATCATTCATTGAAAAAAAAGTTATAATTCCTAAAACTAAAATGATAATCAAAATTGTCTGTATGCATATCCCAACAATACTGCAAACCTTTCCCGAAATTGCTAGGCCTTTCCCTTTTTCATTCGAATGATTAATTTCGGCAATACTTTTTCTAGAAATAAAAAGACCTATGATACCAAGTATGAACCCAATATAAGGAATGATTATCGATAATACGCCTAAAGTTAATGAAGAAATAGATTTACTATTCGTTGTCACCACATCAAAACCCCCATGAATTTAAAAATATAAATTAAATAACTTATGAATTAATTCTAAAAAAATGTATAAATACACTATTATATATAAT
>NZ_JBHXLC010000043.1:0-24999 GCF_042721555.1 Gottfriedia sp. NPDC058432
ACTCTCCATAAAAGTTAAGTTTAAATCTTGTATTGCTCAAAAAACTAATAATTGACGTTTACTTCATGTTTTGTTTAGTTTTCAAAGTTCACTTCGTCGCTTTAGAAGCAACTTATAAATCATATCATTTAAAGCTTGTTTTAGTCAACAACTTTTTAAATGTTTTTTGATTTTTTATTTCGTTTGTTTTCCCTCGTTTGGGACAACATAGAATAATATATCAGCTATTTGAAATAATTACAATACCAAAATAAAAATACTACTATTCAGAATTTTTAAGATGAAGCGGTCCTTATCTACAATCCTTCTATAATATTAGATAAAAATAAAACCAGCCTCCAAATTTGGAGGCTGGTTTTTACCGTTCTATTTACTTACCTAGTCTCTAAAATACGCTAGGAATAATAGGAAGACTACAAACAATATATACATTACTGGATGGATTTTTTTCGTTTTTCCAGCAGCGATCATTGAAATCGGGTAGAAAATGAAACCAACCGCAATCCCTGTTGCAATACTATATGTTAATGGCATTGCAATAATTGTAAAGAATGCTGGAACAGCAATTTCGAACTTTTTCCAATCAATTTGACCAATTGATGAAACCATTAAAACTCCGACTACGATTAATGCAGGTGAAGTTACCGCTGCAGTTACTACTCCTAAAAGTGGTGCGAAGAATAATGCTAGTAAGAATAAGATACCAGTAACTACTGCAGAGAATCCAGTACGTCCGCCAGCAGCTACACCAGCAGTTGACTCAATATAAGAAGTAGTAGTACTTGTACCTAAAGTTGAACCAACTACAACTGCTGTTGCATCAACCATTAATGCTTTACCTGCTCTTTCAAGCTTGTTCTCTTTTAATAAACCAGCTTGGTTAGCTACTGCTACTAATGTTCCTGTTGCATCAAAGAAATCTACGATAAAGAAAGTTAAGACTACAGCAAACATTTTACCTGAAGAGAAAACATCTGGAATATGTTTAATTGCTTGACCGAATGTTGGAGCAATACTTGGTACTGGACCAACAACTGAAGATGGTAAGTCGATAATTCCAAAAATCATACCTGCGATTGCTGTGATGATCATTCCTAAAAATACACCAGCTTTTACTTTTCTAGCCATTAAAACTACTGTAATAACTAAACCGAAAATCGTTAATAAAACAGCTGGTTCATTTAATTTACCAAGTGAAACGAATGTCGCCGGGTTACTTACGATAATACCTGAGTTTTTTAAACCGACAAATGTTACAAAGAATCCAATACCGCTACCAATTGCTAATTTTAATTCAATTGGGATTGCATTTATAATTTGTTCACGAAGACCAGTTAATGAAAGAATGATAAAGATAATACCTGATACGAATACGCCAGCTAATGCCGTTTGCCATGGAATACCCATTCCAAGAACTACGTTAAAAGCAAAGAATGCATTTAATCCCATACCTGGTGCTAAAGCAATTGGATATTTCGCATATATCCCCATTAAAATCGATCCATATGCTGCAGCTAAAGATGTAGCTACAAAGATCGCCTCTTTATTCATTCTTAAAGCTTCTGGAAAATCCTTTATATCTGATAATGATAAAATCGATGGATTTACAAATAGAATATAAGCCATTGCTAAGAATGTAGTTAAACCAGCAATTGTTTCTTGACGATATGATGTGCCTAACTTGTTGAACTCAAAATAATTACTGATGCGTTCTTTCATGTGATCCTCCTAAGTTTTAGTCTTAAAAGTCGGTCTCTATTGTTTAAAATAGAAAAGGCACTTTTACACAATGGTAAAAGCGCCTATCACGAGCAGTTTCATTCTGAACTTATTAACCCTAGAATAGTAGAATAATAGCAAGATAGTAGGTTAATAACATTCAGAAATCATTACTTCGTAGTCCGCCATTTTACGGTGGCGGGTAGAGACGCTAGTCCATATTTACTAGCCTATACGACAAGTTATGACAAATAATTTATTTAATTTATATCCTTATATTACATTCAGTTTTAATTAGTGTCAACAAAAAAACGAACATTTTTTATAAAATATCCGTTTTCGTTCGCTTTTACCATATTTTAGTTATTCAATTAAACTTCATCATTTGGAAATACCCATTTTAGTCAAATAAAACGTTTAATTAACAGTAAATTCTAATAAATATTGTACTATAAACTGGTCAATAAATGACAAGTTTCAACAAAAAAAAGCTATAATCACTTACTAAAGAAGAGATCTAGCCATGTTCACTATTTTAAATACTTATTTTGTTTTCTTTTCATCTTTTAAAAACACATATAATAACGATGCAATTACAAAACTAATAATTATTATGATTATCTTTAGAAAATTTATACTATAAAATAATTGAATTACTCTCTTACTTCCTAATAATCCCCAATACACTAAAAATATAAGTATAATACTTGATAAAAAAGTTTGTTTTACTAACCTGGGGATACGAATCCACATTTCTAAAAGTTTATGCAATTTCAGTCCCTCCCAAGTAAAAATACCGATTATAAACCAAATAGTATAACTATATACTTAGCAGTTTCGATAGCTACATCGGTTGGTACGCCACCATTAATTAATATACTTGCGATTCCCGATTCTTGAATTTTCTGTACCTTTTCAATATAGCTCGCAATTTTATAAAAACTTTTAGATACTTTTTTAGCTTGTGTTTTACCAATCTTCATTGCAAGTTTACTTTCCAACCAAGTACCTGAATATCTCAATGCATTTACAGCAACTTTCTTTACGATAGAGGTAATTATATTCCGTTGTTGTGGTTCAGTTGCAGTCGTTGGAACATTATTCATAATCATTTCTATTTCTTCTAAGTTAAAACGAATTCATCATTCTTATCAACAGTTTCAAATGTGTTTATTGTTTCTTCTGCTTGAACGAAAGATGGTAATATACCTGTAGCAATAATTGATGAGGATAAAACAACAATTATCCCTTGTTTAAATTTCGAATTCACTACCATTTTGTACCTCTATAAGAATATTTTTACATTTTAAAATTATCACAGAATACGGTAATAAGTTCCGTCTATTTGTTACAAAATGGAGTCAAATTAGTGTCAATTTAAAATAGAAAAAGCCATAAACCTTGTAAATAAGGGTTTATGGCTTTTCTTATTGTTATTCCCACTCAATCGTTGCTGGTGGCTTACTAGTTACATCATAAACTATACGGTTTACATGTTTAACTTCGTTTACAATACGGGTTGAGATTTTTTGAAGTACATCCCAATCAATACGTGCCCAGTCAGCAGTCATTCCATCGATCGATGTAACTGCACGAATACCCACAGTGTAATCATACGTACGCTCATCACCCATTACGCCAACACTACGGATGTCAGGTAATACCGTGAAATATTGCCAAATTTCTTTATCTAAACCAGCTAAAGCAATTTCTTCACGTAAAATTGCATCTGATTCACGAACGATTTCAAGTTTTTGATCAGTAATTTCACCTAATACACGAATTCCTAGACCTGGTCCTGGGAATGGTTGTCTCCAAACGATTGCATCTGGAATTCCTAGTTCAGTACCTACTGCACGTACTTCGTCTTTAAATAATGAACTTAAAGGCTCGATTAACGTGAATTGCATGTCTTCAGGTAATCCACCTACATTATGATGTGATTTGATTGTTTGAGCTGTAGCCGTACCGCTCTCGATAATATCTGTATAAAGAGTTCCTTGAGCTAAGAAATCCATACCTTCTAATTTATCTGCCTCATCATCAAACACATAGATGAATTCATTACCGATAATTTTACGTTTTTGTTCTGGATCAGAAACGCCAGCAAGTTTACTTAAGAAGCGCTCTCTAGCATCTACTTTAATTACGTTCATGTTGAAACCTTCGCTAAACGTCTTCATAACGCCTTCAGCTTCATCTTTACGTAATAAACCGTGGTCAACGAAGATACATGTTAATTGATCACCAATTGCTTTGTGAATTAATACTGCAACTACTGAAGAATCAACACCACCGCTAAGTGCACAAAGTACTTTTTTGTCGCCAACAGTATTACGAATATTTTCAAGTTCAACTTCAATGTAGTTTTTCATTGACCAGTTTGCTTCACATTCGCAAATATTGAATACGAAATTCTTTAATAGATCATTTCCATATTCAGAGTGACGAACTTCTGGATGGAATTGTACTCCATACATTTTTTTAGCTTCATTACTCATTGCTGCGATTGGACAAGAAGCACTAGTTGCATCTACAACGAATCCTTCTGGTTGTTGAATTACTTTATCACCATGGCTCATCCAAACTACATGGTCTGATGGTAGGTCTTTTAATAAAGCAGACGGATTTTGAATGTTTAATTCAGCTTTACCATATTCACGTTGGTCAGCTCTAGCTACCGTTCCACCAAAATGTTGCGTCATTAACTGCATTCCGTAACAAATACCTAAGATTGGAATTTCTAAATCAAAAATTGCTTCATCACAGAAAAAAGCATTTTCACCATATACGCTATTTGGTCCGCCAGAGAAAACGATCCCTTTTGCGCCCATTTGCTTAATTTCCTCTGCAGTAATTGTATGAGGACGTAATTCACTATAAACGCCAAACTCACGGATACGTCGTGCTATAAGTTGGTTATATTGACTTCCAAAATCTAGTACTACAATTGTGTCATGTTGTTGCAAAACGGTCACCCCATCTATATATATTGAATTAACGTATCAGTTAAACTGATACTATTTTTCCCAAAAAAAATAAAAAAAGCCGACTTTCTCCTCTTTTTACATACGAAAAATGCGTATAAGAAGGCAGAAAATCAGACTTAAAATTAAACAAAGTCAGACTGCCTTCATAGTCAGGGCATGTTACGGCGCCCCGGTAGAGACTCTCGACCCATATTGTCGAGGATATATGAAGAATAATGACGAATATTGTATTATTGTCTCATTCTAACAATGTATAATTTTTCGGTCAAGGTATTTCATTGCATAAAAAAAATAAATTTTTGTGTAAACGTTCCAACTTGTCATGAATAAGATTATAGTGTATCTTTTAACTAACGAACGGTAGGTAGTTTGCCGGGACAAAATCATTTACTTAGTCTGCTATAAGGGGGAGATTTTTTATGAGTTGGATTTACTTAGTTATAGCGGGAATTTCCGAAATTGCTTGGGCATTTGGACTAAAATACTCAGAAGGATTTACAAATTTGTTACCAACAATTTTAACGATAGCTGGGATCTTGTTCAGCTTTTATTTATTTTCAAAAGCAATAAGAGATATTCCAATCGGTACCGCTTACGCAGTTTTCACAGGGATTGGCGCCGCTGGGACAGTTATTATAGGAATGTTATTTTTAAATGAATCGGCCTCTATCTTAAAAGTTATACTTGTAATTACATTATTATCTGGAATTATTGGCTTAAAATTAACTTCAGGTGATAAAAAAGCAGAAAAAGGAGATGCAGCATAAAATGGCTTGGTTATTTTTATTTATTGCGGGTTTGGGTGAAGTTGGCTTTGTCATTTTTATGAAGCTATCAAATAATTTTAAAAAACTTAACTACTCCATTTTGTGTATTCTATCTGGATGGACTAGTTTTTACTTATTATCAAAGGCCTTAAAGGTTATACCCGTTGGTACAGGTTATACAATTTGGACTGGTATAGGTGCCGCTGGTTCTGTTTTAATTGGCATGTTGTTCTTTAATGAATCACGAGAATGGAAACGACTATTATTTATCACCTTAGTAATTGGATCTGTTATTGGTTTAAAAATTATCTCACCTCATTAAAAAAATCCCTATTCGACAACGAATTGGGGATTTTTTCTTTAGGAATTATGTCATATTGTCTTTTAAAACAGCTTGCCCCAAGTGTTTTTTCCAACAATGCCATCGACAACTAGTCCATTATTTGCTTGAAATGTTTTAACTGCATTTTCAGTGACTGGTCCAAAAATTCCATCTGCCGTTATTTTAAGTTTTTGTTGAACCTTTTTTACAGATTCACCTCTTGAACCTTCCTTTAAAATACCAGGGTATGGAATTGAGTCTGTTTGGGTTTTCGGGGGATTTAAGATCGCATTCACTTGTGCTTTAAACTCGTTAAATCGATCGGGGTAGTCTATGAAGGTTTTTGGACATGGCTTATGGGTTATGTCATAATGTCTCACAATGTCATTTGCATTTAATTTAAACATCTTACACAATTCAGCAATTACTCTGATCGTACGTGTTAATGTATATTGTGAAATAGTACCATCCTTTTCGACACACATTTCTACACCGATTGAAAGCTTATTTGCGTTCGGAGCAAGTTCATCCACTCCTCTATATACACCACCATTACTATTTCTTTCATAATGATCATTTGCATGATAAGCTACTTCATCAAGCGGAATAATACAGATTGCCTCTTTCGAATCAACAAATATATGAGCAGATGCATATGTTTTATTTTTTATCGCTATACCGTTAAAATACCTTTGGTGACTTTGTGCACTTGCCCCCGGATTGGCTGTCCAATGTAGCACAATTTTTTTAACTTCTTTCAACTTTATTGACGGCCTCGTATACTTGTTCATCGAAATAAAATCATTTCTCCAAGTTGCCAAAATTAGCACTCCTTTGCAATATTGGCATGTCCAAACAACCTTCTTTCGAATACTTGGACATGTTTATTAATACATTATTCTGGAAGATAAATTTCGTTACATATAAAAAGAGAGTATTAGATACTCTCGAGGATGATGATAAAAATAAGTAATATACTTACTTTTTTAGTGGTTTAACATAAATGGCTTGTGATGAATTAACCGATATACAGCCATCTAAATCCTTCTCTTTTAACAACCCCAAATTAATAGCAGACTTGATTTTATCTCCATCTGGTTTTCTTACAATTTGTATTAAATCAGACAGGTTTAGTTCTTCTAATTTATTAATTGTCTCCTCCTCATTAAATTTCTCTTTTTTTCTTATGATTCTTTCAAGTTTTAAATTATTAATAATTAGTTCACCTTTTTCATTCATTCCAACTTGATGATCAAAATATCCATGAAAAATCTTTTGTAATTCTTCTAACTGATTTTCAATATCTTTCTTTTTTTGACTCAAATCATAGTACTCGTTCAACATCGGTTCCGTAATTTTGAAATTATTTTTCCTCCCCATTTCATAACACCACTTTTCATAAGAAGATAATTTATCTTATTGTGAAATTAGACGAGTTATGACTTGAAATACATAAGAAATAAAAGTACATTAACAAGTGGAAGACAAAAAATAGAATGAATTATTGCTATATAAGAAAACAAAAATATTTAAGTTATTTATATATCTCAAATAAAAAAGAAAGGAATCTTGATTATGCTAAAAAAGCAACAATCATGATAGCGAAATGAAAAATGTTTATTGAGCCAATGCTATTACAGAATGCTGATAAGCCATTTGACTCTGATCAACATTATTTTGAATTGAAATCAAATGGTGTTCGAATGATGCTTGAAAGGCAAAATGGAAAGAATAAACTTTTTAATCGAAATGGTACCGAGATTACGGAGAGAATCCCTGAACTCGAAAATATCGAATTAGATGATTGTTACTTAGACGGTGTTTTAGTTTGTTATAATGAAGGCCGAGAGGATTTTGAAGCAGTTACCAATCGAGTAAGTTTTATTCAAGAATACAAAATATTACAAGGAAGCAAAGAATTTCCATTAACATATATCGTTTTTGATATTTTACGCCTTAAAAATAATAACTTAATGAAAGAACCTTTATCTTATCGAAAAAAAATCCTTTCAGAAACTCTAGTTGATCAAGAATCAATTAAAAAAAGTTTTTATATCGAGTCAGAAGGTAAGATGTTTTTTGAGCAAATTAAAACTCTCGGACTCGAAGGTATAGTAGCTAAATCAAAAGATTCCACTTATATACCAGCACATCGTTCACTAAATTGGTTAAAAATTATTAACTGGAGATATAGTAATTACTATATTACAGGCTATAAAAAACAAGGAATGGGATTATTAATCTCGGAATTAAAAAATGATGAGTATGTAAATGTAGGGATCGTAGAGTTTGGGATGAATACTGGCCAAAAAACAGCATTCTTTAGTCTAACGAAGCATATAAAAACTGGAGAAGACAAAAATTATATTTATGTAGAGCCATTAGTTCGATGTGTGATAAAAAGTAGAGGTCAATTAAATAGCGGAGAATTAATTGAACCTATATTCCATGACTTTATCGTTTAAAAAAATACTGATTCACCCCTTTTAATGTATTAGTAGGTTTTTACTTACATGAAGGGGCTTTTTATTTTCTATCTAAATATAAACCATAATATGATCAACCAAAATGGTATAGAAAATAAGAGACCAAAAAGGCATCCTCTATATAAACCAAAATTCATCTAAATCATCCTTAAAAAATTATTTGATCTATTCGTAATATCGCATCGCAGATTTGCTGCTTTTATCAAATTTACTATACATATTTAAACAAATCTATAGTCAATAAAACCTAAGTCTTATTTAATCAAATATCTCCATTCTATTACCAGTTTAAAAGGATTAGTTTAGCTATTCTCATTATCGACTACTCCAATAGTAAATAATCGAATCATAAAAATAAAAAACCTATAAAAGTACCAGGTTTTTTACTTAATTTCACGATCTTTACTAGCAATATTACTGTGAAATGAAGTCTAATATAAGTACGGTCTTTTATAATAAATCTCTCAAATGTTACCTTTTAGGATGATTCTTAAAACTGCCATAATAATTGCTCCAATAATTAAACGTACAGTCCAACTTGTGTTACTTTCAATTCTCTCAATTTTTTGTTCAATCTTTACAATCGTACTCTCTGCCACTGCCAAACGCTCTTTAATTTCTGTTATTATTTCCTGCAATTCTTTTATTTCGTCTATCCATATCCCCTCATTTCTAGTAGCTTGTCCTTTACTTAATATATTCAGAAATACTATATTTGTTAATGAAAAATAGTACGAAGGTAATAAAAAACTTTCGTAAGAAAACCTTAATACGGAATCACTAATTAAATTGGCTTTTAATTACTTACAATTTTTTGCAAAACCAGGACTATTTTGATTAAGCTTTTTAAGATTTTAGACAAAAAAAAACCCTTGATTTCTCAAGGGTTTTTTCTTTATTACATCATGCCGCCCATTATCCCCTATACTGTAACATCTTTCACCATAGTTTATGGAATAGCGTTGTATCAACGTTTTTAAAATTATATATCGTAACATCTTTAATAACGACTTTTTATGTTATTATGTTACCCAAATATCACTAATAAATATCGTACCTTAAGCTTACTACTTCTAGAAATTTCATTGATGACGTCTGCATTTGTTTTAGATAATTCAATTTGAGGAACCATTAAGCAATTAGATTATGAAGAAACTCCTTTCGTCTCTTTAACCTCTACTACTCTAAAAATAGCTTGCATAAAATTGATTAATAAACTTGCATATATTCTAACTTAAATATTCTATCTAATTCATTCTTATTTTTCTTCGAATTGTATTCTACGGTCATCCAACGTTCTCCATCTAAATATAACATTAAAATGTTCTTATATTCCGGATGAACAGCTTGAGCTTTAGTTTGGGCATTATCCTTCTCATCATTAATTACCCTTTTAATTTCTACTAACAAGATACCTTCACCTTTTTGTCGATCATTAACACCTATAACAAAGTCAGGATGATATTTAGGCTGTCCCGGAATTGGTAAGCTAACAGAATACGCTTTTCTAGGCGGGTTTCTATGCCACCATTTTACAATTCCCTCCAAATCTGAATCCAATAGTTCCGTAAAAGACCTTTCCCATTTATTCAAATCATCTGGATATACACCGTATATATTAAAGCGTGATGGATGTAAGGGCGTTTTGCTCCCAATCATAGTAGGAAGGGTATCAGCTAACTCAGATTCAATATTAGCTGATAATGCCTCACTCACTGCTTTTTTTAATGATTCCGGTTTTAATGCTAAAATTTTATGTAGACCTTCTCGTACTTTCTCATCATACGTCATATGAGTCCAACCATATGATTCAAAAGCCTTTTTCAATCTCTTTTCTAATTCCTCATGTAGAGATCTTACATCAACCATTCCCTCTTTATTTGAATCAAATAAGGATTTTTGCGCTAAGTTATCTATCTCAATTTGTGCCAAATCGGCATTGATTTCTTTTAACGCTTCTTGTAAGTTTTCAAATATCTCTACTTGCTCCATTAAGATTTTCGTAGCACTCTGTTGCGTTACTGTTAATACCTTCTCATCAAACACAAATCGCTTTATAATTTCATTTAGTATTTTATTACTATCAAGAGTAACAGCGGCCTTCTTTAGATTTTTAGGAAAATCAATATCCGTTCTTAGAGAATACGAAAAAGTTTTTTTATCCCCATATAAAGCTTCACTTTCTTTTCCTAGACCTAATCCTTTTAACACCGGGTTACTATGCGAGGTATAGCCTCCATTATTAACTTCTGTACTTGTACTTTTTTCATTATCGTCAACGTCTATAGAATGAGATACCTTATCAGAATTAGTGTCTTTGTTTTGTAGATTTAGACTATCCTTACCCTCTTTAACATTTTCCTCAAATTTATTTTCTCTAAAATGATTTTCTTCAACTTCACTATCAGTATCCTCCAAAAAAGAGAACAAAACTAATTGAACTTCTTGATCAAAAGGTATACTTTCTTCTTTAATAGTAACGTTAGTTGTTTCACTTTTAGAATGCTCAAAAGGGAATAAATTGATTTGATTATCCTCTGTATACATAACTTCATCTTCTACCACTATTAAATCTATTGATTCTGTTACCTCAGCTAACTCATCTTTTATTGCATTTATATTTTGAGCGGCTTCGATTAACCCACCTTGATGTTGTCTATTTGCTAGAAATACATATCCATAATTCAGGTTATCAGGATATTTTTCAAGTATTTGCAACCTTTTATCTACACGCATAATACGTCCAACAATTTGCGTACCAAAATTCACATCTCTCGCAGAACGCATTGATACTAATGTAAATGCTCTTGGTACATCAAAGCCAGTTGCTACAGCCATTTTAAATATCAGAACTTCTACATTTTCATTATGTGCAATAGACATCAAATGAGGATCTGGTTCATCTGAGGTATGAACCCTTATCTTCATGTCTGGTATACCTAATTCAATAAGCCATTTTCTGGCTTGTTCAATACTTCCTTCCTTTGAATCAACTTGAACAAGCATTAGTGGAGTAACGTCTATATTGGCATCTTTTAAAATTGTTTTGATTTCATCGTGTGCTTCCACACCACACTTTAAAGCAGTTTTTTCAAAGTTTATTAATTTATTTACATTTTCATTTGCCTTAAATACAGCAACCTTTACACCTTGCTTTATTAATCCTGCCTCTACACCTTGTTTTCTTGATACTGATACTTTATGGACTTTTTCAATTTCAGTAAGCTCAATAAACTTCTGTATCTCTTTATCTTTAGGCGTAGCACTGGCCATTACCGTAATTTCTGGATTTAAAACCTCTTTATAAAAAGCTTGTGCCTGCGAATCTTTTGTAAAACTATGATGGGCTTCATCAATAACAACTCCTATGTAATATCCTTTGGAACGAGCATATTTCACTAATTCATCAAAAGACAACATCGTTTCTGAGTTTTTTCTAACCCTTCTACTTTCTTTATTAGTAACAGCCACATTAGACCAAGTAGTCACATAGACGTCGCCACCCTTAAGATTATTAACGGTCCTATCATCATTTAGTGATTTTACATTCAAAAAACTAAATCCATTCGAAAGGACTTCAATACTTTGCTCTACCAACCCCGCAAATGGGGCAAACCAAAACCAAATTAAATTATAATCTTTGCTTAGGGAATCCATGACTTCACATGCCATCAAGGTTTTCCCTGTACCCGTAGGCGCTTCAAATAGCATATGTCCTTTTTTTGAAACAATCAAATTTCTATTTTTTTCGTATAAAGCATCCTTCCTTATTTTCGATAACATTTCAACACAACTGCCTAAAATGGCAGTTGCGTTCTCAACCACTTCCAGTTGAAATGTTTTAGGTATAATCTTCAAAATTACTACCTCCTAAATAATTCAACAAGCTTATCTGGAATACCCTCAATTAAGATATGCTCACTATTGATTTTTTGTTTGAGAATCCCTGGCTGCCAACAATAAATAACTGCCTGTTTATGGTCCCTCTTAATATCGCCTGTTATATCATCTATAATCTGTTTACTTATTGCAGTCATATAATATAGATTCATATTTTCATTTTTCGAAACTTGGTAGTCTGATTGCACATCGTAACTATCTAAAAAATTAAAGTATATTTGCTGTAAACAGTACCATACCTGCTCATGCTTTATATCAATGTGGAGATTAGAATAAGAAATTTTTTCACACTTCATATAGGCAAAGTTTCCACCAGTACCTTCTACATTATGTTGACCTTTGGCATCTCTCCAACTATAACCTTTCACAGTTGCGTACAACCGCTTATAAGTTATCTCTTGGCAAACATTTTTAGTAGGGTGTTTCTTTGTAGCTTCTGTACTTGATGCCAATATAAACTTTCTATCTCCACCATCTTCATTATTTAATTCTAGAACTGCTTGTCCAGTAGTTCCACTTCCTGCAAAAAAATCCAATACAATATGATCTGATTGAGGATCTGTACTTTGTTTAATCAAAGTTTTAATTAAGCTAAGTGGCTTAGGATAAGAAAAATCTTTATTACCAACCATTCGAGCTAGTAAAGTCGTCCCTTCTGTGTTAGTTCCGACTTTAAAAATTTCTACTTCATCTAATTCAATTAATTCCAGATCTGATTTCTTTATAGCTGAAGGTAGAATCCAAGTAGAAACAGGTTTTTCAGTTTTTTTAATTTCAGATGTAAATCTTTTTAGTCTAGGCTTCCCTAACCCTATTTTTTTACCTACCCAAAACTCTAACGGTGGAATATTTAATAACACTTTTTCTTTTATACGCCCATTTTTCAAATCCTCTTTATAACTTGGTATTCTTTCATAAATTCTTAAATTATGAGGAATGCTGCCATCCTCAATTGCTTTAGTTAATTCATCAATACTTTCAAAGATAATTGTCTCTTCTTTAGCCGGCCATGAAATTCTTTTTTCTTCAATTAGCTCTTCCATAAATTTAGTTCTAATTTTTTGTCCTTCGTTAGCTCTACTTTTGCTAGCAAATCGCCAAACACTATCTGGGTCACACGGGTACCAAACTGAAGTTTCCGGATTAAAAATATGGTAATAAGCATCTGCTCGTTGTTTTATATCTTTTCCTTGATTTAACGGTCCATCAATCCATCTACCTCTAGGATCGCCATCATCAGTTGCATTCGACCAATCCTTTCCTATGCCAGCAAAGTTAAATCCTGTATTTGCATAACATAAAACATATTCATGGTCTGCACTTAAAAACCATTCTTTTTCATCGTTAGAGCCACTTCTTCTTCTCCATACAAAGGTTCCAACTTTCATATTTGGAAAAATCTCATCCATTAATAAAGAAAGATGCGCATATTCTTCTTCACCAATTGAGATAAAAATTACTCCATCATTACTTAAAAGTTCTCTAGCTAAGCTCAAACGTTTATGCATAAATTCTAACCATTTGGAATGTTTCCACGCATCATCTTTATCGATAAAAGAATCATTATAAATGAAATCCTTTTTACCTGTATTGTATGGTGGGTCAATATATATACACTTTATCTTTCCTTTATGTGTGATGTTTAAATATCTCAAAGCATCAAAATTATCTGCCTCAATTAATAAATTATCGTATGGTGAATTACCCAAGGATAGGTCTGGTGAATGTGAAAGAGTTACAAAATCATCATTTAAACTATTATCTTTTTCAATTTCATTTCTCTCCCAAACTAAACCTAATTTCCTACTAGAATCTCTTTCATTTAAAATTGCAATTAATTGTTCCTTTGTCAAATGATCATATTTCGAAGCCATATAATTCTCACTCCATGGTTTTATTTCAGTTATATTCAGTATAACATTTTAGTACACTATTTTTTATTCTCACCTTAAATTACTATTTCCAATGACATAGAACATTATCTTAGCCATGTAGATAAAATAAAAATAATCTGGCTTACTTAAACTTCGCACCGCATGATAGGCACTTATAAAGGTTATCTCTAAAAACAGCCTTACAATATAACCTGCACGGCTGCAACCATTCCTGTTTTGGTCTTATTATGGTTTCCACGTACCTGTGTTAGTGGCTCCTATATAATCTTTTATCTTATCGCTTTTGCCCTTGAACGTAATCTCTATTTCCTCGTGTTTTAACTGATTCAGCGTTTTGCTTAAAACATCAAGCAACTTATCTGTTGGAACGGCTGAAAAATCACGTTTTTCAAGTTCTGCCTTAATCCGCTCAACATGTCGCCCTAATAGTTCAATTCTTGCTGTTTTCGTTAAATTAAATTGTTCCTGCAAAGCTTCCAGCTCAATAGCCTTTGAGTTTTCAATTTCCGTTAGATGTTCCTTAGACCAGTCGAAAAGTGTTGATTTAGCAATTTTTAATTCTTTTGCTATTCTATCAAAGCTAATGCCTCTTGCCCTCATTTCAATGAATTGCTGCCTGATTTCATTACTTTTCAACTATAGTTCCTCCTCTCCCTTTAGCTTTCAAAAACGCAATCTATACCATTCTTCATATAACTTGCAATTTTTTCCTATTCGTGTAAGGAGGCACGAAATCAAGCGATTAATGGACTACTTTGCAAAATTAAAGTTAAAAGATATTTCTAGAAGACAGTACCAAAACGCTTTAAATAATTTTAAAAAGCGTGGTTATGCTCAAAATACAATCGATGGAGCCCATCGAACTGGAAGAATGATCTTTAAAAAGGCAGTTGAAATGGAAATAATAAAAAAAGATCCAACAGAATTTACCTTCGTACCAAAACAACAGTTAACAATTGAACAATTAGAAGGACTACACACTCTCCCAAATTATTTGGAGAAAAAGGAATTACAACATTTTCTTTCTATAGCCAAAGAAATGGGACTAGCTCAAGATTACCCTATCTTTTTAACGCTTGCTTATACAGGAATAAGAGCAGGGGAACTGTGTGCATTAAAATGGAGTGATGTTAACATGGAGGAACATGCAATTAGCATTACCAAAACATACTATAACCCCACAAATAATAAAAAAAGATATAAATTGTTAACACCAAAGACAGCTTCTTCTGTACGTGTTATTGATATAGATAATACTGTGATTAATGCATTAAAGATCCATAAATCATTTCAAAACAAATTAATTATGAGATACCTGATAAATACCACGGTAAAGACTTTATTTTTACCCATATTGATGATGAATCATCTGGTTATCCTTTTTATATTAAAAAAATCGAAAACAGAATGAGACGTTTATTAAAATTAGCAGAATTAAATATCAATCTTACCCCTCATTCTTTACGACATACCCATACTTCACTATTAGCACAAGCGGAAGTGGGGTTACCTCAAATTATGGAACGTTTAGGTCACAAAGATGAAGATACCACCAAAAATATTTATCTTTATGTTACAAAAGAAATGAAAAAAGAGGCTTCCCAAAAGTTCAAAGAACTTATGGAAAACCTCTGATTTTTAACCTTATAAAGGTTCAATGTTACCCCTTAAAGAGCATTAAAGGCAAGACCCCTATAAAATCAAGGGATAATGGGTCGATATTACATCATGCCGCCCATGCCGCCCATGCCCATGTCAGGCATTGCAGGAGCATTTTTCTCAGGGATGTCAGCTACTACTGCTTCAGTTGTTAAGAACATTGCTGAAACAGATGCTGCGTTTTGAAGTGCAGAACGTGTAACTTTAGTTGGGTCAACGATTCCTTCTTCGATCATGTTTACCCATTGTCCGTTAGCAGCATTGAAACCAACGCCAACTTCCGCACTTTTTAATTTCTCGATAATTACTGATCCTTCTAGACCAGCATTTGTAGCGATTTGACGAACTGGAGCTTCAAGTGCACGTAATACGATGTTGATACCAGTTGCTACGTCACCTTCTGCTTCGATTGAAGCTACTTTATTGTATACGCTCATTAATGCAGTACCACCACCAGCTACAATACCTTCTTCAACTGCAGCACGAGTAGAGTTTAATGCATCTTCAATACGTAATTTACGCTCTTTTAATTCAGTTTCAGTTGCAGCACCAACTTTGATTACTGCTACACCACCAGCTAATTTAGCTAAACGCTCTTGTAATTTTTCGCGATCAAATTCAGAAGTAGTTTCTTCTAATTGAGCACGGATTACGCCGATACGTCTTTGGATTGCTTCAGTTTCACCAGCACCTTCAACGATTGTAGTGTTTTCTTTTGTTACTACAACTTTTGAAGCACGACCTAATTGAGTGATGTTCGTTGTTTTAAGATCTAATCCTAATTCTTCTGTAATCACTTCACCGCCAGTTAAGATCGCGATATCTTCTAACATTGCTTTACGACGGTCACCGAAGCCAGGAGCTTTAACAGTAACTGCATTGAAAGTACCACGTAATTTATTTACGATGATTGTTGCTTGTGCTTCACCCTCAACATCTTCAGCAATTATTAATAGTGGTTTACCTTGTTGAACAACTTGCTCAAGTACTGGTAAGATTTCTTGAATGTTTGTTACTTTTTTATCTGTGATTAAAATATATGGGTTTTCTAATTCAGCAACCATTTTCTCTGAATTTGTAACCATATATGGAGAAGAGTATCCACGGTCAAATTGCATACCTTCTACTACTTCTAACTCAGTAGTGAAACCTTTTGATTCTTCAAGAGTAATAACTCCATCGTTACCAACGCGCTCCATTGCTTCAGCAATTAATTGTCCAACTTCTGGATCCGCTGAAGAAATTGCAGCAACTTGTGCGATTGACTCTTTACCTTCAATTGGTTTTGAGATTGTTTTTAATTCTTCGATTGCTGCAGCAACTGCTTTTTCGATCCCTTTACGGATACCCATTGGGTTTGCACCAGCAGTTACGTTTTTAAGACCTTCACGAATCATAGCTTGCGCTAAAACTGTCGCAGTTGTTGTACCGTCCCCAGCAACATCATTTGTTTTGCTAGCAACTTCTGCAACTAATTTTGCACCCATATTTTCAAATGCATCTTCTAATTCGATTTCTTTAGCGATTGTAACACCATCATTTGTAATTAATGGAGAACCGAATTTTTTCTCAAGTACTACATTACGTCCTTTTGGTCCTAAAGTTACTTTTACAGCATCAGCTAAAGCGTCTACACCACGTAACATTGCGCGACGTGCTTCTTCACCAAATCTAATGTCCTTTGCCATGAAAATGACCTCCTTATAATATAAAAAGTATATTTTTTAATTTAAGTATTTTTATTTTATTAACCTAAGATTGCAAGAATATCGTTTTCGCGAAGTACTAAGTATTCAGTACCACCGTACTTAACTTCTGTTCCTGAATATTTAGAGAAGATAATGCGGTCACCTACAGATACTTCTAAAGCAACGCGCTCACCATTTTCAAGTACTCGACCAGTACCTACTGCAACAACTTTGCCTTCTTGTGGCTTTTCTTGTGCACTACCTGGTAACACGATACCACTAGCAGTTTTTTCTTCAGACTCAACAAGCTCAATTACAACACGATCACCTAATGGCTTTAACATGTGTAAATACCTCCTCAATAATCAAATCATTATTTTTTAGCACTCATGTATATTGAGTGCTAACACAATTATTAGTTTAAATAATATCAAAAAATTTTGCAAGTCCGAAGCAGGCACTTTTCTTGTCGAAATTTAATAAGTTTTTTTCTTTACAATCAAAAGTAAAATAAAAAGTGAAAATTTCTTTTAAGAAACAAAAGAAACGCGTAAAATAATGTACGTGTTGTTATAAACCTTTGAGTTATGAAAAATATCAACACAAAGGAGCTATCGTATTGAAAACTAGAGATTTGTGGATTTTATTAACGTATGTCGTTCTTCAGTATTCAGCGGTTTTTGGGGTGCCCTATTTATTAAATAGTAACTTATACGTTGGAGTGGATCAGAAAACAGCTTCTCTTGAAGCGGTGGCATTATGGGGTTGTATTAGTTTCGTAACTGGGTTAATTATTATACTTATCTTATTACATAAGCCCATTTATGAAGGAATAAAGAATCTAAAAACTAATTATCGTACAATAATCAATTGGGTTATCTTAGGTTACTTCATAACAATGCTAACTCAAATTGTTTGTAATTTAATTTTAATTTATGTATTTGATTTACATAAAGGCTCAGAAAATACTCAGAATATCATAAACATTGCTAAGCTTAATCCAGCTTTTATTATCATCCCAAGTCTAGTTGCACCAATTTTAGAAGAGATTATTTTTCGTCGAATCATTTTTAAAAGACTTTATAATCGTTTACCATTTATTATTTCTGCAGGGATTAGTTCAGCGATTTTTTCGCTTATGCACGGAGACATACCCTTCTTCTTATCTTACTTTCTAATCGGTTTTGTATTTTGTTACCTGTATAAACGAACAAACTCAATTATGGTTCCAATCTTAACACATATGTTAATGAACTCTTTTGTCGTTTTTCAGCAGATCAATTTACATTAAAAACCCCCAAATTTTTGGGGGTTTTTATTTTAATATGAATTTATTGTTGTAAAAAATATGCCAATGTTTGCAGTTCAACTGCTAGGTCTATATGATGAATGCGAATATGTTCTGGTACACTAATTCGGGCAGGTGTGAAATTTAAAATTCCTCTAATATTTTTTCCATTTAATCGATCAGCTATTGATTGAGCCACAGGTGCAGGAACAGTTAATATAACGATTTGAATATCTTCATTCATAACGTCCTCTAGATTATCTAGATTATAAACGGGTACTCCACCTATTTCAGTACCAATTTTATTTGGATCAATATCAAATGCCATCTCAATTTTAGTATTATTATTTTTTATAAAATTATAGTGTAAGAATGCAGTTCCTAAATTACCAACACCAATTAATGCAACTTTCATAACTTCATGTTGGTTAAGCGCTTTCGAGAAAAAAGTTAATAAATAATTTACGTTATAGCCATAACCTTTTTTACCGAGTGCTCCAAAATAAGAAAAATCTCTTCTGATTGTAGCGGAATCTACCTTTACTGCTTCACTTAACTCTGCTGAAGAAACTCTTTGTTTACCTGATAAAGACAAATTCTTTATAAAACGGTAATATAAAGGTAGACGTTTAGCAGTAGCTTGTGGAATTTTAATTTGTTCCGAATCCATTTTTTAATCCCCCACTTACTGTAATTCTTTTTACTATGGTGTGTAATTTGACTTTATTTTAGTAATAAAGTACTTGTTCTAATGTAAAATATACACTATATTTAAGAATTTTGACAGTCTACAGTTACATAGATAAAAAATTTTGCAATGAGGTGTTATCCATGATTCTTTTACAAGTAAATAATGTCTCAAAGTATTTTGGTAGTGACATTATACTTTCAAATATAAAATTAGAAGTTCAAACGAGTGATCGAGTTGCCATTGTTGGACGTAATGGTGCTGGAAAATCTACATTACTGAAAATCATAGCAGGTGAAATATCCTATGATGGCGGTGAAATAAATAAACCTAAAGATGTTACTGTAGGCTACCTAGCCCAAAACACTGGTTTACAAAGCGATCAAACGATTTGGGAAGAATATTATTCTGTTTTCAATCATTTAGTAGAGATGCAAGACAATATGAGAAAATTAGAAGTTAAAATGACAAGAGAGGATGTTTATTCTAACCAAGCCGTTTATGACAAGGTTATGAATGAATATGATCATCTTCAATATACTTTCAAAGAAAACGGTGGTTACCAGTTTGAAGCAGATATTCGTTCAATTATTAGTGGTTTAGGTTTTAGTAATGAAGATTACGAAACAAAAATTTCTTCGTTAAGCGGCGGACAAAAGACAAGACTGGCATTAGGTAAGCTATTATTGACGAAGCCTGATTTGTTAATTCTGGATGAGCCTACGAACCATTTGGATATTGACACTCTTAGTTGGTTAGAGCGCTACTTACAGTCATATCCTGGTGCAGTATTAATCGTTTCCCACGATCGATATTTCCTTGATCAAGTTGTTAATATTGTTTATGAAATATCTAATCATAAGCATCAACGTTTTGTTGGTAATTATAGTAAGTATCTTGATCTAAAGGCAGCTCAATATGAACAAGAGTTAAAACAGTTCGAAAAACAACAAGAGGAAATCAATAAACTTGAAGATTTTGTGCAGCGTAATATTGCGCGTGCTTCAACTACAAAAAGAGCCCAAAGTCGAAGAAAACAATTAGATCGAATGGTAAGATTAGACAAACCACTTGGAGATGAATCTTCAGCTAATTTTTCATTTTCAATTGAAAAACAAAGCGGTAATGATGTGTTGTCTGTACAAGATTTATTTATTGGCTATGATCGGATCCCAACAATTGATCAGACAATGAAATTCGTACTAAATCGAGGCGATAGTGTCGCATTAGTCGGTCCAAATGGTGTTGGTAAATCGACATTACTTAAAACGATTATTGGAGACTTAGAAAAATTACAGGGAACGATTGATTTTGGTGCAAATGTTTCGGTTGGTTACTATGATCAAGAGCAAGCAAAACTAACTTCTAATAAGAGAGTATTAGACGAACTTTGGGATGATTATCCATTAAAGCCCGAACAAGAAATTCGGACAATATTAGGGAACTTTTTATTTTCTGGAGATGATGTAACTAAAAATGTTACCTCTTTAAGTGGTGGAGAAAAGGCAAGATTAGCATTGGCTAAACTTATGATGAAAAAAGCTAATTTTCTAATTCTTGATGAGCCTACTAACCACTTAGATTTAGATAGTAAAGAAGTATTAGAAAATGCTTTGTTAGATTACCCTGGAACAATTTTATTCGTTTCTCATGATCGTTACTTTATGAACAGATTATCCACAAAAACTTTTGAACTAGCAAAAGCAGGATTATCAATTTATTTGGGTGATTATGACTATTACCAATTTAAGAAAAACGAAGCATTCGAAAAAGAACAAGCAGAAAAAGAGGCTACATTAACACAAGTTAAACAATCCTCTCAGCCAATTTCTGATTATCAACAAGACAAAGAATTAAAGAAAAAACTTCGTCAAACTCAGCGACGTATAGAGGAAATTGAAAGTAATATATCTCAGTATGAGCTTGATATAGAGACGATCGAACTAGAATTATGTAAGCCAGAAGTTTACGGTGATTTTCAATTAGTACAGGAATTAACAAATAAGAAAAATGATTTCGAAGCTAAGTTAATAGACCTAATGGAAGAATGGGAGAACTTACAAGAATAATTGATTAAACGGATATGCTTTTTGCTATCCGTTTTTACTTATCTACATATTTATCCACATATATTCAATTATAATTTAGCTTTTACACAGGTTTATACACATTATCCACAGAAATACAGCAATGTTATTCACATTTTTGTTCACATAGTTTAATAAGTTTTTAACAAATAAAAAGTACTTATCCACATTTTATAAAAAAACTGTGAATAAGTACTTCTTACATATTCTCTAAATCCAAGCCTGGATTCCCGTTTAATGCCAAATTACCTAGTTTTCCTTGTTTTAAACGGATAAATGCAGCAGCGCCAATCATTGCAGCATTATCAGTACAAAGTGATAGTGGTGGTATAACTAATTCTATATTACTCAAAGCATTCATCTCGTTTTGTAATGTAGCTCTCAACCCTTTATTAGCTGCCACTCCGCCGGCTAATAAAACTTGTTTAACGTTATATTCTTTTGCAGCTTGAATTGTTTTTGAAACAATTACTTCAATTACACTCTCTTGGAAGCCTGCTGCGACATCAGCTGGTGATACTTCCTCGCCTCTTTGTTCAGCATTATGCATATAATTAATAACTGCTGACTTTAATCCACTAAAACTAAAATCATAGCTACCCTCTTCTAACCATGCTCTAGGAAAAGGAATAGTTGCATTTCCTTCTTGCGCTAGTCGATCAATGTGAGGACCACCTGGATAAGGTAATTTAAGTGTTCTAGCGACCTTATCATAAGCTTCCCCTGCTGCATCATCCCTTGTTTCACCTATAACCTCAAAGATGCCATCTTCCTTCATGTAGACAAGCTCAGTATGTCCACCAGAAACTACTAAGGCTAATAGCGGATATTGCAGGGGCTTTACTAGTTGATTAGCATAAATATGACCAGCAATGTGGTGAACTCCTATAAGCGGTAATCCATGTGCAAATGCAATTGCTTTTGCCGCATTTACCCCAATTAGTAACGCTCCTACAAGCCCTGGACCTTCTGTAACAGCAACGGCTGCTAGATCTTCATATTTTACCTGTGCTTGCTTCATAGCTTCTTCGATTACCAAAGTTATCTGCTCAACATGCAATCGTGATGCAACTTCAGGTACAACTCCACCAAAACGTTTATGAATATCTATCTGAGTAGCTACTACGTTACTTAAAATTTCATTTCCATTTTTAACAACTGCTGCTGAAGTTTCATCACAGCTTGTCTCTATAGCAAGAATTAAACAATTTTCATTTATCATTTCAAATTCACCCACATAACTAATGCATCCTCAAAATTATCTGTATAATAGCTTTTTCGAATACCACCATCTTGGAATCCTAGCTTTTGATACAGTCCTTTTGCTACATGATTTGATACTCTTACTTCTAATGTTAATGTATCAGCTCCAAGATTTTTAGCAGTTTCCATTACCGCTCGAAGTAACTTTTCACCAAGGCCTACTCCCCTATAATCTGGCAAAATAGCTATATTTGTAATATGTCCTTCGTCTATGACCACCCATAATCCACAATAGCCAATTATTTTCTCATCAACTTCAGCCACTATATAATTGGCAAATTGATTTGAATATAATTCATTATAAAAAGCATCATATGTCCAGGGTGTAGGGAATGATTGTTTTTCAATTTCTACTATTTGATCTAAATCTTCTTCTTTCATTTTACGAAAAGCAACCGATGAGATCATATTATCCTCCTACTTTTCTTGGCTTGCTAGCCAATTAGCTTCTGCTTCTGATAATCTTAAATATTCTGGTGCAAAATTATGAACTGATTCTTCTTTTTCTTCTAAGCTACATGTAAACAGTTCACTTGGTCTCTGGTTATTCAAACTCTCTTTTGCAAAGACAGCTTTATCTTTTAAATGCTCAATAATAAACTCTTTATGTATTGATACATCATTACCAATAAATAAGATTTGTTCATTATAAGATTTAAGCTTTTCAATCCAGATACTTCGGTCAATATTGCAGTCTTCTAATACATCATTAGTAACCTGCCCTCTAAAATCATATAGACCTGTAAATAATAAATTACGTCTTGCGTCAAATAATGGGCAAACTAATCCATTAAAATAGCGCCCGTTAGCAGCCAATACCTTCAAACTTGATACACCGATAATTGGAATATTTAAAGTGAAAGCTAATGATTTAGCCACAGTGACACCAATACGTACACCTGTATAAGAGCCTGGCCCTTTTGCAACTACTATTTTAGATAGTTCCTTTGGTTTTATATTGCATTCTTCCATTAAAGTACTAATTGCTGGCATTAATCGGACAGAATGGTTTTTATTAATAAATGTTATCGTTTCGCCAATAACTGATTGATCTTTTATTAGACTAATCCCCATAACATTTGTCGATGTATCAATTGCTAAAACGGTCATTGTTTATTAACTCCTTACAAATAAATTCATACCTAGATCCACTTGGAATAAAAGTAATCATTCTACCATTTTCTTCATGAGTTATTATGATTTTTAAGAATTCATTTGGTAAGTAATCTGAAATTAAATGAGCCCATTCTACAACACAAACACCTTCACCCATAAAATACTCATCAAAGCCTAAATCTTCACTACTACCTTCTAAACGATAAACATCCATATGATATAGAGGAATTCTACCTTTATATTCTTTAATAATATTAAAAGTTGGGCTATTAACCGTTCTTTTTACATCAAGACCTTTAGCAAATCCTTTTGTAAAGGTTGTCTTTCCAGCACCAAGGTCTCCCTCTAATAATATTACATCTTTTTGTTGCACTAGTTGCCCGAGAAAAAATGCAATTTCTTGAGTTTCTTCCTCAGTATTTGTATGTAAAACAATTTCCAATTACTTCACCACCAAAATTCTAACTCGTCTATTTCTAACTTTGCCATATTATATCATTTCAAAACATTAAGCGGATGTCAAACAGTAATATTCTTTTGAATAGTTAAAATTAATTATTGAAATTTATATTTAGGTTGTATTCGTCTATTTTGTTACTTCTCTCGCTTTTCGCAGGACGTTCCAGTGCCTTCTAGTCGCATATGCTCCTTATGGTTTCTACCTTCCCACGTTTCCCAAATAAGTTTGAGTTGAGCAGTCTTTACTTGTGTCTGCTTCTGTTTCAAACAATTATAAGAGTTAAAAGTAATAATCTTACAAATAAGGTCTAATTATATATTACTCATTAAAAAATAATAAAAAAAACGAAACAATTTTTTGTTTCGTTTTAAGAATCGTATGTATGGCGGTCCCGACCGGGATCGAACCGGCGATCTCCTGCGTGACAGGCAGGCATGTTAACCGCTACACCACGGGACCATTTTGGTTGCGGGGACAGGATTTGAACCTGCGACCTTCGGGTTATGAGCCCGACGAGCTACCAGACTGCTCCACCCCGCGATAATGTAAAATGAATTTATATCCATAAAAATCCAAACCAGGCGACGTTCTACTCTCACAGGGGGAAACCCCCAACTACCATCGACGCAAAAGAGCTTAACTGCCGTGTTCGGTATGGGAACGGGTGTGAC
>NZ_JBHXLC010000044.1:0-22640 GCF_042721555.1 Gottfriedia sp. NPDC058432
CTATTATATATAATTCTATTATAATATTACACTAACAACTGGTATTTGTAATTTGGGATAATTTCAGCATTTCTTTATAAAAAGTAAGAACCATTTAAGCAGTTTAAAACAAAAAAGGATAGAAATTAATTTCCATCCTCAAATGTTTATTTCTTTTTCTCTCAAATAATCTTCATAAGCTTTTTTTACTTTATCAGATTTTGGCAAAGCTGGAGCTACTTTGGAAAGTCTTTTGCTTAGATCGTTTAAAAGGTATACCCCTCTAAACAAAGTGCTAGCTAAAATTCCGAAACCTATAATGATACCAACTTCTCCTATCATTAAAAGAAATATACCTAAAACGGTTGCTAATACGATTAATATTTACAATTTCAAAGGAATTCTTCCTTCCCTAGTTTTTCTTATCCACAAAAAACTATATTTAATTATGTCTAAAATCAAATTTATCATCAGGGACATTCAGAGTGTGACCGTTAATAACAACTGTATCACTATCAATCCATTCAATATCTGCTGCGCTCTCACGATAATTCCAGTATACAGTTTTACTCTTCTTTTCCTTGTTAAATACTAATTCTCCTCTTACAGTATTTTCAGTTGTTGCTCCTCCACTTGTTACATATGCTTTTAAAGTATAATTTCCGTTTGGAGATTCTTCTTCTGTAAGATATTCTCCTTTTGGTAATCTATTCATATCAAAAAATGCCCAGTATACCCCATACCCGATAATCACCAAAAAAAATACGCTTACAGAAATTAATATTTTAAATGTTAGTCGTCTTCTTTTCTGCCAACTTTTTTTATTTTCTAGTATTTTAGTAGACAAATTACGATCTCCTTTTTTGTACCCAATGAAATTTCAATCTATTTTCTGAAATTATAATTGCTTTAAATTGGTTTATAAAAACTTAAACACCATTATTTTCTACTAATTCCCTTTTGCTTAAGAATGTTATCTGAATTTCACCATAATTAAATGAGTATTTTTTAACATTCTTACTTCTCCGTTTTATTTATGCAAGTTCTAAAGGTAAATAAGCATATTCTCCATCCCTAATAATCTCACACTTTTTAACTGAAATCGGATACTTAAAAATCGGTCCATCTATCACGGTAGTATGGAACTCCCCACTTTCTCCACATGGATCAATGCCTCGACTTTCAAGCTCCTTCACATATTCATGAGTTAATGTTCGTCCTAAATCTTCTTCTCGCATTCTTAATGATAAGTTGACCGATACAACAATTGTTTGAAACCCCCTATTTATAAACTCATCGACAGCATCACGGTGATTCATTTCCCATAATGGCATACCAAGCTTTAATCCAACATTTTTAGTAACCCTATCATGCCAACAATCTTGTGCAGGCATATCTATGTCTCCCGTTACTAATACTTCTGTTCCTTGATTTTTTGCATTTTCTAATAGCTGTGTAAATACTTTTTCATATTCCTGCCAATTTGCCACCCCTGTATAAACAGGTAAGCCTATTGATTCTGCTTGAGCGTGTACTAATTCAGGAGGCATTCCATGGGATCTAGAACGTTTTCCTTCTTCCTCAAGCATAACGATCAATCCAACCGCTTCCCCTATTTTCATAGCTTTATATAAGGCTAGTACACTATCTTTCCCTCCGCTAAAAGAAGTTATAAATTTACGACCAACTGCATTATTTTTCCAGTTTACTGTTTCTACCATTCACAACTTACTCCCTTATCTTAATGATTTTTCCACTATATTTTTAAGTACAAATTAATATTAAAATTTTTCTAATGTTCTTGCAATATTCCTCACATTTTCAATACTAGGAAGTTCTCCATTCTCATCTTTCATTATCCTATAAGAACCAGTATCGTTTTTATACCGAACTTAAAATTACTTCTCATTAGTCGTCTCCTTATACCACGAGTTTTTTAATCTAATTTTAATATTAGACAAAATTTTCAACCTCCCTTGCTATCTATGCAATAAATTGTTTCAAAAATAAGAAGACCGACAAAAGTCGATCTTTTCCTGGAATTAGCTAATCTATATTTAGTAGAATCTAAATTGAACTTCTCCTCCAGCTATACCTAACCAATAATTTTAAATTTTTTTAACACTCCAAATTAAGCAAATAAAAAGATCTGCTACCGCAGACCACTTTTTAAAAAAATTGTATATTTTATTTGTAAGTTTTAAAAAAGTAATAATCTTCTCTACTAAATGGGAAAATCCATAAAATCATTTCTTAACATAATGAAGCATTGCAAGTTGACCTAATTTTTCTACTTTGGTCAAAGTGTATTTTTGGGTAATATCATCACCAGCATAAAGAGAGATACCTTTTCCTAATACAATTGGAGCGATCGCTAGTTGAAATTCATCAATCAAATTTTCTTTAAAAAATTCTCGGGCTAGATTCCCTCCACCTATAAACCAAATATCCTTACCAGGTTGTTGTTTTAATTCTTGTATAAAAGCTTTAATATCTCCGTCTATAAAAGTAGCATATTCATCTGAACCAGTTGCAGATTTTGAAAACACATAGTTTTTGTATGTACGATAAGGATAATCCATATCAAATCCGCGAACGACGTCATACGTTCCCTTTCCCATCACTACAGTGTCAATTCTCTCTAAAAGAGTATTATAGCCAGAATCTCCTTCTACTTCTGTTGTTTCTAGCCATTCTAACGTGCCATCATTGTTTGCTATATAACCATCAATTGAAGTACCAATATATAATATAATTTTACGATGTTTTTCCATGTAAATCTCCAATCTTTTTTTTGATGTTTGTTTTGCTCATTACTTCTCATGCCATATGTATTCAATACTGAGGGATTCTGGATTTTGGAAATGTCAGTTTCTTCAATGCCATTTATATTAATCTTAGGAATGATTCACACGGGCATTGGATTCTTATTATTCTTTTCAGGAATGCAGAAATTAAACGGGCAAAGCATAGCAGCATTAAGTTATGTTGATCCAATCACTACTTTAGTGATTTCAACTGTTTTCTTACAATAGAAAATGACAATTATTCAAATGATTGGTGGGGCATTGCTATTAAGTTCCACATTTGCAAGTGAAAATCATTCATGGAGACTGTCTAAACCATTTTTGAAAAAACAGCTAAATAATAAAATAAACAGTGGGAATGTGCAATTTCCCACTGTTTTTAATTTTAGATTATGAATTTCTATACTTAGCAAACATTAATTCATCATGATATTTATCTAGATCCGGTAATTTTAAATTTTCGGCAATCATAATTTCAGCTTCTTTATCATATTCTACCCTTACAAATTGGATCGAATTAGATGAATAAGAACCATCAAGAATCGCATACGATGCTGAAGTTAAATCAAGAGAATTTCCAACACTTCCTACATTGCATAGAATTCCGTTTTTGAAAGTTTCCAAAAAGGTAGTATGTATATCTCCATAAAAGACGATATCTGGGGTCTTTTCGTTTTTGTTTGAATTTGTTATCTCACTATTTTCAAACATACTTAACCGTTTTTCAATTGGATGAAATGGTAAAATCCTCTCAAACTCACTCCTTGGTGAAGCGTGAAAAAATCTGATTAATTGTCCATTTAATTCAAGGTCAATATGAAATGGTAATGAAGATAGAAATTGATAGTCATTATCTGTTAATCGGTCTCTAAACCATTGAATAAAATCATTTTCTGCAGGTGACTGAATAAATACATCCCAATTGCCACGGACCACTTTTTCACAATTTTTTTTAATAAGCTCTATACACGCTGACCCTTGAGGCCCCTTACCAATTATATCACCTAAGCAAAAAATTCTTTCAATTTCTCTAGAACGAATGTCTTTTAAAACTGCTTCTAATGCCGTTTTATTTCCGTGAATATCTGAAATAACTGCTATTTTTGTCATGATGCATGCTTCCTCCTCTTCTCTAACAATTGCATTTTACTAAAAGACCCAAATTATCTATACCCTATATACTAGCAAACATTTATTTATATTGAAATTGTTAAAGCGAACTGCTCATATTTGTTAACCATTAAACTATTCCATTTAAAAGAAGATTAATCCTTCATTATCATTTTACTATAAAAGAAAAAAGGAGCTATTTTTTAGCTCCTTTTCAATGCAAATTCATGAACTGGTATTAAACTTGGGTATAAACCGACAATCCCTTTTTGAAAATTAAGTAAGATAGATGTATCTGTCATGTCATTAAGTGCTTCATTTATTTCATGGTCAATAACTTTTGAAAGTCTTTAATCAATCACAAGTAAACTCCTAACATCAATTACTAATATGTTATCACTTTTAAATCATCAGAAATGCATAGAATTGTTATTTAAATAATAATTATAGTGTTTTGTCATACTTACTTCTAAATAATCAAACGAATTTATTAACTCCAATGCTTTTTCATTGTCATCATATTTTGTATCAACATTCGGTAAATTGATTATTCTATTTTTCAAAGTAGGATGTGTAGCGTATTCAGCTTCAGAATTGCTTAAAGCTTTACCTAATGACTCCTCAATTTGCTTCTTGTAACTTTCAACATTTTCACGGTAATAGCTAAAGTAATTTTCAAATTGAAATCCATGAACAATTTTTTCGGTCATTTGTTCATCAATTAAACGATTAAAAACATTACCATGACTTATTAACTTAGACAATGCCTCTTTAAAATTTTCATTTCCACACATTTTTGCTGCAATAAAATCTGCTCTGTGCTCCATTTCTCTAGAAATTTTCATATTAAATTTGTGAAAAATTTTAAGATAATATTTCATAAGCAAATTTGGTAAAATCATTGGAATTGATATAAATATTGGACGACGACGACCATTGTGATTAAACAAGGATGTAATATAGTCTAAATACTTATTTGCACCTTTATAGACAGGAGAAACGAACCGATTGAAAACTAAATCTCTACCCGTAAAATGCGACAGTTCATGGGCAATAATCGCACGCAGTTCATTTACTGATAATATGTGAAGTAAAGGATAACTAATTGCTAGTATTCTACCTTTTGCAATTCCATTAAAAACAATAATTTTGCCTTCAGATACAAAAAAGTTTGATTTCACATGCAAAATGATCGAGTCTGGCATTTGTGTATTCATTTTTTCAGAAAGTTCAGAAATCAAATTGCGAAGTTTTGGATGATCATGATGATTAATTAATATAGCCGGCTCAAATTGTTTATTTTTAAAAAACATAGAAATAATTGCAATAAAACAACTCACTACCCCAAATATCATACCAAAAAAAGGTAGAGCATCGATTAATATTAATCCAAAATATGCAAATCCTAATTCACCTAAAAATTTACCTACAAAATAATGAATAATAAAGATTAACCCGCTACCAACAAATACGATTAATGCGGTTGTAAATAAAACCATAAGATAAAAACCTGGAATGAATAGAAGAGAAGCAAAGATTTTCTTTTTTGATACAATTGGTTCACATTCCATACTTTCTTCTGACAATAGATCACTTCCTTCTTAGTTATTAGATCCCAACCACTATATATTTTTAGAAATCAATTATATATATCTATAAAAATTATATAAGCTATGATAGAAGTAGTCGGAATAATACTGATCAATTTTGGTATGTTGAAATTAAATTCATTTAAAGTTTTTCTCAATAAGCCATCCAAGAGAGAATAGAGATTTATAGCCAAAAACACAACTAATAAAGTAATAATAAAAGAATAATTCTTAAGAAGAAATTTGGTTCCAATAAAAAACGAAGGTAAAAAAATAATCTCTAAAATGAATTCAGCTAGATCATGCCTTCTATTGTCAAATTTGAAAAGCCATTTCCCATATCTCTTTAATAACGACATTTTGCCAGCACCTCTTTATGATAGATATTCGCTATTAAATTTACACTTTCCTTTTATGGCCATTTTTACTGTTTAAATTTTTTCTCATTCACATTCCAAGTTTTATTCCCAATCCATAATCCCATTAAAGTGGAGAATATTATTGCTATTAAATATTCAAAAATAACATAAGGAATATAGGTTAGAACTACTCTATTAAGTACAAACAAATTAAATGTGGTAAATAGTAACCAAGAACCAGTATAAAAAAATACTATGTTTAATACATATCTTTTCTTGCCCTTGGATCTTATTGTGTTCCATTTTTCTTTTTGTTTATTTAAATTTCTCATTTATCGCCCTCACTTTACTCATCACTTCTCTATTTATCTAATTTTCAAATTATTATACAGTATCAAATGAACTTTGTAATTTGGGGGAAATTGCTTATTTCATTGAAATTTAAACTTCATTGTTGTTAATAAGTAAAAAAAAACGTCTCTCCTTTATCGTTTTGATTAGGACAGCCGTTTTTAATTTTTAAATCCATTAACCTTATACTCAAATTTTAGAATCATTTTCATTATTTTTTAATTCATGATAAAAATGTGCCTCACTTGCATTCATATAAGGAAACAACCATAAAAAACCAATGCCAACTGTTAAAATGCATAATAAGATCCAACCAAGAAAAGAAAGGTCTAAACAAAACAATTTCCACTTATATCCATCCATCATTCTTCTACTCTTTGTTATCGCATCATTTGGAGACAAATGTGGTTCTTCAATTAATATGTATGGCGCCATTCTATATGAATATGATTTTATAATGCCAGGAACAATCAAAAGCAATGTCCAAAGTGTAGTATATAAATAAGTTAAGAAATTTAGTAAAAATGCATTTAAATATAAATTCAAGTTTGTAAAATAATAAAAGATTGTTTGTAAGGAATAAGGTTGCTCATCTTCCTTTGTCGCAAATGTAAAGAGTCGTGTACTCCCGATCGTAATAATTGCCGTAATAAATAAACTATAAATAAACGTTATGTAGTCATCCCAGCTAATTACAAAGGATATATATTTCGTCAATTCATTTTTAATGGGATTCGGGAAGTATACAGTAAGTCGATTTTCAACTAATGTAGTTAAAAGATGTACTATGATCGTATACCCAATAAACTTTTTCCAATTCCCTCTCAGTGTATCCCTTGCTCTTGAGCGTATTTCATCTATGTACATGAAAACACCTCCTTTATGTTTATGAATATAAAATTCTACATTTTTCTACAAATCCCTTTTTAAAAATTATGTCAATATTTTTACAATGAATATTTCTATTAATTTTTAGCGCAAAAAAACATTCCATAATTAAAAATGGAATGTTTCTTAAAATCACCAATTGTTGTCGAGTCAATCCTAAATTGATTGCCACTGTTTTACATATTAAATAAACTGTCTTCTATGAAATCACTTCGCTAGACTCAACTTTGTTGTCTACTTCTTAATCGACCAATTATTTCCATATATTTTCAATCGATCTAACAGATTTATTTGTCCCTGCATGTTTTAATCCGTAAATATCCTCTATTGTATGTAAAAGATCAAAATGGTTTAAATTTTCGTTAAATTGTCCTTTTTTTACCATGGGTCCAACAAAAACGGTGGGAATTTTGTTATTATGTGAAAGGTCATCTTCATCCCACGTTACAATTAGCAAACTATTATTCGTTTTTGCCCATTTGACATAAGCACCAATTTGTTTTTTTAACCACTGATCTCCTTGTTTAATTGTTCCATCGTGCATGTCATTTTGGAGATTAGGGATTATAAACGAAACAGTTGGAAGTTTACTAAAATTTGTTGGGAAATTTTCTAATGGCTGATTTGCTTTTTTAGGGACATTTGTAAAATTAGCCCAAGGATTGTGCCTACGTGCATAATTTTTGTTGTATTCTCCATTAAAACCAATTGAAGGCAAATCTTCAGAATAACCGGCAAATGTTAATTTTTTTTCAATAAGCTCACTTGCTAAATTATCTGTTGAGAATTTTGTTTTTGGTAAAGTATCGTCTGTGACACCTTGATTTGATCCAGAGAACAGGTCCAAATAATTCGGCTGGCTAGGATGTTCAATTGCATGATAGTTAGTTAAGTTGGCACCTAGGTTCATTAGTGAATTAATATAAGGTGCAGAATGATTCCCCATAATTTGCTGTTTCGCATGATTCTCCTCAATTACTATTACAATGTGATCAATTTTTGGCATTCCTGATTCTGTTTGCGAATTGAAATTAAATAATTTAAACGTATTTAGATTTTTTTTATTAATCTGTATACAAGCAATTAAAACAAAACAGATTAAAAAAAGTACTATAACCCATTTTCTCAATATAACACTACCTTTATTTAATTATTTTCTTATTTCAATGAAATTAAAGTTTTAACATAATCTTGTTATTTATTCTGTATTTTTCCTTAAAACATTAATTCTCTTTGTATATGTAATTACCCTTCTTTGATTTATTTCTTTCAATTCATTAATAATGATGATCTTCTTTTTGTTGTTAAGTTTGTCGGGCCCATAAGAAAAAAACATCCCATTAGATAAATGGAATGTTTTTCAACAAAATTATTCTTTTAAACCCATTGCTTGTTTAATAGCCTCATAGATATAAGTGTTTTCATATGTTCCTGATAATAGCTCTGCTCCAGCACCAATTGCTGTTAATGGAACAGATACGCCACCGTGTCCACTTGTTGTCCAGTCAATCATGAATTGATTGCTACTGTTTGCCACATTAAATGGTCCGTCTTCTTTAGAAATTCCATCGCCTGACTCATCTTTGATGTCAACATCTTCAATTGATAAGCCACCACATTCATGGTCTGCTACTACTAGAACAAGAGTGTCAGGGTGGTTCTTAGCATATTCCTTAGCTACAGATACTGATTTATCTAGTTCTTGACCAGCCTTAATCATTTTTTCAGCATTGTTCTCATGAGACATTTCGTCTGTTCCCTCTTCTTCTACCATTAAGAAGAAACCTTTTTTATTATCTGATAAAGTATCGATTGCTTTTTTAGTCATGTCAGGAAGAGATACTACTGGATCATAAAGATCACCTTTTCCCTCTTCTCTTTGTTCAAACATTTCTTCGTTTGCAAAAAGACCTAACAACTTACCATTTTTCGCTTTTTGTAGCTCATTAGCATTCGTTACGTAATTGTAGCCAAGCTTTTTCGCTTCATCTACAAGATTTCCTTGTGTTCCTTTACTTTGTTCAGAAGGGTCCTTTACTGGGTGGTCTTCGTAGCTTCCAGCATTTCCTGCAGGATACCAAAAGTCCTCTCCTCCACCTAGTAGAACATCGACTTTGCTGTTTTCAAGATACTGCTTAGCAATGTCACTTTGTTTTGAACGATCTGTTACATGGGCACCAAATGCTGCTGGAGTTGCATCCGTAATCTGGCTTGTTGTGACTAAACCAGTTGATTTCCCAGCTTCTTTCGCCATTTCCAAGACTGTTTTTACTGACTTCTTGTTTGCATCAACACCAATTGCCCCATTATACGTTTTTACCCCTGACGCCATAGCAGTAGCCGCAGCTGCAGAATCTGTTATAGCAGTAGTTGAGCTAGTATGTACCAATCCAGCATAAGGCATATCATCCATTGCTAGTTTACCAGTTTGTCCAACAGTAGCCAGTCGGATCGCTTCACGGTGTGCAGCCCCCATTCCGTCTCCAACAAAAACAATCACATTTTTTGCCTTTCCTTGTTTGTGACTATTATCGGATTCTTTAGCATCTACGAAATGATTAAAACCAAATGTTGTTGCGGTTGCAATTGTTATAGCAGCACTGATTATCGTTTTCTTTTTCCCCATGAATAACACTCCCTACCTGAATATTTTCTTAATTTCAATATAAAGGAAGAGTATTTAGGAACTGTATAGATACTGTAAAAATGGTATAAATTTGTATGAATATTTTGTAACTTTTGTCAATGTAGTTCTTTCAATTTTTAAATTTAATCCTTGTTTAATGTTTTAATTTCTAGTTTATTTATCGAATCCAAATAAAAAAAGAATCAAATTGTAGATTCTTTTCGCTCTCAAACTATGATCTTTTAGATTTCTTAATGATTCTATTAAATAGTACAAATACTGCAATTAAAATAATTAAGACTAAACCAGGAAAAACGATATTAAGCATTTTAGACCAGCCTTTCAAGTAGTGTTTTATATTATTTCGTCACAATCGTAAATATTTCCTTTTTTGGCGAAATTAACTACCCCACCATTATATTAAATTAAAGTTCAATTTTTTTCACATAGATTACTTTATTTACTTTTAGTATCCTCCGATTTAATAGTTAAGAGACTTTCCCATTACCAAATTTAAGGAGGAAATACAATGATTAGAATTAAAAAAGGTTTAGCTATTTGTATAGTATCTTCAATGTTACTAATATGTGGAACAGCTTTTGCAGCAAATGGTAAATACTCTACTACATATAGCATGACAGGTGGCGTCGAAAGTAAAAGACTTGATGTTGGTAGTAATCCTACCTTTATTGTTGCAGTTAATCCTACCAAGGGTATTTGGGTAGATACTAAGAAAACAAAACAAGCTAATATAGAACTACAATTTAAAATGGATGCTTTTGGCTTAGATCCGATAATAGATGTAACAAATGTACCATCAGTAACTGGTGGAAACAAAACATTTACAAATAAGACAAAGGGTAAACATTATATTTATTTCCGTAACTACACAGGCCTTCAAATGGAAGGAAAAACATCTATATCTTGGAAATACTAACATGTTCGGCTATTCAATATCATTAGATCCTATTGAATTTTTATTTGTATTTTTGCTAGGATTAATAGCATATTTCATTAAGATAAAATGGATTAGTAAATCAGTTACAAAACAAAAATTCGTTCATTTTACATTATGGTTTTTTTACTACTTATCTTTAGTAAAAGTTGTTTTCTTTCCAATTACGTATTTCTATAAAAAAAATCCTGAAATAACTAGTAAGCTCTATTATCTATTTTCACCTTTTAATACAATTCTTAAGTCGATTGAACATGATCTATGGATACAAGTAATTGGTAATATTCTTTTGTTGCTTCCAATACCAGTTCTCTATGTAGTACTAAAAAGAAAAATTCTGCGGTTTCATAAAAATTTTTTAATTGGGCTTTTTCTGACTGTGTCAATTGAAATAATTCAGCTTGGAATCAATTATATAACAGGATATCCAAATAAGGTGATGGATATCGATGATGTAATCTTAAACGTTATTGGTATATTATTAGGTTGGATTATTTCTAGAGTATACTTGTGTTGGCATTTAAAAGAAAAAACCTCTGTTTAAAAAAGACTTCTCCCCCCTACCTCATTTATATTTAATAGATAGAAAGGCACTCTAATCATTATATTTAATTAGTTGAATTTTATAATTGGGGGAATTCACCATTTTTCAGGATATTTTTATAATTTTATGTATGCATTATAGGAAGTAAATCAAATTTTTGTGCTTTAATATAGGGATCAAACATATATTTATTATTGTGTAAATTTCATTTATTTAACAAAATGTTTATTGCAACTAAGCAAATAAATTCTAAGCGACTAAAGAGAATCCTCTTAGTCGTTTTTTTAATCCAATGCTTTTCTTTTGGATTAATCATCTTTTTATATATTTTATCAATTAACATGCAACTTGTTTCCAACAGAATTTCCTACATTGTAACCCATCCACCCGATCCCAATCTTTCCTACAAAAAATAAAATGCATTTTTTCTTAAAGTCAACATTAGAATAATTTTAGCTATTAAAAAGGGAGTGAGACAATTTGGCTTACTGTACTAAATGCGGTGGAAACCTAGAGCAAGGTGCAATATTTTGTACAAATTGTGGTGAAAAAACTAGTATTCCAGAAGTGACTAATCAGGTCGAAACTCGTTCGGAAAATCGGAATTTACATGAAAGTAATTATAAAAATAAGTATAGTAGATTAAAAGGTATATTGATTTCAATTGCCGTATTAATTATATTGGCTGTCGCAATTTATTTAGTTTATCCAAAACTTACAAATAAAAATAAACACTCTCAACATGTATCGAATCATGTACAAAATAATGATAATGAGCAAGAGGCAGCGGGAGATTCTGCAAATAATCCACCTAATACTCAAACGATCCCATCTTATAAAGCTCAATTAGAACAATTAAAAATTTACGCTGGTAGTAGAAGTCTTTCTGTTGGTAGTTGGGACATAACACAAATTGATGGTGTAATACATTTAACAGCTAATAATATTTCTCCACAAAATCTTCAATCAATATTTAATTTATATGATAGTGGAAATATTTCTCCAATAAGAAATTGGGCGATTAAAGTAGCAAATATTGCAGATGAAGTAGCAATGTCTAAAAATACATCATGGTATATTTATGTTGGTGATCAATGTGTTGCACAGTATCCACAAACGTTATCTAGCGATGATTTAATGTATTATTCAGGCTCTTGTGGTGTTTCAATACCTGTATTGGAAGGAAATTCGAAAAGTGATTTAGCCATTGTGATCCATACAATGGTATATGGTAAAATGTCTACCACAAATGAGTTTATCTTGCCAATGAGTAATATCAGAAAACTAACTCAAGATGATCTAGATTATTTGACAAAAGATGAGTTGAGCTATGCTAGAAACGAAATTTATGCACGACATGGATACATTTTTAAAACGGTTAAAATGCGCAACTATTTTTTAGCAAAAACATGGTATAGTCCAAATGTGAATTATAATGGTACTTTAAGTCAGATTGAAACTTATAATGTAAAACTAATCAAAGATAGGGAGGCGTTACTTAATTGAAGTTGGTAGTTAATAAAAAGATCATTATTTTTTTTATGATCTTTATAATCTGTATTCTAAGTTTTATATTTTATCAAAAAGATCAATCTGATAATAAACCGCACAAAACATCAATAAGTCAGCAGCCTAAAATAGAAAACGTTAAAGAAAAATCAAATAAAGTCATTCAAACAAATGAAAAGAAGAACTCCAAAAAGCCACTTGTAATTTGTATTGATCCAGGTCACCAAAGTAAAGCAAATACAGCGCTTGAACCATTAGGTCCGGGCTCTAGTGAAATGAAGATTAAAGTGGCTGGCGGTACAACAGGAGTAGTGACAAAGAAGCCCGAGTATGTTTTAAGCTTAGAGGCATCACTTAAATTAGGTGAAATCCTTAAAAAGAGAGGTTACAATGTCATCTTCACTCGTACAACAAATAATGTAAATTTAAGCAATAAAGAAAGAGCAGAAATAGCCAACAAAATCAATGCTGATTTATTTATAAGAATCCACGCTGACGGTTCGAATGATCATTCTACAAAAGGATTTTCTGTCTTAACTCCGTCTAAAGAAAATCCTTATATTTCTTCACTTTATAAAGATAGTTTATTAATTTCACAGAATATTGTTGAGGAAGTAAAAAAAGACCAATATACAAAAGTAAAAGGGATTTCCTATCGTGACGATCTCTCAGGATTTAATTGGTCAAAGGTCCCTGTTACATTAATTGAACTTGGATTTATGACAAATCCCGAAGAAGATCGAAAACTATCGGATCCACATTATTTAACAAGTTTGTTGATGAAGATAGCAGATGGGATCGATCGATATAGTTCAGAAGTTATTGACGATGGGTCAAGTTAGACGTAGGTAAATAAAATATTTCTTGCTAATATCCCGCACTTATAATTTTTTGTATTTCTAAACGTGTATTGGAATCCTTGGATGCCTTGCACGTTTCTTTTTTATTGATAAGTCTATTTCTGATATTTATATAGTTAGATTTTTACAGAGTGAAATTTGAATTTAAGAAAAAAGGTTACAACTTTGTGCCCTATTTTTAAAAGCATGAAATACCTTTTATTAATATTCCTCTCTGAACATAGTTCGGAATGCTTGTCCATTTATTTTCAGAAAAAGGTCCCCTCCAAGTAAAAGAGTAACATCCACAAATTAAATGACGATGTCTTTTCACTTTCTACATGAATGGGATCATATTGTAAATCTTAAGTATAGTTTCTAATATTATGTCCTATCTATTAAGTGGCTTTTTTCACCTACTATTAATCTTTATTCCATTTAATTAAAATAGTTTTCCTAATAGTAAGTCACTAATTCTATGAATCGTATTTATGACTATTGTTCGTAATAAAATCATTTGAGTGATTGCCATTACAATATAAACTATTGAAATGATATATAAACTATCGATTCCTTTTGTTTTAGTATTTTGGAACGAACTGATTACTAATGGAACAACACTAATACTCATAAATACCGATACTAAGACAAATATTAAACAAAGTGTTATCGAGACATAACTTAAAATAAATGCAAAGCAAACTAAAGCTAAACTAACAGAATATATAGTTCCATATCTCGCAATAACTTCTTTTAATTGAAGATTTGTTTTTTTACCTTTTAAAAAAATGTAAGATGTAATGACTGTTACTAAATGAACAATTAATATCATAACAAATGGGCTAATAACCAAGGTACTAAAGCTTAATTGGTTACTGAAGTTAGTATAATCTCCTAGAACACTCTCTGTTGATTTAATCCCAATCTTTAATACATTATAGAAAGTTGCTGGAATTAATAGCGAATATAAAATTAAAATAATAATCCCTTTTAAAAAATGTTTTTCTGTAACACCTTGTGCAATACCATAAGGATTTTTAATGGCTAATTTAAAGAAACTCCAAAAGTCTAACATTGCTGATTTAAATTGATTAAGTTGCTCTGAATTCACATGATTCATAACTTGGCTATTTGCACCTGGTTCAGTTACTGTTTGTGATAAGAGCCCGTTATGTACGATTGCTGAAGAATTTTGGTTCGATCGTTCTGTCTTAGGTGTAACTACTTTTGAAACCGATTCACCTAATGAAATATCCTCATTCATCTGATCTTGATTTGTTGAAATTACCTCTTCATTTTTCAAAAAAATAACTTTTGTTCCGCAATTCCCACAAAAACGGTCATTTTCTACTAATGAATTGCCACATCTTTTACAAAACATAACTATTCCTCCTTTTTTAATCCGTCTAAAGATTAGATACCTTATCAATTTATTAGACGAAATTAAGATACTTTTAATTTATATTTTGATAGTGTGGAAAAATTCTGAAAATAATTGATAAAATTACAAATAAACCGTTAATGAAGATTTAAACTAATAAGGATTAGAACAGTAAACTTATATTCCTTACCTTGTCTTTAGAATAAATATATACTATCTCTCAATTAAAATAGTTTCTTATGAAGTTGCTACTCATGTACTTATTACATCTTTTCTCGACCGCTGCCAGGTTTAACACCTAACTCTCTCATTTCTTTTGTTGGATTATTATATCGCTCTTCAATATCTTCAAACATTCTTAGCCCTAAATAATACGGGTTAATGCTTGTTTTTGATGGCTGAACTACTCCTGCATTAAGCTTTGTACTCAATCGCTTCAAAGACGATGACCGAAAGGGTAATTATCATAATATTTCATTTGATTTTCTGGGATACACATTTAAAAAGTAAAAAAATTTAAAAAGCTACTCTAAACTAACCATTTCCAGCTTAAGTAATTGTAGACCAAGTATAAAAATAAAGACAAACCCCATTTTTAAAAATGGGGTTTGCAACATTCAGTAGTACATCGCTATGAATATTCTTATTATTTATGAATTTTTTAAATTAGTTTTTTCTTACCAAAAAATAACATTTAGATTAACTGATAAATATACTCAGATAAACTTGAACGCTCAACGGAATTAAGAAAAAATGTGATACAAATATTGACCATGTAGTTTTATTGTTTTTTTTGTCAGATATTAAAGGTCTAAAAAGAAGATTCAAAATAATAGAACCTAAAATACTAATAAATAATAAAAAACAAATATAATAAATGTCCGAATTAGTATTTGAAACACTAGACCCGGCAGCCATCATGGTTACCACTAGGTACAAAGGTATTGATACCGGAAAAATTACTAAAAAGGAACAAGTATAAATTATTGTACGCAGAATTGTTTTATTTTTATTCTTTTCAGACATTTTGAATACTCCTTTGAAATTATATTAAATAATCTTGGTTACGGATTGTAAACACCCCATGTTTCTTTAAAGGTTTCCCTATAATGATACTTCATTTTATCTTTAAATTTTTTTGTAGGTTTTATAGTAATTTTTGTACCAAGAGTATAAGGCATTAAAAATGAGACTGGATCACCATCAAGTCTATAATTTATTATATATTTCTTGTATTTTCCTTTTTTATTTCTCTTAAGTTTTTGGACGTTCTCATCATCTCCCGATGCAGAAAATCCAGGAGCATTATAAGTATAAGCTTTATGTGTTGGAGCACTTAGGTCCCCATCCACTACTTCTGATTCAACAAACGATGCTAAATATCCGCCAAGTGAATGACCTGTAAAATATATTTTATTTATACTCTTTTTGTCTTTTTTTATTTCATTTTTTGCTAATGATACAGCTTGATTCGACTGTGAACCTCTATGTCCTTCGATTACTTCGTACTCATCCGCTTTTACATCTGGCCACTTATTCGACTGTGTACCTCTATATGCAATTACATAATCATATTTTCCATTACTTAATTTCTTTCTATAAATACTAGCAAAAAAACCATCTGCACCCTTATATCCATTTGGACGTACAGTTTCTACCCACCCATTATTTAATGTCTTGTTTGGCTTATATTTTCGGTAAGCATCGTCTGAAAACAATAACATTTGTTTTTCAATTGAGTATACTATTTTCTGCCATCCGCTGTACCCATCATCATGTGCTGCTTTTTTACCATCTGAATCAGTCTTATTTATTGGGTCATTCTCGCTATAGATATATCCATTTTGACTTAGTGGATTTACATCATTAATAGGCAAAATTGGGTCTAATGCTTGAAAAGCGCCATTACTAGGATTGTAGTATCTTGCATTCAAGTAATAGTGTTTAGTTTCACTATCATAATAATAACCAGCATATCGAATGGGATTGTCTTCTGACAATGAACCATTCGAGGCAAGTACATTACCAAACGAATCATAAGTATAAGATGCAACTTCTTGTCCGTTTTTATCTATCATACTTAAGACGTTACCATGATGATTTGTTATATAGTAGTATGCTGTTTCATTCCAAGATTGTCCGTTCTTTTGTTTCCAAATTACACTAAGTGGATATCTATCATTATTGTATACATAATATCTATACCCTATAACACTATTATTTTCTTTAATTACTTCAAGAGATAAATTTGAATCCTTATAGTAGTATTCAAAAACTTTATTACCAATTGTTTTACTGGTTCTTTGATTTTCTTCGTCATATTGATATGAAGCAACATTCTGTCCGCTAAGAGTGTCAATACTAGATAGTTGCCCTACTTCATTATAATTATATTTATATTTTTCATCTTGTAATAAATTCCCGTCTAAATCATAGGTGTATTGATCAGAATTTTTATTATTAATTTGATTTGCGTCATTATAGCCATATGAATCGATTGAAATTACTTCTCCAGTTTTTGATATCTCACGTTTAGTTCTATTTCCTACATCATCGTAAGTATATTTAATGATTGTACCATCAGGTAAATTCTCCTGTTCAATTTGTTGGTTCTTATCGTATTGATAGGAAGTAGCTACCCCATTAACAGTTTCACCTTTAATATATCCATTTGAATAATATTGATAGTTTAATGCAAAATCCTTACTATTACTATCAAATGTAAGAGTATCAACGTTTTCATCGGAATTATACTGTACAACTCGATTAAGATTATTATCTATTTTCAGAGTGTTCTTATTATTGACCGAATCGTTTGTTGTATCTAAACTCATTTGAACATTATTGTTTTCATCTTTTATTTCCAAATGTTTTACTTTACCATCCTCATCTGATTGGAATGTTTCTAATTTGGTAAAAGGAATGCTAGAATCTTGATATAATGTTTTTATAGACTGTAAAACATTCTCTAAATCGTAAATATAGTTTTGCTTAAAATTTCCCAAAGAGAATGTATCAATATCATTATTTTCATTATATAAAAATTCTTTCTTTAAATTTCCAAACTGAATTGTTTTTAATAAATCGTTTTCATAAACATAATCCCATCCAGTTTGCTTTATATTATCCTTATAAACTCCTACATTAGTTAATTGCTGAGTATCAGCATCATAAACGTATCTTTTTTCAATAGATGAGTTTAATATTTGTTTTGTTTGATTTCCTTGTTCATCATAATAATATTTAACTGTTATTTTTCTTTGATCTGATACTGGTATGCTATATTCTTGAATTTTACCTGAACTATCATAAGTAAAACTTTTTAAACGCCCAAGTCCATCTATAATACTCTTAAAATTCCCTTGATCATCATAAGTAAAGCTTGTTACATCTCCTTTGGGTTGTTTAATTGAATTTAATTGAGATGTTTTTAATATGTCATACACATAGTTAGTTTTATTACCAACAGCATCAGTCGTCGAACTTATATCACCATACTCACTATATGTGGTTTCTGTTTTATGATTACTTTCATCTGTAACTGTAGTTTTATTCGTTGAATCATCATATACGGTTATTACACTAGACCCATCTGGGTTTGTTAACTTAGTATTGCGACCATACTTATCAACCTCATAAGTGTTTTTACCATCCGAATTTGTAATAGACTCGATCCATTTTTTAGTAGGATCATAGATATATGAGGTGGTCGTTTTAGTACCATCTGAATCTATATTTTCGCTGTTTAAAAGATTATGATAACTTGAAGTATCATAGACATTAGTTGTTATATTATTGTCTGGATCAGTATTTGTTAACTCATTTCCCCAATTATCAAAAGTAAATTTTGATATTTTATCATCCCTAATTATTTGCTTAACATTATAATTTTCATCATATTCATTTTCAGTTACAACTTCATTTTCAACTTTTGCAATTGCATAAGTATTTTTTTGAGTATCCCTTGTATAAGTTGTGGAATCCTCATCATTTTTTTTTACTGAATATGAATCTTTATCTGAAAAATCGTAAACTGTATTTGAAGATTCTCCATCGACTTGTTCGTTAATTTGTAAACTAGTAGTAGTTGGATAACTAAATAATGTTTCTATATTCTTAGCATCTTTAAATGAAATGATTTTACCAGTAGAATCATAAAGAAACTCATTTTTTAATAATCTTGGAGGATTTTTCTCATCAGTGATAATTACATCTTTCAATGTTTGATCACTATTGTAATGATAAGTATATTTCTTATCTACAAATTGAGCTGACTCTATTAAATTACTAGTTCCTGAGTATGAAAAATTGATACTTTTACGATTCGAGGAACCATCTGCATCTAACTCAGAAACTTTAATTAATCGATTACTAGAATCATAGACAAATCCAATCGTATTATTAAATTTATCTTGATATCGATTTATTCTATATTTTCCAGAGTCAGGTTGAATTGCTTCAAACTGCTTCTTAAATCCTGTTTTATCTGTAAGTTCATAACCTTTTTGACTGTTAATAGTATTAGAATTTAAAGTAAGATACTTACCTTTTGGAGAAATAAACTGACTAGCTGTTGTATCATATAAGAATTCATGTTTGGTTGCATCCTCATCAACATAAACAACTTTTAATACATTAGAACCCTTTTTAACTTCTTGCAAACTCTCATCACCAGTGAATGTCCATCCTTTTCCTAAAGCTGATACTCTTGATGATTGAGAATTGTAAGTACGATCCATTCGATATCCAAGTATACCTCTTGTATAAAGACTTGCATCACCAAAAATAGCTACTATGTTTCCGTTAGTTACGTTTACTGAAGCTTGTCCATCACCTAATTTATGTGACCCGTATGTCCAATAATCTTCTAAACCTAATCTCTCGACATCAGCTGGATTTGCTTCTAATGGCATTGTACTTCCAAAATAGTTTGTTGAATATACTGTTTCCCCCTGTGAATTATATGCACTTACTCTAAAATAGAATTTCAAACTTGTTGCATAAGTTGTACCCATTTTTGAGTATAATTTAAATGGTTCCCTTGGTAAATCTGTACCTTTTCCATCTTGATGAAGTACCTGAGTTTTTGTTGGATCTGCATTCGCTATTTCTGCATCTGTCGGCCAAATACCTTTTCCTTTAGTAGTCCAACTAGTTGTATTTTTCACATCATACGGTTCATAAAACTTACCATTAAAAACCCATACTTTATACCCGGTTGCACCTGGAATTGAATCCCAAGTTAAACTCGCATACCCATAATCACTAGCCAATTCATTTGCATATACATCTCCATTAGGAGGTGGTGGTGTCGTTAGTGATGGAATATACTTTATCTCAGCATCAGATTGCAGAGAATCTCCGTCTTCATTATAAGCGCTTATTTTAATATAATAATAGGTTCGATCTTCATATCCGCCGGCAGCATTTGTATAAACAACTGACGGATTTATTGCAAAGGATACTCCTGTATTATCTAAGTGTAATTTATATCTTCCTGTTTCCGTCGGTTTTGGCCATACTTTTAAATCTTTAGTTGAATACGAAGTTACATCTGCCTTTGTATCATATACTTGTTCGTATTCCTTTCCATTAAAAAACCATACTTTATAACCAGTCGCACCAGTTACCTTACTCCATGAAATATCAAAATAACCCGTTTGATTACCAAAAGTATAACTTTTGGATGTGGTCTTAGCTGGTTTAGCTAGGTCAGGAATAGTCGGTGTGCTAGGATTTGACATCACACTTTCACCCAATGGATAAATCGCAGAAATTCGGAACCAATAATTTTTATTAGTAGGATATACTCCTCCAGAAGCTTGGTATAAATAGGCTGGGTCAGTAGGTAATTCTTGTCCCCCTGTTCCAGCAGTCTGATATAAATCTAATATTGGATCCGGTTTTTTTGTTGCATTAAGTTTTGTTGGCCATATCCCTTTATTTTGTGTTGTAAAACTTGTTGCTGTACCTACCGGGAATTTTTCATACTCTTTACCATTATAAATCCACACATTGTACCCTGTAGCTCCTGGTATTGGGTCCCAATCCAAGTTAATATAACCAGTCTGATTCCCATTTGAAATTACTTTTGTAACTTCAGGTTTTGGCGGTACTGGAATTGAATAGTTTACAGAAATATATGGATTATTATTAGAATTAGATGTAGAAACAATCTTTTTCCAATATGATTGGCCGTTTCCGTTTGTATGTAACTTTAATCCATAATTTTTTTGAGTACCTTGTAGCCAGCTCTTTACCGTTCCAGTGATATCAAAGCTTGCCCATTGATCTTTTCCTACTGTATCACTAGTTAAATTAACAGAATCAGGTTTAGTATTCCATGTAACTGTTGAATTTGACCAAGATTCTGTAATTCGGTCCAACCAAATTCCAGTTGCACTAGCTGATGCTGTATGTGTTACATAAGCATTAAAATTCGCACTTGTTACAGTTACGCCAGCAAGGTTTGGTAGAGACTGATTTATAAAGGCATAACATGTCCCCGTCGTACTATCGTAGTTTCCAATTTTTAAAATATATTCGCCTAATCCAGAATCCCATTTTGAAGATGTACTAGAATAATTTGTTGTAGGATAAGCACTCATAAGAAATGAATCCGACGAATTTGTTACAGATGTTGTAGGATCGATAAAAATTGGAAATACTCGTTCAGGACTAGCTAACCAGTCTGGGTCTGCATTTAACGTTAAAATATATCCATCTTCAGTTTCTTGAATGTCATATTTTACATTGTTAGATGTTGCTGAATCACCAGAACCTTTATCGTAATTCGAATCAGACATATTAGGTTTTGGTAATTCAAAAACCTTTTTATCATTTTCATCTTTCATTTGAATATTGCCAACATCATCGATTGTCGCTTTTAGATCAGTTTGAATCTTAAATTTAAATATATGATAGCCGTTATATTGATGTAAGACTAAATCTTCTTTTGTATTCTGATTAAATGTATAGTTTTGTAGATCAATTTGAGGAAAAATGCCTTTATGGACAATTTTGTTTGAACTTTCCTCAAAAGTTGCTTCAACATCATCCGCTAATAGAGTTTGCTTATTTTCTCCTGCTGCCTGCAAAATTGACAATGACATTGAATGTCCTTTATATGTAAAATTTGCATATTTTCCATTCGACATGGATTTAAGGAAATCTGTGTCTATTGCAGTATTTTCAGTCGTTATTATATTTTTTGTAGATTCATCTTTTACTAGATCTGGAGAAATTTCTTCAAGTGTCTTTTCTCCAGGTTCTTTCAAATTAACTGGTTCAAAATATATCTTTTTAGTATATTTTCCGTTGCCGTTATAATATGTTTTCGTATTTACTGTACGGTCCTCTACTATTTCTCCTACTCTTGGTTCATTCGAAGAAGTAGGATCAGTTTTAATGTTATCTGCATCAGCATCTTTTATAGGTATTTTCGTTTCAATTTCATCGCTAGAATTGGTTGATATTCCTGATTTAATTTCCTCAGCGAAGATTTTAATAGGTAATGAGGCAAATAATAAACTAAATAACACTAAAATCGTAAAAATATTTTTAAAATTCAGTTTCCACATTCTGTATTCTCCCAATATTTCAATTTTTTAACACTTCTCTAATTTAACGCTCCCTTTCTCAATTTAATATTAAAAAAACCTTTTTTATTATAATTTAATTGGTAATATATTACAATATTATTA
>NZ_JBHXLC010000045.1:0-20522 GCF_042721555.1 Gottfriedia sp. NPDC058432
TAGTCTTAGAATAAGTCTGCCTAAAAACAGACAAAAACAAAAAAATAAAACCATTTGGGTATGGTGAGTTGACAGTTTCGTTCATATCAGTTGAACAAGGAAGTCAAGAATTTACGTTGAATTATATGTATATACGATTTAATTTGTAGCTTTGAACTAAGTTTTTTATTTTATGGAGGAAAGATAAGTGCAGAAAGTAAAGATTGTTCTTTGTATTATTATTAATATGTTTATCTTTGGTTTTCTAGTGTATTTTTTGAATAACCATGGTAGTGGTATTTGGAGTGTAAACCCTTGGGGTGCACATACTTTTGTCAATATAACTATTCAAATTGTTGTGATTATTTTACCTTTAATAGCTTTAGCTATATCAATATTATTGAGAAAATCTAAGCTAAGGATTGTTATGATACTATTAAGCCTCATTTTTGTTTGTCGTGTGTCTGTATCCTTTATTATGGCTTGGTACTGGTATTTAGCTGAGTAAAAATAAATTATACAACTAACGCAATGCGTTAGTTACATATAAAAACAAAGGAGTTTTATAATAATTGAAGAAAAAAAATAACGATATTAAAACTTCTGAGATTCTAATAATTATTGTACTTTTATTACTACAAAAAATATTAAACATTTCTGATTTAGTATTTGGATTGATATGTAGTATTTATGTTTTAATAATTATATTTTCAGATACAAAAGGTGACTGGAAGAGGTTTTTCAAGAGAGTTATTCCATTTGTAATCTTAGCAATTCTTGTAAATATACTTTTTTGATATTACTGTTTCATAAGTCATTATCAAATCTTCTTATTCAACTAACTCATTCTTTAGTTGAATAGCACTTAGGAGCTGATTTATTGATCAGCTCCTATTTTACTATTAGGCAGTTTAGTGTAAGAAGGTATATTGGTAAGAGAGTAGGAATAATATTTAGCTATTTAATAATTTATTTCGAAAGGAAGTAGTCAATTAATGGTAAGTTATTTTTTTCAATTATTTATATATTTACCTTTAATTATTGGAATCCCAATTTCTATTTGGTTTTTTTATACAAAGAAGAAGAAAAATGGCAAATTGATATATAAAAAGATTAGGAAAAACAAAAAATCGTATCAAATAACCTTAAAAGAAAAATTCGGATTAGTAGCTGCTTTAATCGTTTATTTTTATTCCAGTATTTCTTTTGTACAACTTGTTCAAGATTTACCAGACGCATTGTCTCAACACCCAAAATTGATCAAAGGGAATTGTAAAATTGATAAATATAATGGAAGAGGAGGTGGGATTTTAGAGGCTAAATTTGGAAAGCATATTATAACCTTCTCTAACAACCTCTATTATAAAGCTCATCAGGGAAATTATTATTGTAAAGTTGAATATCTTCCTCATTCAGAATCAGGAATTTCATTAATACTCTACAAATCAAAGGGTGGAAAAGAAGTAGTAACAAAGTAGTGTTTAAAATTAGTTCATGTTTCAAAAAAAAGATGCAAAGGATAGTGCTAAAATAAATCAAAATGTAATAGATAAAGATTGAAGAACTTTATAACTTAACTGAACTAACACATTGCTTTAGTTGAACAAGATGAGTTACTTCGGTAGCTCATTTTTTATTCAACTATATGGCAGATTAGTTGAACAAGGTAACCTTAATTTTTTGTAGAAATTTATAGTAAAATTGATTTATTGAAGTGGGTGTAGAGATGGATTTAGAAATCATAAGAAAAGTAATTGAAAGCGATAAAGTAGAGTCAGCAGAAAGAATATTGGAAGAAATCGGGGAAACAAAACAAGAAAATTGTATCCCTCTTCTGATCGAATACTTAAAAAGCACAGATAATCATAGAATAAGAAATTCGATTGCGATTGCCCTTAGTGATATAGGAAGTAAAAAAGCAATTGAACCACTGATAGAAATGATAAATGACCCTAAAACACTGGGAAATCGAGGTTCCTTGTTTTATGCATTGAAAGCATTTGATTGTTCGGCACACTTAGAAACGTTAGTTTATCATTTGTTAACTGGTAACTTCGAAGTCCAAGCAAACACGTTTCAATTGATCGAAGAAAATATCAATTCAGATATAAATGATGAAGTCTTATCAAAATGTATTTTAAAGGTTAAGGAAGAACTTAATGAACTTGAGCGACAAAAGGATATACTTTCAGATGCCTTAGAAATGTTAAAGTCATTCAAAAAAAATTAATATATATTAACCATCTTATTCAACTAACGCATGCGAATCTTCAATAACGAAGGATCGTTTTACTTATGCAGCTAAATGGCAGTTTAGTTGCATAATTATTTGGAATTTTATGGTAAAATATATGTGTTAAGGGTAAATGTTAGGAGATTCTATGAAGAAAAAAATGATTTTCGTTTTTATTTTTTTAATTGCATTTGGCTTGATTATTAATTCGTACAGGTTCTTTGAAGACGGTCCATTCTATACAAAATTTGTAAAATCCACAGACCTTTCAAATGAAATCTTCGATAAAGTAGAGCTACATGATAATATTAATACTTCAGCTTACACAAAACGCTTTGGCAAACCGTTGGAAAAAGCAGATAATGAATTTTATGATTACTATCTATGGAAAAACGGATTAGAAACGGCTTCAATCATAAGTGGGAAAAACAAAGGAGAAATCGTAAGACTTGTTATTGGTAATATAAATAATATGTCACGTCATTCTGAACTCGAAACCATAAAAGGAATAAAATTAGGCAATTCAAAAGAAGATATTATTTCTTTATATGGACCAAATTATTTTGAACGAGTCGAGCAGGGGTGTAACATCATAGGATATGTTGATAAAAAGAATAAAATAATAATTGAATTTTGGTTGGCGGATAAAGTAGTTGAAATTCTTTTAGATGATATAAATATGGATTAAGTTCAAAAAGCATTAAAAAGACTGTTTGGTGAAAACAGTCTTTTTTAGTACGCAAAAATCAACATTTTAGTTTAACAGAGTCAACTTATTAAAAATATTCTTATGTAACGAACGCATGCGTTAGCTCAATAACGATCGGCTGCTTCGGCGGTCGTTTTTTTTTTCAACAAAATGGCGATGGCAGGAAAGTTGGATAAGGATTTTTAACAAATTTACCAATATTTGGGTTATAATTATTGCTACTAAGGTTATAGGAGGAAATAATGAAAAAGATTATATCCACAACAATATTAATTTTGCTAGTATTTTCTATGAGTGCTTGTACTAATAATCCAAAATCAAACAATGCTATTTCTGAAGCTAAGTTGACAAAAAGAGAAAAGGCAATACTTTCAACAACATCGGATAAATCTTTTGTTTATGACTTCAATGTTAACAGTAATTACAAGGAATTATCTGTTTGGATTGAAAAATATGAATTTGGTAAATTAGTTGGAGATAAGATAGATCATATTACTTCTGGGATTAAAGAGGATGGCTCAATTATCTTTACAACTTCTAAAACACCTAATAATCAAAATCAATCTCTGTTTAATATCAGTATTAATAGTGATGGTTCAACAGATGTAGTTAATCAGTTGGAAACTACTTTTAAAGATGGATTAGAAGGCGTTACGAGTATTTCGGGAAGCAACCAAACAGAAAACAACCCTATTAAAAATAATATAGTCTTAGCTAGCATTTGTTATAAAAAAGAGGGACATCGTATGGATTCGCTTACTGATGATTTTTATAGAGATGTGAATAAACATATTGATGAAATAAGAGACTATGATGTTGTCTATTTACTTAGAGCTGAGTTTATTAAATAGGTGGAAGTATTACAATAAATAAATACGGTCTAAAATTAGAGGTTCTTGTTACTATGTTATTTAACTAAAGCAATGCATTTGTTGAATAAGCATTAAAATAAAAGATTGTTGGGTGAAAACAGTTTTTTTAGTACTCATAAATCAACATTTTAAATTAACAGAGCCTAATTTTAAGTAATTTAACCATAAGTGCATCGAGAACGACTTAAATTAGTCAATTTCGATGCACTTTTTGTATTTAATTTAATGCGATTAAAAATGGATATAATTCAGCAGTCATTACGTTCTTTTTAACAGCCGGATCATTTTGCATGATTTCTTTAGCATGCAGTAAGCTTTCTGTTTTTAAGATGACAATACCAAACTCAGCTTGTTCGGTTCTTCCAGCTAATGATACAGTCTTTTCTTTATGTAAGTTCTGTAGATAATGAAAATGTTCCGATACAATATTGCGTTCTTCTTCCGTTGAATCATGTAAAAAAGTTGATCGAACTGGTTTTAAAACATAAATAAAGTTTTCCACTAAAAGCCACATCCTATCGATTATAATAGTTATACTATAGCACGTAATCATTAATTGTAAGGGTGATACATATGCAGAAAATTATTATAGAAAAACTAAAACAAATAGAAGCCGAACATGACGTAAAGATACTATTTGCCGTTGAGTCTGGTAGTAGAGCGTGGGGTTTTCCATCTAAAGACAGCGATTATGATGTGCGTTTTGTCTATGTACATAAGAAAGAATGGTATTTAAGCATTGACCAAAGACGTGACGTAATTGAATATCCAATCAATGATTTACTCGATTTTAGTGGCTGGGACTTAAAAAAGGCTCTTAATCTTTTTGCAAAATCAAACCCGGCATTATTAGAATGGTTAAGATCTCCAATTGTATATCATGATGATTTAACGATTTCAGAAGTATTAAGAAAAATGGGGAATGAAATTCTTTCTAAAAAGGCGTGTATTTACCATTATCTCCATATGGCTAAAGGGAATTATCGTGATTATTTGCAAGGGGAAGAAGTTAAGATTAAAAAGTATTTTTATGTATTAAGACCAATTTTAGCTTGTATGTGGATCAAAAAATACAATGAAATTCCACCAATTATGTTTGATGAACTTCTAGAAATGGAAGGGCTAGACCAGGAATTTTTAGAAGAAGTAGGCAAGTTATTAATCCGAAAAAAACAAGGTGATGAATTAGATTTAGAGCCTAGAAAAAAAGTATTAAACGATTTTATTGAAAATAACATTCAGTTTTTTGAAGAGTATGTTAAGGGGATTACTGAATCGAACAAGGTGAATATCGGGAACTTAAATGAATTATTTCGAACGACAATTGAACATTCATGGGAAAAATAGAATAGACTACACACTTTTTGGGAAAAATTTCTTTGTATGTTAACAAAGAAATTGGAGTGTGAATGAAGTTGGCAAATTTAGAAAGTTTATTAAATCAACAACTAGCGAATTGGAATGTGTTATATGTAAAATTACATAACTATCATTGGTATGTAAAAGGACCGAATTTCTTTACGCTACATGAAAAATTTGAATTGTATTATGACGATGCAAAAGTAATGGTAGACGATTTAGGAGAACGGATTTTAACAATTGGTGCAAAACCAATTGCAACACTTCGTGAATACTTAGAAACGGCTACGATTAAAGAAGGAAATCATACATTTTCTGCAGAAGAAATGGTATCTGATCTAATTAAAGACTATGAAAAAGTAGTACAAGAATCACGTGAAGTCATTTCAATTGCAGAAGAAAGTGATGATCAAGAAACAGCTGACTTATTTCTAGGTAAGATTGCTGAAATTGAAAAGATGCTTTGGATGTTAAAGTCATTTCTTGGTAAATGAATAAATATTTAAATGGGTGAATTAACCAATCATTTATTATGATTGGTTAGTTCACCTTTTTTTATTTTATCCGTTTTTTTCATCTTGTTTTCCAGTGTGAAACAAGTGTTTATACGGGTTTTGATGGCGTGTTAAAAATATTAATAAAAAAATTACCAAAAAAAACTAAAAAACCAATTGTATAATTATTTATATTTGTGTATAATAATTCATTATATAAGAATCTGAGCTTCTAAAAAAAGGGGATGGATTTATGAGTAAAGTATTGAAAGAAAACCATGTAAAGAAAAATGGTTATATTCAAAAGACAAAAGGGAATGTTACAAAAGGAAATTTTAGCTCTGTAAAATGGTCGGATTTTAAAGATAAAAATTTTCTTACAATAAGTGAGTTTTCATCAAGTGAATTATTATTCTTACTTGAAAAATCATTAGAAATGAAAAATATGCAAAAGGCGGGAGAGGCCCATCCTTATTTAAAAGACAAAGTGCTAGGGATGATTTTTGAAAAGAATTCTACAAGAACGAGATTATCATTTGAAATCGCGATGATGCAATTAGGTGGTCATGCCATCTTTATGAGCAGTAAAGATTTACAGCTTGGTAGAGGAGAAACTGTCCATGATACATCGAAAGTATTTTCTCGTTATGTAGACGGAGTCATGATTCGAGCAAATACTCATGAGATGGTGAAGGAGTTTGCTGAGCACTCGTCCATTCCGGTTGTTAATGGATTAACTGATCTGCACCATCCTGCTCAAATTATGGCTGATTTCTTAACGATTCTTGAGCATAAAGGTAGATTAAAAGGTTTGAAGATTGCTTATGTAGGAGATGGGAATAATAACATCTGTCATTCTTTAATTGAAGGTGCAGCTAAGCTTGGTGTTTATTTAACAATTGCATGTCCCGTTGGGTATGAACCTAATAAAGTAGTACTTCAATCGATGAAACATGTTGCAAAAACTACTGGAAGTGTTATTGAAGTAGTTAATAATCCTGTAGATGGTGTAAGTAGAGCTGATGTTGTGATAACAGATGTTTGGACCAGTATGGGGCAAGAGGAAGAAACTGAAATTCGCTTAAAAGATTTTAGTCCGTATCAAGTAAATGATCACTTATTAGAAAACGCAAAAGAAGATTATTTATTCATGCACTGCTTACCTGCACATAGAGGAGAAGAAGTAACAGCTTCAGTAATTGACGGTAATCATTCGGTAGTATTTGATGAAGCTGAAAATCGACTTCATGCTCAAAAAGCAATCTTAGTTGCTTTAATGGGTAATTTATAATTCTAAAAATCTATTATATTTTTAAAAAATCTAATCGGGGGTAATAACATGAAAAATGAAAAAATTGTTTTAGCATATTCAGGTGGTTTAGATACATCAGTTTGTATTAAATGGTTACAGGAGAAATATAACTACGATGTAATTGCACTTTGTCTTGATCTAGGTGAAGGAAAAGATGTTGAAGCTGTTCGTCAAAAAGCGTTAAATTTAGGAGCAATTAAGTCATATATGATCAATGTAAAAGACTTATTTGCAAATGAATATATTGTCCCCGCTCTAAAAGCGAATGCATTATATGAAGGTAAGTATCCACTATCATCTGCTCTATCAAGACCTTTAATCGCAAAACTATTAGTTGATGTAGCACAGCAAGAGGGTGCAGTTGCGGTAGCACATGGTTGTACAGGAAAAGGAAATGATCAAGTTCGTTTCGAAGTTTCAGTAATGGCCTTGAACCCGAATCTTAAAGTAGTAGCGCCTGTTCGTGAATGGGGCATGACTCGTGATGAGGAAATACAATACGCTCATGAAAATGGTGTTCCGATTCCGGTCGATCTAGATAATCCATTTTCAATAGATGCAAATATATGGGGAAGAGCTTGTGAAGCAGGTGTATTAGAGAATCCATGGAATGAAGCACCTGAAGAAGCCTTTGATTGGACGAATGCAATTGAAAATACTCCGGATGTTCCTGAATATATTGAAATTGAATTTTCAAAGGGTGTACCAGTTAGCTTGAACGGTCAGCCTATTGAGCTAGTTCAACTGATAGAACAATTAAATGGTATTGGTGGAAAGCACGGAGTTGGAAGAATCGACCATATTGAAAATAGATTAGTAGGCATAAAGTCGCGTGAAGTATATGAAAATCCAGCGGCACTAATCTTAATCAATGCTCATAAAGAATTAGAATTCCTTACATTGCCTCGTGAGGTGACAAATTTTAAAGTAAGTATTGAACAACAATTTTCAAAAATGCTTTACGATGGATTATGGTATTCACCTTTAATGGGTGCTTTAGATGCGTTTGTAAATACAACACAAGAAACAGTAAGTGGTATTGTTCGTGTGAAATTATTTAAAGGTACTCATACAGTAGTAGGTAGAAAGTCAGAAACTAGTCTATATAATGAAGAGCTTGCAACTTATTCAAAGGGTGATTTATTTGATCATAATGCAGCGGTAGGCTTTATTAAACTATGGGGATTACCAACAAAGGTATATAGCGAAGTTACACAGAAAAATACAGTTTTAAGTAAATAAAATATAGAGTGGGATGAAGGAGGCAGTTATGTCAAAACTTTGGGGCGGACGTTTTACGAAGGAGACAAACCAATTAGTAGAAGAATTTACGGCATCAATTGAATTTGATCAAATAATGGCTAAGGAAGATATAGCTGGTAGTATCGCACATGCAACGATGCTTGGAGAATGTGGCATAATTGAAATCAATGAAGCTGAACTTATAATAGAAGGTTTAAATACGATCTTAAAAAAAGTTGAGAAAAATGAAGTTCAATTTAGTATTGAAAATGAAGATATTCATATGAATATCGAAAGTTTGCTAATTGAAGAAATCGGTCCTGTAGGAGGGAAACTACATACAGGTCGTAGTCGAAATGATCAAGTAGCAACGGATATGCACCTATTTTTAAAAAATAATACGTCCTCCATTATTCATTTAATTGAAGAGGTTCAAAATAAAATCGTTGCACAAGCCAAAAAGCATGTAAATACAATTATGCCTGGGTATACGCACTTACAAAGAGCACAGCCTGTTTCATTTGCACATCATTTACTTGCGTATTTTTGGATGCTTGAGCGTGACAAAAGCCGATTCATAGATAGTTTAAAACGAGTGGATATTTCACCATTAGGGGCAGGTGCATTAGCTGGAACGACATTTCCAATTAACCGTCAACGTACCGCTGAATTACTTGGTTTTAGTGATATCTATCATAATAGTTTAGATGCAGTAAGTGATCGTGATTTTATCGTAGAGTTTCTTTCTGATTCGTCATTACTAATGACACATATTTCTAGACTATCAGAGGAATTTGTCATTTGGTCTAGTCAAGAATTTCAGTTTATTGAATTAGACGATGCTTTTTGTACCGGCTCTAGTATTATGCCGCAGAAAAAAAATCCAGATGTTCCAGAATTACTTCGAGGTAAAACAGGGAGAGTTTATGGCAGCTTAATCGGGTTATTAACTGTTTTAAAAGGACTACCTTTAGCATATAACAAGGACATGCAAGAAGATAAAGAAGGTATGTTCGATACTGTTTATACTGTTGTAGGGGCACTGCAATTACTATCAGGAATTATTGATACAATGAAAGTAAACGAAACTCGAATGTACGAAGCTGTTAAAAATGATTATTCAAACGCTACTGACCTTGCTGATTACTTAGTTCGAAAAAATATTCCATTCCGACAAGCACATGAAATCGTTGGGAAAACGGTTCTATATGCTATTGAGAATCATAAATTTCTTGGGGAATTAAATCTTGAGGAATTTAAGATGATTAATGAAGTGTTTGAAGAAGATATTTATCATACATTAAATCCAAAAACGGTTATGGAAGCAAGAATAAGTGAAGGTGGAACTTCAACGAATGAAGTATTGAAACAAATAATGAAAGCAGAAGAGTGTTTAAGCTTTGCAACGAATATGGTATAATTTTCTAATTGAAAGCGTCCAATCATTTGGACGTTTTTTTGTGCTTCTAATTATTAATAATTTTCTATTCATTATGCAAATACTAGAAGTAGTTACTAAAAAAAGGTAGGTATTATATGAGTAAGCAAGAAAAAAGTAGTGTATTTAGAGCATCAGAAGGGATAGCGCATGCTGTTTTCGTAATGATCGGTATCGGGTCTTTACTTGAGAGTATTGGGAAAATTTTTCATTTTGAATCTTTAGTGACGATCGGATTTTCAACTAAGTTATTAATGGCACCAGCTATTGGAGCGGGTATAGCTGTTTTATTAGGTTCAAGTACATTAATTATTTTTTCCGCAATGTCTGCTGCAATAATCGGTTCCGGTGCATTATTAATGGTAGATACGGCTATGACCATTAAAATGGGTGAACCAGTAGGAGCTTTATTATCAGCTTTAGTTGCAATTCTGATTGGAAAAGCTGTTCAAGGTAAAACGAAACTAGATTTAATGGTTGTACCTCTATTTGCAATTTTAATTTCAGGACTAGTTGGATTATATTTATCAAAATGGATTTCTCCAATCTTAATAGCGGTTGGGAATTTTATTAAAGGTTCAACAGAAGGTTCGCCAATTATTGCTTCGATTGTATTAGCAGTCGTTTGGGGGATATTAATTGTTTCGCCAGCGTCTTCTGCTGCGTTAGCTATTGCATTGAATTTAGATGGACTCGCTGGTGGGGCTGCATTAGCAGGATGTGCAGCACAATTTGTTGGTTTAGCTGTTATCTCTGCACGAGAGAATGATCCAGGAAGTATCCTTGGATTATTAATCATCACGCCGAAATTACAACTCCCAAATGTAACAAGGAATATCAAAATACTTATACCGACAGCAGTTGCAAGTGCTGTGGCAGGACCGGTTTCTGCATTCTTATTTCATATTGAGGCGCCAAAAGAAATCGCAGGTTTAGGGTTATGCGCATTAGTTGCACCAATGAATTTATTAGCTACATACGGAAGTGCAGTTATTATTCCAATGATTGTTACTTATATCTTAGTTCCAGGAATCGTTTCGTATATTGTGTACATATTCTTAAAACAAGCAAATATGATTAAACCTGGAGAGTTGAAAATATTATAAATATATTGAGTGCTATATGTTTGATGAGCTGCAAATAAAGATATTGAAAGTGCAAATAAATCAATCAGGGTGCAATTAATATATAGCATATCTGCAATTAAAATTAGCATATCTGTAATTAAAAAATTCAAAACTGCAAATAATATTTTGGAATCTGCAAATAAGGACTCACTAATGACAAATAAATAGAGTGTCACCTACTAAATTCAAAGAAACAACAATAAAATAGAATGTAAATCGACTAAAACATAACGAAATCCAGTAAAATGGATCATGATTGATACAGTTCCTTCCCTACAAAACAAAAAATGAGTACTATCCACAGTACTCATTTTTCTGTTTTAGTGATTACGATCGATCCAAAAAAACAGCTTCAATCCAATGCCAGTAAAAATAATGCCTTGTGCTAGATTGGTAATTTTAAATGATTTCTCATTTTGTAACAATATTTCACCCAAGCTACCTGCAAAAATCGCTATAATTGAAAATACAATGAGAGTTAGTACCATAAAAGTTAAACCTAAAACAATCATCTGTAGAGGAACAGCCATACCGCTTTTGTCTATAAATTGAGAAAAAACGATACTAAGAATAAAGATACCTTTGGATTTAGTACGAACTTACTTCATTGCTTGAACGAAAGGCCTGGTAAGCTAAGTACAGTAAATAAAAAGCTCCTAAGTATTTTAAAATGGAAAAAGCAATATTTGACTTATACAAAATGGCTGATAATCCAATTGAAGCAGCAAGTGTATGGATAGTAACTACAGAACATTGGCCAAATGCCGTTGCAATTCCTTCTTTTTTTCTTTATGAAGTGCTTTGTGCCATAACAAAAATATTATCTGGTCCAGGTGCTATTATTAAAAATAAGGACACAGCAATAAACGACAGGTAAATCGTTAATTCCAATGAAATACCTCCTATCAATTTTTTGTTTATTTTTTATAATACTTTAATATGAAAAAGACAGGAAAAGCCGGAAAAGATAGGTGAAAAAAGATTTTAAAGGAGAGGCTAATGTGAGCGAGAAGGAAAAAATGATAAATGGTGAGATGTATTTAGCGTGGGATGATGAATTAGTTGAAGAGAGAGGTAATGCTCGAAGGTTGACGCGTGAATTTAATTCAACGTTTGAAACTGAAAATAGTAAAAGAGAAAGTCTATTAAAACAATTATTTGGTTCTACGGGTGAAACGATAAATATTGAACCTACCTTTAAATGTGACTATGGTTACAATATTCATGTAGGTGAAAATTTTTATGCCAACTTTGATTGTGTCATCTTGGATGTTTGCCCGGTACATATTGGGGTAAATTGCTTTATGGCACCTGGGGTTCATATTTATACTGCCACACATCCACTTGATCCAGTTGAGAGGGCTAGTGGAGTTGAATTTGGTAAACCAATTACAATTGGTGATAATGTTTGGATTGGTGGAAGAGCGATCATCAATCCAGGAGTAAATATTGGACATAATGTAGTGATTGCTTCTGGTGCTGTTGTAACAAAAGATGTTCCTGACAATGTAGTCGTTGGAGGGAATCCAGCTAGAATTATTAAGGAAATTAAGTAGCGGATACTAAGTGAAGGACTTTTAGATATGCATACAGCGTGAATCTAATTTTTCCAATCCTGAAAATGGGGGGGCTATATGATTTATATATTTTTTATTTGTATATTACTAGGTTTTATGTTGCTAGTGTATATGTTTATTGAGGCTCATATGAATATAATTTCAAAACATGAATTCTCTTTTTCAACTACTCCCCTTGAAAAGCCGATTAGAATCCTTTTTATTTCCGATATTCATAGAAGAAAAATAGATTCTTCTATTATTAAGAGGTTGTCTAATCAAGTTGACCTTGTCATTATAGGCGGTGATCTATTAGAAAAGGGAGTGCCTCTTGAAAGGATTGAAAATAATATTCAAAAACTATGTAGTCTTGGTGAGGTCTACTTTGTTTGGGGTAATAATGATATAGAAATTGAAAAAAGGGATTTACTGACTATTTTTAATAAATGGAATGTAACTGTTTTGAAGAACGCTTCTGTTACCTTAAACCATTTGCAAAGAGAATGGGCATTAATTGGGGTAGATGATTTGAAAACGGGGAAGGTGGATCTTGATCTTGCCTTTCAAGGTGTTAAACAAGATGCATTTAAGCTTTTAGTTAGTCATAATCCAAGAATCTTGAAGTTTTTAAAGGAAGAACATGGAGTATCGCTTGTATTAAGTGGTCATACGCATGGAGGACAAATAAGAATTTTCGGATATGGTCCATATGAAAAAGGTAAAACGCATGTGTATAATGGGATAACTCAAATAATAAGTAATGGATATGGAACAACGACTATACCACTTAGGTTAAATGCACGCCCTGAAACTCATTACATTGTGATTAAAAGTATATAAAGTCATAAGACAATGACTTAAACATGAGATATAAATATATTTCATGTTTTTTTTATACTCTGTAACCTGAAATTCGACTTTTATAAACAAAATAGAGAGTAGATTTATAGCTTTCGAAATGGACAGTTTCTTAGTTTGGAGGGGAATTGAAATCTACTAAATGACAAAAAAGGGTTGTCTTAGACCTGAATAATAGACACTTAAAAAAAAGAGTCTATTATTCAGGTATTTTTATGTCCTGGTCATCAGTCTCTTTTTTATGTGTCCACTTTAAAGGAAACAATTCAGCATTTGTATCTCTTTTTTTATTACAAAAACTCTTTTAATATTTTTTTTGATAAAAATATAAAGTTAGAAAATTATAACAATTAATTTGTGTTCTTATTTTTTTGGCAAAAAAATGATAATTCCCCCAAATAAAAAATGTTTGAAAATTAAGTTTTATAGGACTTTTAAAAAAAAAATTTACAAATTGTACCTATTATCTGATTTTTTTATAGTTTATTTGGTCAAATTCCCCCAATTTACGATAACGATTGCTAACGTTAAAATAAAAAAAAGAAAGAAAATTGTCAAAAAATTTCAAAAATGGGGGAGAACAGTGTGAGTAAAAGAAACTTCAAAGAGCGTTTAGCTAAAACAACGATCAGTGCTCTGGTCGTGGGCTCGATGATTCCATTTAATGTACTAGCAGCTACACCAAATGCTAGCACAGAAAATACTGTCGTGGGTTCACATACACAAAAAACAAGCACACCAGACTTAACAGCTGATCAAATCGACGCGTTAAAGAAAATATCAACAGAAAGTAATGTAAAGATTTCGCCAAAGATTGATACGAAAAGCTCAAAATTGGTCAAGGTTATTGTCGAATTTACGCAAGAACCAGCAAAAATAAGTGTCCTACAAAAAGAAGTAGCTGGTGAAAAAACGACATTAAGCGCAGAAAATAGCGCAGTTAAATCGTCACACGCTACATTCAAGTCATTTGTAAATGAGCTAAATAATAGTGCAAGTAACACTAATTCAGTAAATGCAGTATCAGCATTAAGTATCGCACCAAATGAAGTATCTAATGAAACAACAGACACAGCTGGGGAGGCTACCGTTCAAATTACGCGTGAATACACACATGCATTAAACGGGGTGGCAATGACACTACCAGGTAACTTAGTTGAGAAATTATTTGATTCTGGTGTAGTAAGTCGTGTATTAAACGATGACATAGTAAAGCTTGACCCAAGCGAACTGAAAGCTTCCGCGCAAAGTGAACAAGGTGAGAATAATTTACCAGAAAATTACATTCCATTACCAGGTATTGAAGATTTGCATAAAGAAGGTACTACTGGAAAAGGAATCAATGTAGGGGTTATTGATACAGGGATTGACTACAATCACCCAGATTTAACAGACGTATATAAAGGCTACCGTGCAAAAAGTGGAGAAGATGCAAGCAAAATCGATCCAACAACAGTTAAAGGTTGGGATTTTGTTGACAACGATGCTGATCCAATGGAAACAACAGTTGATGATTGGGTAAAAGCTGGCAAACCTGAAGGTGATGGTGGGGAACCGTATTATACGTTCCACGGTACACACGTTTCAGGGACGATTGCAGCTCAATCGAAAAATAATGTAGATTTACCAGCACAAGGGGTTGCACCTGGTGTAAACTTGTATAATTATCGTGTACTTGGGCCGTATGGTACAGGGTCTCAAGATGCGATTATTGGTGGGATTGACAAAGCTTTACAAGATGGTATGAAAGTTATCAACTTATCTCTTGGGGCACCAAGTAATGATCCGTTATCAGCTGAAGCTGTGGCAATTAATAATGCAACTCTTGCAGGTGTAACATGTGTTATTTCAGCAGGAAACTCAGGTCCGGGTGCAGGCACACTAGGTACGCCGGGTGCATCAGCGCTTGCAATTACGGTTGGAGCAAGTGATTTCCCAGTAAGTGTCCCTACAGCATCAGCAAAAGTAGGGAATGAAACATTTACTAACTTCAAGTTACTTGGAAAAGGTTATAACGATCGGGTATCAGATCTTGAAAATAAAACGTATCAATTCGTTGATGTTGGTTTAGCACAAGCAGCTGATTTTAAAGATGCAAACGGTAATCCAATCGATTTAACTGGAAAAGTTGCACTGATTACACGTGGTACAAGCTCGTTAGCTGAAAAAATAACAAACGCAGCGAAAGCAGGCGCGGTTGCAGCGATTATGACTAACAATATTGACGGTGACATTGATAATTACTTAGCAAGTGACGAAGGGTTTATACCAACATTCCGTATGACTAAAGCTGATGGTGAACGTTTACGTAGTGTAGCAGGCACAAATACAATTACTTTTACGAATGTAAGTTCAACGAATACACAAGGAAATCACTTGGCAAGCTTTAGTTCTAGGGGACCAGTTGCTTCGACATATGACATTAAGCCAGATGTTGTTGCACCAGGAGTATCGGTGTACTCCACATATCCATATTTCGTTCATAGCCCAGATAAAGTAGACTATAGCAACGCTTACGCTCGTATATCAGGTACATCGATGGCGTCGCCACATGTTGCAGGAATTGCTGCGCTAATCTTACAAGCACATCCAGACTACACACCAGCTGACGTGAAAGCAGCATTGACGAACACTTCTGGAAATCTAGACGGAGATTACTCTGTATACGAACAAGGTGCTGGTTTAGTCAATGTAGTGAAAGCAGTAAAACGTGACGTGAGCTTTAAAGCACAAGACACAACTGCAAACATTGATAGTAGTGGTAATACTGTGAACATGAATTACGAAAAAGGTTCATTAACATTTGGCGCAGTGTATAGAAAAGATGGTGCGGCCAATACGAGTAATCGAACAGTGAAAGTAAAAAATAGAGGAAACTCTGACAAAACGTTTGATATATCTGCAACTTTTATTAAACCAAATGCATCGGTAGGTGATGCAACTAAAAACGGCATAACAGTGACAACAAGTTCACCATCACTAACAGTAAAAGCAGGTGAAACAACAAGCTTTACAGCAACCGTGAACGTACCAAGTAGTGCAGATTATGGTAAATACGAAGGATATTTGAACATTGTAAATCATAATGATCCAAGTGAAACGTACCGCATGCCATTGGCTGTTCGTACGGTTGAAAAAGGATTCAGCAACTTGCAGATGGACGACAATGCGGCCTCTACTAGAAAGCCGGTCATCCCATCATTTTTTAATTATGGCAGTGCACGAAATATCGGCTTCACATTAAACAGCCCAATGACATATGTCTGGGCGGTAATTTATGACAAAAACGGCAACGCGCTTGGAGCTACCAATTTATCGCCAATTGATGTAAGTAAAGCGCCAACGGATCGGTTTTTATCGTTCTCTTTTGACGCAGCTAATTACTATCCATTTATCGGCGATCCGTCGAAAGAATTGACAAGCCAGTTCACAAAAGCAGCCTTGCCAGAAGGTCAGTACACGATTAAATTCCGTGCAACAGATACGACAAATATGTATGCGAAAACGTATGAGAAGTCGATGCTATTTATAGTGGACAACCAATTGCCTAAATTGACTTATAAAGACCATGCTCCAGGCGTGTACGAGCTTCGTGATTCAGACTTTACGGATGAAAAACAGGATGGCAATACCTATCATGCGTTTTGGGTTCATGCTAACTTATATGATGAAGGAACCGCTCAGTTGGCTCCTCTAGGCATCACTCAATCGGATAACACGTTGTTTTATTACTATAATCGCATTGACGATCCAGATTCTACATTCCCTATAGATGCAAATGGGGATACGAAATTCGGAATTGAAAAATCGGACATTGAAAATGGTCCGGCAGTTGTCACACTTTTCCCTGAGGATGTAGCAGGAAACGCGGAACTAGTCAATGATTTCCATCAATATGCATTTGTTAAAAAAGGCACGCCGTATATGATGCCGACGTATGACAAACAAAAAGTGACTCTGAATGATACAGTCACGATGACATTGAACCTTCACAATGTTCAGCAAATGATGTCAGGGACATATAATGCAACGTACTGGAAAGATGTATACGATTTGCAAGGGGTGACGGTAGCGCCTGAATTCCAAAAATGGGCAGATGATCATGGCGTGAAGGTAAATCTAGATACGCCTGTTGCAACGGCTGACCCTCTTTATTCAGCTAAAACTATGATCAATGTTGGCGCACATTTAAGCGGCGGAGAAGACTTCAAAGGATTCAGCGGCGATAAAATGCCATTTTTGAAAGTAACACTAAAAGTGAAGAACGATGACCCGCAAGGGCCGGCTTCGGTATTATATGGGAATATGGTTGAGGATGATGTAATGACTAACTTCAGCATAATGCAGTATGGTCAAACGCAGCCGACCAACATTACAGCGTTTAGTCGAGTGAACAGCTTCCAAGTTCTTCCGACGCATAATTCAGTTCAATCCTTTGTTAGACTTCAAGCGTTTGCGAACAACGTAACGATGGACTATTCAAAGCTAAATGCGAAAGCATATGCACTACTTTCGGATGGATCTAAATACCCGGGAACGATTGATCCGAAAGGGTATGTCAATATCTTAAACATTCCGGTTTCAAAAGACCCATTCAAAGTAATCATCGAAGCACCGGGGCACTTAAAGAGCGTTCAGACCATCACAATGAATACTCAGACTCCATGGGGCGACTATGTAGGTGCGTATAGCGGCTATATCGGAGCTACATCTAGGCAACCGAATGGTCTAGCTGGTGATGTGAACGGCGACGGCGTGATTGACGTCTTAGACGTGAAACAAGTTGCGAAAATGTTTGGAGTTCAAAATACAACAAAATTCAATATCGAAGATCTAAACCAAGATGGAATTGTAGATAAGAAAGATATGAATTTCTTAGTAAGTAACTTGTATAAATCAAACTTCGATGCTTTAATCACACCAAAAGAGATGGTAGATGGAAAATACGCAACTGACTACTTTAATGTGCTTGGCATCGCATCAAGCGTAAACACATTCAAAAATGTGGATAGCAGTGCTCACAAAGCAACATTCACATGGAACCCAGCGGTGGATGCAACAGCGATAAAAATCCAGCAGTCTTCAAATAATGGATCAAGCTGGCAAACAGCAACAACAGACGGCACATTGTCTGTGACTGACGGCAAAGTAACTGTAAATGGTTTAACTGAAAACACGAATTATCAATTCAGAGTATCGATTACAGGTGGTTTAAACGCTGGTGTATCAAACGCTGTGAGTTTAACAACAAAAGTGGTGCCAATACCAAACGCACCAGTTGTTAAAGGCTTAGGTGACAGTGATACAACAATTTCTGGAAAAGCAGACCCTAATGTTACTATTACTGTAAAATCAGGCGATACTGTTGTAGCAAGTGGCAAGACAAATGAAGCAGGTGACTTTACGCTTCCAATCGCAAAACAAAAAGCAGGTACTGTTTTAGTAATTACTGCTTCAAATGAAGATGGTAAAGTAAGTAGTGGAACAACTATCACTGTAGTGGATATTACAGCACCAGATGCACCAATCGTTAATACTGTAACGAAAAAAGATCAAACGATCACAGGTAAAACCGAAGCAAATGCGACGGTTATGATCAAAATCAACAATGTAGTAAGTGAAGTAAAAGCTGATAAAAATGGGTACTTCAGTTTAGAAATACCTCATAACGCGAATGGCACATTCACTGGAACTGTCATCTATGTTACGGCAAAAGATGCTGCAGGAAATGTGAGTGTTACAACTCAAACAGTTGTATTAAACAAATAGTAATAAAAATGGAGAGCCCCTGATTATTATATTGGGGCTCTCTTTTTGATTGATTATGTCCAAATCGCAAAAACAGCCATATAGAAAAACTAATTTGATAAAAGAGGTTTCTTAAAATAAAAAGGTGTTTAGTAGTTTTATAGCTTTCGAAATGGTTACAAGTTCTTTTTGGAGGGGGATTGAAATCTACTAAATAAAATTAGGGGTATCTTAAAAGTCAATTGGCTTATAAGAAGCCTCCTTTTCTTATGTAAAATAAATTTTAAATTATGAGGTGTTTCTTTTGTGAAATACGAACACTAAGTGAACAATATTGATAAAGTTGTGAAGTTAGTTGATATATCGCTAAAATTCGTTGATATATTGTAAAAACTATTAGTAATCATTTAAAAACAGATTGCGTTCGTTGAGTCAGCCTTCTTTTAATGATAAAAATACTGTTTTCAAGTCTATTAGAATAATTTTAATAAAATTGTTTCCTACTTAAAAAGGTGATTTGTAGTTTTATGGCGAATTATTAATATGGGTATTTTTTCTTTGGAGGGTCAAAAAATGAAAAAAGTTTTAGTATTAGGTGGTACGAGGTTTTTCGGAAAACGACTTGTTCATAAACTAATCGAAAAAGGTTATGATGTTTCCATCGCAACAAGAGGACTTACAGAAGATGACTTTGGAGATGATGTTAGTCGATTTATCATTGACCGACGAAATCCTGATACGTTAGCTCAATTAAGTAATTATAATTGGGATTTAGTCTATGATAATATTTGCTATACTCCAAATGAAGCGAAAGAAATTATTAATCTATTAACTGATCACGTTAAAAAATATATTTTCACATCATCTTTAGCCGTTTATGATACTGGATTAAACCATGTTGAAAATGACTTTGATCCATTTAATTATCAAATTGAATATAACAATGATAATAAGTATTCATATGCGGAAGGGAAGCGCCTTTGTGAAGCTGTTTTATTTCAAGAAGCAGTCTTTCCAGTGTTTGCGGCTAGATTTCCAGTCGTATTAGGGCCAGATGATTATACGAAGAGATTACTCTTCCATGTTGATAAAATTGGAAGAAATGAAGAAATTATTATATCTGATTTAAACAAAGAGATGACATTTATCGATTCTTATGAAACTGCTGAGTTTTTACTTTGGTTAGGTGAGAACGAATCGATTAAAAGTGGTCCTTTTAATGCGTGCTCCAATGGTGTAGTAACATTTAAAGAAATAATAAATATTTGTGAAATGGAAACTGGTAAAAAGGCTATTATTAAATCTCAGGGTGCAAATGAAAAACAATCTCCATTCGACGCTTATAGCGATCAATCGTTGAGTAATGAGAAAGCTAAAAAAGCAGGGTTTCAATTTTTAGAAGTACATAAATGGATGAAGGAATTAATTCATCATTATTGTTCCCTATAAAAAATTCACAAAATGTTCGAAAAACAAAATTCCGAATTTCTGGAATTTCCAGGTTTTCGGAATTTTATTGGAGATAAATTCCGAAATTTCGGAAAAAATCACTTTAAAAATATTGAAAATTATAAATTAACTTAATATTATTAGAA
>NZ_JBHXLC010000046.1:0-18876 GCF_042721555.1 Gottfriedia sp. NPDC058432
ACACCCGTTCCCATACCGAACACGGCAGTTAAGCTCTTTTGCGTCGATGGTAGTTGGGGGTTTCCCCCTGTGAGAGTAGAACGTCGCCTGGTAACTAAAAACATCAGCTATTAGGCTGATGTTTTTTGGTTTATTATGTAGTTAAAAAACGATGAATTAAATAAGGAATTTTTTGTTCTGTTGTTGTTAAAAATTGGTGTATTAAAGGATAATCATCAGTAGAATAGGTCTGTAAAAGTTCACACCACCAGTCAGTTTCGTAGCGACAAATCATACTCAAATTATATAAAAGTAGATAGTGGTAAAGAATTTCGGGTAATAATAAAAGCGCTTCCTTTTGTGACTTTAAAAAATAACTTTGATTTAATATATTAAAATAAAATGGCGCTTTACTTAAAGTTTTATCAGGAAAATTTGATTTAATTTTAATTTGCTTTTGATTCTGTTCAACAATTACAATATCTATTGAAGCTTGCTTTGATTGAAGAAATGAAATAAAACGTTCTGAAGTAAAATGATAGGATGACAAAATTTGTTCAGGTATAGTGATTACATCATAATCAACAGTAATTGGAAGAAATAAGTTTCCTTTTTTGGTAATTTTAAGGATTTTCCCTAATTCTGGTATTGATTGTAAAAGCTGGAGCATTGTAAACTTTTCACTTTCTAAATTATTAAGTTTAAATAATACTTTAGAAGCATGTGTAAATAATCCATTTTTTTGGATTTTAACTTCGTCATCAACAAAAGAGTATCCTACTTTTTTTATTTTTCTTGAGGTAACACCATGAGCCAGAATTGAAGTGGTACTCGGATAATCAGGATCTACGGTGAGGATGCAAGCCTTTAATAATTGTACAAGCCCATAAAACAGTAATGTAGGTTTTACATTAATTTGAGAATTTTGAGCTGCATGAAAATAACTTTTCCCGTGCTCAATATAATATAAAAATGGATAAGCATTACGGAAAGCCTTTGTTTTTTGTTCTTTGGAATTAGTTCGTTCATATTTTGTTTGAAGATAGTTTTTTGAATACTGAGCAGAGCTAAAATAACATAGCTCATCCCATACATTACTATTCGAATATAACATAAGAGAGGAACTCCTTATTAACTGAATATTTAAACATAATTTGACTTCCTTGACAGTGTTTTATCCTATTGTTAATCTACTAATAATATTTATACGTGTATAGGGGGGCTTTTTTATGTGGGAATCAAAATTCGTAAAAGAAGGACTTACTTTTGATGATGTATTACTAGTTCCAGCGAAATCTGAAGTACTTCCAAACCAAGTTGATGTAAGTGTGAGATTAACTGAGAAAATTCAATTAAATATTCCATTAATCAGCGCAGGAATGGATACAGTTACAGAAGCAGATATGGCTATTGCAATGGCTAGACAAGGTGGATTAGGTATCATCCACAAAAATATGTCAATTGAAGATCAAGCTGAACAGGTAGACAAAGTAAAGCGTTCTGAAAGTGGTGTAATTGATGATCCATTTTTCTTAACACCATCTCATAAAGTTGCAGACGCTGAATATTTAATGGGTAAATATCGTATTTCAGGTGTTCCGATCGTAAACGATACAGAGAATAGAAAATTAGTAGGTATTTTAACAAATCGTGATTTACGTTTTATACAAGATTATTCAATTGTTATTTCAGATGTTATGACAAAAGAAAATCTAGTAACTGCTCCTGTTGGTACTACACTTGCAGAAGCAGAAAAAATTCTTCAAAAACATAAAATTGAAAAGCTACCCCTAGTTAATGAAGACGGTACTTTAAAGGGCCTAATTACAATTAAGGATATTGAAAAAGTAATTGAATTTCCAAACTCAGCGAAAGATCAACAAGGACGATTACTTGTAGGTGCAGCTGTAGGAGTAACAAAAGATGCACTTCAAAGAGTAGAGTTTTTAGTGAAAGCTAACGTCGATGTAATTGTAATTGATACAGCACATGGTCACTCTAAAGGCGTTATTGAAAAAGTAAAAGAAATTAGAAGTAGATTCCCAGAACTAGCAATAATCGCTGGTAACGTTGCTACAGGTGAAGCAACTAAAGAACTTATTGAAGCTGGAGCAGATATCGTAAAAGTTGGTATTGGACCAGGTTCGATCTGTACTACTCGAGTTGTTGCTGGTGTAGGTGTTCCTCAACTAACTGCAGTTTATGACTGTGCTTCTGTTGCTAGAGAGTACGGAGTTCCTATTATTGCCGATGGTGGTATTAAGTACTCTGGAGATATCGTTAAAGCTCTTGCAGCTGGTGGGCATGTAGTTATGTTAGGAAGCATGTTTGCTGGTGTACAAGAAAGTCCTGGTGAAACAGAAATCTTCCAAGGTAGACAATTTAAAGTTTATCGTGGTATGGGTTCTGTTGGAGCAATGGAAAGAGGAAGTAAAGATCGTTATTTCCAAGAAGGTAATAAGAAACTAGTTCCTGAAGGTATTGAAGGACGTGTTCCATATAAAGGCCCATTAGCTGATACAGTTCACCAATTAATCGGTGGAATTAGAGCAGGTATGGGTTACTGTGGTACTGCTACATTAAATGAATTAAGAGATAACGCACAGTTTATTCGTATGTCAGGTGCAGGATTACGTGAAAGTCATCCGCATGACGTTCATATTACAAAAGAGGCACCAAATTACTCACTTTAATAATTTAAGCAATCTACCTAGGGCAATTACAAGAAATTGTAGTTGCCTATTTTTTGGGAAATAATTGTGTTAAAATGAACAAGTGAAATTAATGGTTGGAGGTAAGACAGTGATTGGAAAGAAAATACTAACAAAATTGATAGTAATAGCATTAGCGATAACGATAATTATCCCAATGAATTTACGACCAGCTGCTGCAGAGGACGTTTTAGACATTAAAGCTAAAGCTGCGATTCTAGTTGATGCAAATTCAGGGAAAATATTATATGAAAAAAATTCAAACGCTCCATTACCGATTGCAAGTATGTCTAAAATGATGACAGAGTATCTAGTTAATGAAGCAGTAAAAACTGGGAAAATCTCTTGGGACGATAAAGTAACTGTTTCTGATTATGCTCATAAAATCTCTCAAAACACTGGATTATCTAACGTACCACTTGAATTAGGTGGTCAATATACAGTAAAAGAACTATATGAAGCAGCTGCTATTTATTCAGCAAACGGTGCGACAATTGCACTAGCAGAAAAAATTGGTGGATCAGAGAAAAATTTCGTCCAATTAATGAACGATAAAGCAAAGAAACTTGGCCTAGGAGACGTTAAATTTGTTAATGCTACTGGTTTAGTAAATAAAGACTTACAAGGTATGCAACCAGAGGGAACTGCCCTTACAGATGAAAATATTATGTCAGCAAACGGTGTTGCAAAATTAGCTTATAATCTAATTAAAACATATCCTGAAGTACTTCAAACTTCTTCAATTCCAAAGAAAACATTCCAAGAAGGTGGAAAGTATCCAGTAAAAATGGATAACTGGAACTGGATGTTACCAGGATTAGTATTTCAGTACCCAGGTATGGATGGATTAAAAACAGGTTCAACGGATTCAGCTGGATTCTGTTTTACTGGAACTGCTAAAAGAGATGGTCAACGTTATATTACAGTTGTAATGGGGGCAAATTCTTATAACTCTAGATTCAGTGAAACGGCTAAATTAATGGATTACGGGTTCAGTAACTTCGAAAAGGTTACATTGGTATCAAAAGGTCAAACAGTAAAAGGTAATAAAACAGTAAAAGTAGTTAAAGGTAAAGATAAAGAAGTAAAAGTAGTAGCAAAAGACGATGTTACTTTAGCTGTAAAACGCGGTGAAGCTAAAAATTATAAAGCAACTGTCCAATTATCAGGTAAGTCAATCGATAAGAATGGCAATATTAAAGCTCCAATTAAAAAAGGTACAAAGGTTGGACAAATTGTGGTTAAATCTTCAAAGAATGAAGATTTAGGATTTATCAATACTAATAATCAGTCATTTGATTTAGTAGTTGATAAAAGTGTTGATAAAGCAAATTGGTTAGTTCTATCATTTAGAGGAATTGGATCATTTTTCGGGAATTTATGGGATGACATCGTAGGCGGAATTGGTGGTTTATTTAAATAAATTTCTATATAAGTATATCAGTAATTGTTAAGTTGTCATTTTTTCAGTAAAATAAAAGTAAGGTAACTTTAACTAGGGGATAAGAAATACTAAAATGTTACCAAGTAAGCTTTAATAATGGAGGGGCATAACAATGAATTTAACAGGAACAGAACGTGTAAAACGCGGCATGGCAGAAATGCAAAAAGGCGGCGTTATTATGGACGTAGTAAATGCTGAGCAAGCTAAAATAGCGGAAGCTGCTGGTGCAGTAGCAGTAATGGCATTAGAAAAGGTACCATCTGATATTCGTGCAGCTGGTGGAGTAGCACGTATGGCTGATACAAGTATTACTGAGGAAATTCTTAACGCTGTTAGTATTCCTGTAATGGCTAAAGCTCGTATTGGACATATCGTTGAAGCGCGTGTTTTAGAAGCAATGGGAGTAGATTACATCGATGAGAGTGAAGTATTATCTCCAGCAGATGATATCTTCCATATTAATAAATCAGATTACACTGTTCCATTCGTTTGTGGTTGCCGTAACTTAGGTGAAGCACTTCGTCGTATTGGTGAAGGCGCATCTATGCTACGTACAAAAGGTGAGCCTGGTACTGGAAACATTGTAGAAGCAGTACGTCACTTACGCCAAATCAATGGAGAAATCCGTAAAGTAGTTGGTTTATCTCGTGATGAATTAATGGTTGAAGCTAAAAACCTTGGCGCTCCATTTGAATTATTACTTCAAATTAAAGAACTTGGTCGTTTACCTGTTGTTAACTTTGCAGCTGGTGGAGTAGCAACTCCTGCTGATGCAGCTTTAATGATGGAATTAGGCGCTGACGGTGTATTCGTAGGATCTGGTATCTTTAAATCAGAAAACCCTGAGAAATTTGCTCGTGCGATTGTACAAGCTACTACTCACTATCAAGATTACGAATTAATCGCTAACCTTTCTAAAAACTTAGGTCCTGCTATGAAAGGTATCGACATGAGACAACTTGCTGCAGCAGATCGTATGCAAGATCGTAGCATTTAAGTTGGTGAATTTATGAAAATAGGTGTATTAGCATTACAAGGTGCAGTTCAAGAACATATAAATGCAATTAAAGCATGTGGTGCTGAAGCTGTTATCGTGAAACGTGTAGAACATATAGATGGACTTAATGGTATTGTATTACCTGGTGGAGAGAGCACTGCAATGCGTAAGTTGCTTGATCACGTTGGGTTATTAGAACCTTTAAAAGAGAAAATCGAAAATGGTTTACCAGCATTCGGTACATGTGCAGGCATGATCTTACTTTCAAAAGAGATTGCAAATGATGACACGGTGCATCTAGGAGTTATGGATATGGTAGCTGAACGTAATGCTTATGGTAGACAAGTGGATAGTTTTGAAGTAAACATCCCAATTAAAGATGTTTGTGAAGACTACCCAGCTGTATTTATCAGAGCACCATTTATTCGTTCAGTATCAGGTGATGCAGAGGTTATTGCAGAACATGATGGTAATATTGTAGCGGTTAGACAAAATCACATGTTAGCAGCATCTTTCCATCCAGAATTAACGAATGATTACCGTTTTATGAATTACTTTGTAGAGATGGTTAAGGAAAAAAGTGCAAATTTAAGTATGTAACTATTGAAAAAAGTAAAAGCTTATAGTAAATTATTATATAAATTTAAATTGTCTAAAGCGATGAAAGAAAATAGTAGCAAGTTCTAAATTTATAGAGAGTCGGTGGTTGGTGCAAACCGATAATGAAGACTTGTGAATCCATTCTTGAGCGAGTTACGGAATGCTTTTAGCTAGTAAGTAACTCCGGTAATATAGTCCGTTAACTATACTAAGGTGGAAGAATTACTTATTAATTCTTCAATTAGGGTGGCAACGCGGGTAGCTCTCGTCCCTTTTATGGGATGAGGGCTTTTTTGTATTCATTTTTATCCTTTAGACAAAAAAAGAATAGGAGGAATTGAAATGTTAGACATTAAATTATTACGTAGCAATTTTGAAGATGTAAAAGCAAAACTTCAATTACGTGGTGGAGACATAAGCTATATCGAGAAATTTGAAGACTTAGATTTAAATCGTAGAGAATTACTTGTTCAGGTTGAAGGGTTAAAGAGCCGACGCAATGAGGTTAGCCAAGAAATTAGTGTGTTAAAGCGTGAGAAAAAAGATGCTGAAGCACTAATTGTTGAAATGAGAGAAGTTGGAGATAAAATTAAAGCTCTAGATGAAGAGATTAGAACGCTAGAAGAGCAATTAGACGCTATTCTATTTACAATTCCTAACTTAGTTAGTGATTCAGTACCAGTTGGGTTAACAGAAGAAGATAATGTTGAAATTCGTAGAATAGGTGAAGTTCGTACATTTGATTTCGAACCAAAGGCACACTGGGATTTAGGTGTTGACTTAGAGATTCTGGATTTTGAACGTGGTGCTAAAGTTACTGGTAGCCGTTTTACTTTTTATAAAGGTTTAGGAGCCAAACTTGAGCGTGCCCTAATCAGCTTTATGTTAGATCTTCATACAGAGGAGCATGGATATACTGAAATGCTACCTCCTAATCTTGTAAATCGTGCTAGCATGATTGGTACAGGACAACTTCCAAAATTTGAAGAAGACGCGTTCCGTATCGAAAAAGAAGACTTTTTCTTAGTACCAACAGCAGAAGTACCTGTAACAAACTATCACCGTGACGAAATTCTTGATGGTGCTCAATTACCAATCGCATATACTGCATATAGCGCGTGTTTCCGCTCTGAGGCAGGTTCTGCTGGTCGTGATACACGAGGATTAATCCGCCAACATCAATTTAATAAAGTTGAACTAGTGCGCTTTGTAAAACCTGAAGATTCTTATATTGAGTTAGAAAAATTAACAGCTCACGCTGAAAAAGTTCTTCAATTATTAGGATTACCATACCGTGTCATTACACTTTGTGCTGGAGATATCGGATTTTCTTCTGCAAAAACGTATGACATTGAAGTTTGGTTACCAAGCTATGATGCATATAAAGAAATTTCTTCTTGTAGTAACTTTGAGGCGTTCCAAGCAAGAAGAGCGAATATACGCTTCAGACGTGATCCAAAAGGAAAACCAGAATTTCTTCATACATTAAACGGTTCTGGTCTTGCAATTGGACGTACGGTTTCTGCAATTTTAGAAAACTACCAACAAGCTGATGGTTCAGTTATTATTCCTGAAGTTCTTCGTCCATATATGGGTGGAAAAGAAGTAATTAAATAAGTAAAAAAGCAGATGGATCGAGATATTATTCTCAAGACACATCTGCTTTTTATTTAGATTGTTTTAACATTCATTTTATAATTAGGTGTGTTCCACAATTCCATCCATTTTTTAATAGCAGAAATTAAAATCACGACACCTAATACTAACATGATGATCGATAAGACACCATTTAACATACTATATCCGGCTGACTCATGGTTAAGATAAACATTTTTGATCATCCAGTATCCTGCATAATTTACTGTAATAAAAAGATAAGCGAAAGGAATCAAACATGTAAGCATATACCAACGTTTATCAGCTATCTTTAATAGTACTGTTGCACCAATGATTAACCCAATAGAAGCCATTAATTGATTAGATACTCCAAATAATGCCCAAATTGATCCAATATCCCCTGAAAATAAGAGATAACCCCACATAAAGCATGCTAGCGCACTTGCAAAAATTGAACCTGGTATCCAATCAGTTTTCTTCAATGGTTTATAATATTCACCAAAGAAGTCTTGAATTAAATATCGTGCTACTCGAGTTCCAGCATCGATTGCTGTTAAAATAAATACGGCTTCGAACATAACAACAAACTGGAAGAAATAAGATGCTAGGTGACTAAACCAAGGGATCGATGTAAATATGTACGTCATTCCAACCGCCAATGTAACAGCTCCACCAGTACGCCCTTCTAGACTTAATCCAATTTCTTTACTAAGTTCCGGTAAGTGGAGAACATTCATTCCTAAAGTTTTAAAAACTTCTGGAGTAGAGTTAATTGCAAAGTAGTCTGCCGGTTGAAGTGCAGTAGCAGCGATTAATGCCATGATACCTACTAAACATTCAACTAACATTGCGCCAAATCCTACGACCTTTATATCGCTCCATCGATCAAGCATTTTTGGAGTTGTACCAGAGCCCACAAATGCATGGAATCCTGAGATTGCTCCACATGCTATCGTAATTGAAATAAATGGCCAAACTGGGCCAGCTAAAATCGGCCCCCCGCCGTTAACAAATTTTGTTACAGTCGGAAACTGTATGGATGGGTTAATAATAAATACCCCAATGATGAGTGCAATGAATACACCGATTTTCATGAAGCTACTTAGATAATCACGAGGTGCTAGTAAAAGCCATACTGGCAAAGCAGCAGCAAAAAAAGCATAGATCGGTAGTATAATAGCTAATGTCTGTGTATCAAAAGTTAAAAAATCACCTATAGCAGTTTCTTGAATTGTCGGTCCCATAAAAACTCCAACCATTAACAAAATAAATCCAATCGTTGAAGCCAATTTTAAATTGCCAGTTTTTTTATATAGTAGTCCTACACCCATTGCAATTGGTATAGTGATTCCAACTGCAAATGTCCCCCATGGATTATTTTCAAGCGCATGAAGAACAACCATTGAAAGTCCGGCCATTGTAATTGTAATAATAAATAGCATAGCTAGTCCCGTGCAGAAGCCTGCAACTGGTCCAAGTTCCTCTTTTGCTACTTCTGATAGCGACTTTCCTTTCTTTCTCATTGAAGCATATAAAACGACTGCATCATGTACTGCTCCACCAATTACAGCTCCAATTAAAAGCCATAACAGACCTGGAAGGTAACCGAATTGAGCGGCCAAAATTGGACCTACTAGAGGGCCAGCTGCTGCGATTGCAGCAAAATGATGACCAAATGTTACCCATTTGTTAGTAGGGACATAGTCCTTACCATCATTTAACTCATGAGCTGGAGTAGGTATAGAATCATTTAATTTAAGTACCTTCACAGCCATAAATGTTCCGTATAGACGATATGCAATCATCAAAATACACATAGAAGCAATAACAATTGTAACCGCATTCATTTTATTTAATAATCCTCCTAAGTTTCTTTTATTTACACTAATTTTACTTTATGAAAACTAAAATTTTGGATTTTCAGCGTAAACTGCAATAAAAACAGGTTGAGAAGCATGGATGGATTATTGAAATACAAGCTTATAAATTAAAAAGTTGTTTAAGCTCCTTTGTGTACGTTCGACTAACAGGTACTTTTTCGCCATCATACATAATTAAATTATATGTGGAATTAAACCAAGGCTGAATTTCAATGATTTTATCCAAATTGACAATATAGCTCCGATGGACTCGGGTAAATGATGTATTTTGTAGCTTTCGTTCTAAATTGATCAAAGGTTCATTCAATTGATATGTCATCTTATCAGTAACGACACTTGTTTTACCTTCTTGTGTAAAAATATAGATGATCTCTTCGAACGTTATTAAAAGAATTCTCTCATCAACCGAAATAGCCAATTTATCTTGTTTTAAAAGTGGAGGATTCTTTTTTACTTCAGTTTTAATAGGTTTCATACTTAGCTTTGCTAGTTTTTCAATAGTCTTCTGAATTCTTATTTCATCAAATGGTTTTAAAATATAATCAATCGCGTGTAAATCGAAAGCATTTAAAGCGTACTCGTCAAAAGCTGTTGCAAAGACGATTGCTGGTTGATGGGTAAGGTCCTGCAGTTTTTGAGCTAATTCTAATCCACTTTCATCAGCTAGCTGGATATCTAAAAATACAACGTCGACTTCTTGTATTTGTAAGAGTTCCAATGTACTTCTAATTGAGTCCGCTTCACCAACTATTTCGACTTCCTTGCTTCTTTTTAGTAAATAAGCTAGTTCGTCTCTTGCCAATGGTTCATCATCTACAATTAGTGCCTTTAACATGAGTTATCCCTCCATTACTTCTTGCATTAATGGGATCCTTATCGATACTTTCGTTCCCGAGTTGAGGTCAGATTTTATTTGAAAATAATCTTTTTCCCCGTAAATTTCTTCAATTCGTTTTTTTATATTCCATAAGGCTGTTCCAGTTCCTTCTTTAGACTGTATTGTTTCATTCCCAATTGTATTTAGTAGCTCTGGCGAAATCCCCTTGCCATTATCTTCAGTAATGAGAATCATATCATTATTGAACTCATATGCTTGCACAGTTACCTTTAATTTTTTTTCCTTCGAAAAAGCATGTCGAATCGAGTTCTCTATAAGTGGTTGAAGTGTAAAAGGGGGGATTTGAACCGTTTTTAAATGAGGTTCTATTTGGAACTCAACAAGGAATTTAGTAGGAAACCTAGTTTGTTCAATGGTTAAATATGCTTCTACATGTTCTAATTCCTTTTCTAAAGTGACTAAGGTCTGCCTTGCCCCTTGTAAATTATTTCGAAAAAAAGTACTTAAATGGATTAGTAATTTTCTAGCTTGATCAGCATCTGTTCTAATTAAACTTGAAATTGTATTTAAAGAGTTGAACAGGAAGTGGGGATGCATTTGTGCTTGTAATGCTTTTATTTCCGCATCTTTCATTAATTTCCGCTGCAGTTCAGCTTCTGCTAATTCCAATTGGGTAGAAAAAAGTTTAGATAATCCGTCGGCTAGTTCTTTTTCAACTTTTCCCAACTTGTTGGAATCCGTGTAATATAGCTTTAAAGACCCAACTGTTTTATTTAAAGCTTTTAACGGCAGTACGATAGCCGCACTTAAAGGGCAATCCATGTGGAAGCACTGAATTTCATCTTTTGAAGTAGCAATAATAATTTTTCCCTCTTTTAAAGCCTTTCTAGTTAGTTTTGTTGCTAAGCTATTCATTGGTTCATGGTGATCTGAACCTGCACCTACATGAGCAAGTACGCTTTTGTGATCAGTAATCGAAATTGCATCTGCCTTGGTTAATTTAAAAATGATTTTTGCCGCTTCGTTACATGAATGAGGGGTTAGTCCCTGTCTAAAAAACGGTAAAGTTTGCTCTGCAATATAGAAGGCTTTGTTTGTTTGAAGCGCTCGCGTTTTTTCTTCTTCCTGTAAAATATTTTGGATGATTAATATAAAGATAAGCGTACCAAATCCATTTATTAGAATCATTGGTAGAGCAATTACTTCGACAAGATGAAGAGCGGCCCAAAATGGTTTTGCGATTAAAAGAATAATCCCCATTTGAACACATTCCATAATAATACCAATTGAAACGACACTCCAAAGGGATTTGTTTTTCTGTATCCCAAATCTTTTTCTAAGTAGTCCTGTTACAACTCCCGCAACGATTGTCGAAATGGCACATGCATAAGCAGTAAATCCACCTAAAGTTAGACGGTGTAAGCCTGCTATTAATCCGACTCCTAAGCCAACAATCGGACCGCCGATTAAACCGCCAATGGCAACCCCCATAATTCGTGTATTTGCAATTGCATTATTACTTGCTACATTGAAGTGCCATGACTGAGACATAATTGACTCATGATAAATATGAACACCGGTATAATTGCTAATTACTCCAAAGGCACCAAATATAACAATTAGGATCACTTTTGCACCAAAGGAGTGTTCATTTTGAATGATTTGTCTAAATGATTTCATTCTAGAAAGTAAAAAGGCAAGTATAACGAGAATACCCACTCGTTCCAGCATCAGCGGTATTAATTCAAACATTTCTTTCTCCTTAAAAATTTCTAATGTTTTTAAATGGTAGTACCATTATAAATAAAAAAGAATTTTCTGTATATTTTTTCTGCTTATATAAAAGGTATATATTTTAATAATAAGAAGACAATAACAACTGTTGTTAAAAGGGGCATTTTAGTTTTCGGAAAAAATTTATATTTTTTTTAGAAGAATGCTTGACCTCATTTTTTTTGTATGGTATTATAAATCTTGTCAAAACGGAGTAATACCCAAGTCTGGCTGAAGGGATCGGTCTTGAAAACCGACAGGGGTGTAACAGCCCGCGGGGGTTCGAATCCCTCTTACTCCTCCATTTTTTTATAAATAAAAGAGTGCATATATATTAGACAGCTCGTTACATTAGTGTAACGAGTTTTTTGTTTGTTTATCAAATAAATCGAAAAAGAAAAAGCTGCGTACAGTACAATGTAAAGTTCGCAGCTTTTTCTTTTATTTATTTGGAAGACAACTATTATCTAGATTTCATATATTTTTGTGAATGATTTAGCACGTTTCCGATCTTCTTAATGATTTCTTCTACAGAAGATTCATTTTTAATTAAATCATATTCGCTAATACTTAAACGAAGGACAGGACAAGCGTTAAAGTTATTAATCCAGTTTTCGTAACGTGTATTCATTTCTTTCCAATATTCAATCGGAGTTTGTTGCTCCATAGGACGTCCACGCTCTTTAATTCGCTCAACAACTTCATCGAATGTACCTTCTAAGTAAATTAATAAATCAGGAGCAGGGAAGTAAGGAGACATAACCATAGCATCAAAAAGACTAGTATATGTTTCGTAGTCTACTTCACTCATCGTTCCTTTTTCGTAATGCATCTTCGCAAAGATGCCAGTATCCTCGTAGATTGAACGATCTTGGATAAATCCACCGCCGTATTCAAACATTCTTTTTTGTTCTTTGAATCGCTCTGCTAAGAAGTATATTTGTAAGTGGAAGCTCCAACGAGCAAAATCTTGATAAAATTTATCTAGGTATGGGTTTGTATCTACTTTTTCAAATGATGTACGAAAGTTTAATGCATCTGCAAGAGCGTTGGTCATAGTAGATTTTCCTACACCTACTGTCCCGGCAATTGTAATAACTGCATCATTTCGTATTCCGTATTTTTCACGTAAATTCATATACTTCTTAGCTCCTTTTGTAAGGTGTTTTCTAACGATTCAAGTATCATCGCTAAATCTCTTGGGTTATTAACGAAGTCAATTTGATCACCGTCAAATTTTAACACTGGAATTTCAGGGTATTTAGCTTGAAATTCTTTCATGTGTGTCTCGTAATCTTCAATTAACTGAAGTAGGTACTGATCCTCGATCAATTGTTCGAATTCTCTACCACGAAGTTGAATACGCTTTTGTAGAGTCTCAAGGCTTGCCGTTAAGTAAATAACCACATTAGGCTTTGGCATATCCTCAGTTAATATTTGATATATTTTTAAATATTTATCATGCTGCTTGTCTTTTAATGTTCTGCTAGCAAAAATTAAATTTTTAAGGATGTGGTAATCTGCAACCACTGGAATCGATTTTTTAAGAAACATTCGGTCTATATCTTCTAGTTGTTTAAATCGATTACAAAGGAAAAACATTTCTGTTTGGAAACTCCACTCTTCAATGTCTGTATAAAACTTACCCAAAAAAGGATTTTCATCTACAATTTCTTTTAATAGCTCATAATGAAAGTGTTCAGAGATCGCTTTGGATAGAGATGTTTTTCCGACACCAATAGGTCCTTCTACTGTTATAAAAGGTACACGTATCATCTCTTGTCCTCCTTACTAGTCAAATTCCGTATCATACTCAAAAAACATACAGAAACTATTTTAACATACTGTAGTCAGAGGGAATACAATTTTAAAATTTTTCCAATTACTGATTATTTGAGTTCACCAAATGATTGATCATTTCTTCTATTTCTTGAGTTTGAATAAGCGTTGCATTTAAAATGTCTTTCATCATATAAATTGCAACCTTCTCATCATAATCTGTAACCGAGGAAATTGCATCTTGAGGTATAATTAAGTTATAATCCCGCATAAATGCATCATTTGCTGTAAAAAGTACACAACGATTTCCTGCAACACCTACAATAACCAAATGGGTAATTTTTAATTTTTTAAGTAATTCGTCTAAACTTGTTAAGTAAAAACCTGAGTAGTTAGGCTTAAAGATAAAATAATCTTCCTCATTAGGTTGTATTTGTTTTATTAAGTCGTAACTTAAAGGATTTAGACAATGCTTAATAAGTTTCTTTTGAGTCGGGTTTTCGATTTTATAGTGATCATTAACGTATATAGTAGGAAGTTTTTTGTTTTTAAAAATGTCTCTTATGTAATTTATTTTCGGAACCATATGGATTGATTTTTCCGCAAGAACACTTCCGTGTTTAAAAGTAAATGAGTTGATTAAATCGACAATTAATAATGCAGGCAACTGCTTGTCTTTTTGATTTGAAGAATTCAATCGGCTTCACTCCAATCTATGTTTAGTTTATCTACTCGTAAAAAGAATATTTGTTTGTTAAAGAAATAAAGAGGTGTAAAGTTTGAATAAAGATGAGTTTTATATGAAGTTGGCAATAGAGGAAGCACTAAAAGCAGAGGAAATAGGGGAAGTACCTATTGGAGCTGTGTTGGTTTACAACGATCAAGTCATTGCAAGAGGGTATAATTTACGTGAAACAAAACAAACAGCTTTAGGTCACGCAGAAATGAGTACAATAGAAGATGCGTGTAAGGTTATTGATTCTTGGCGATTAGAGGAAACAACTCTTTATGTAACGCTCGAACCTTGTCCGATGTGTGCTGGAGCAATAATTCAATCAAGAATTCCAAGAGTTGTTTTCGGTGCAAAAGATCCGAAGGCAGGTTGTGGAGGATCAATATATAATCTCTTGCAAGAAGAGCGATTTAACCATCGCTGTGAAGTAACTTCGGGTATATTAGAAGAAGAATGTGGTAACTTATTAACGAACTTCTTTAGAGAGTTGCGATCTAGAAAGAAAAATTTACCTTCATAAGGACAAGGATTGATTTTTTATTTAGGTTCGTATATACTTTAACTACCGCTTCAATCAGCGGTTTAAAATTAGGTTGTAACTTTGCCGTGCTAGGTGGGGAGGTAGCGGTGCCCTGTACTCGCAATCCGCTCTAGCGAGACTGAATTCCACTCCGAGGTGTATCTATTTCAGGGTCTGCCTTAAATAAGTGGTGTTGACGTCTGGGTCCTACGCAACGAGAACTCATGAACCTTGTCAGGTCCGGAAGGAAGCAGCAATAAGTGAGCCATCTCGTGTGCCGTAGGGGTGCCTGGGCCGAGCTAACTGTTTAAGTAACGCCTGGGGTAGTGCATCGACGAGTGGTGCACGGCAGTAACTTTATAAAAACTCACTCAATTTTGGGTGAGTTTTTTTGTTTTCTTTAAAATATTTTCCATGAAATCATTACATAGGGTATAATAATGATGACTTTGTAAGAAGGAGGAAACCAATTGACTTATCAAGCATTATATCGTTTGTGGAGACCGCAGCAATTTAAAGATGTAGTTGGTCAAGATCACATTATACGAACGTTACAAAACTCCCTTCTTCAGCAAAAAGTATCACATGCATATTTGTTTACGGGTCCGCGTGGAACAGGTAAAACGAGTACAGCAAAAATCTTTGCAAAAGCTTTAAATTGTGAACATGCACCTACTAATGAACCTTGTAATGAGTGTGCCATTTGTAAAGGAATTACTGATGGATCAATTTCAGATGTAATTGAGATTGATGCTGCATCAAACAATGGTGTAGATGAAATACGTGATATACGGGAAAAAGTAAAATATGCTCCTTCTGTAGGCAAATTCAAAGTGTACATAATAGATGAGGTCCATATGTTATCAATAGGGGCTTTTAATGCATTATTAAAAACATTAGAGGAGCCTCCAAGTCACGTTATCTTTATATTAGCTACCACTGAACCACATAAAATACCTTTGACGATTCTATCAAGATGTCAACGATTTGATTTTCATAAGATAAGTGCTCAAACGATTTCAGATCGATTGACAGTTGTACTAAATCATCAGCAAACAACAATTGAACCAGAAGCTTTGATGATGTTATCTCGTGCAGCTGAAGGTGGAATGAGGGATGCGTTGAGCATTCTGGATCAAGCTATATCATATAGCGATGAATCAATTTCATTAGATGATGTTTTAGCGGTAACAGGCACAGTGGCTCAAGAACGTTTAATATCTGTTGTTTCAGCAATAATAGATGGTAATGTGTCAGTTTGTTTGACTAATATTGAAGAACTATTAAACCAAGGTAAAGATCCAGTTCGATTTATAGAAGATTTAACAGTTTATTATCGAGATATTCTATTATATAGGCACTCACCAAGTACGATTGAATTACTTGAGAGAGCAACAATTAGTGATCAGTTTAAAGAGCTTTGCGATTCATACAACGATGAGTTAGTTTATCAAATTATTGCTTCATTAAGTAAAAGTCAGCAAGAAATGAAATGGACTAATCATCCGAGAGTTTTGCTTGAGGTGGCAATTGTACAACTTTGTCAAAAAGCTTCTGTGAGCGGTATCGGAAAAAAACAGGACGAGCTGACACCATTAATAAATAAAATTAATGCTCTTGAAAAAGAAGTAAAATTTTTAAAGGAAAATGGTATTACAGTAAGTGGAACGAATGATTCTTCTACTAGTCCAAAACCGAAATCGTCTACATCTCGTTCGAAAATACCAAATAGTTTAATTCAAGGTGTACTAAGAGCTGCTTCTAAACCAGAAAAAAATAAGGTTATAGCAGTTTGGACATCACTTCAAGATCAATTAAGGCAACAAAATAAAGTTTCTACTGCGACATTAGTATCATATGGTGAAGTTGTAGCAGCTTCTTCTGAGCAGTGTATTGTTGCTTTTAAATCAGAGACAATTTGTGATTTAATCAATAATAACGGAGAACAAGAGCACTTAACAACAATTAATCAAACATTATCTAATTTATTAGGTGCAGAAATGAGTATGTTAGCAATTCCCGAAGAAGATTGGAGATCGACTAGGGATTCATTTTTAAATACAACAAAACAAAAAGAGACTTCAACAGAAGTTTCACCAATCGTACAAGAAGCAATCAATCTTGTTGGCGAAGATTTAGTCATTATTAAAGAATAACTATATTGGAGGAAATGAAAATGATGCGTGGCGGAATGGGCAATATGAATAATATGATGAAACAAATGCAAAAAATGCAAAAACAAATGGAACAAGCACAAAATGAATTAAACGAACGTACATTTGTTGGTAATGCTGGCGGTGGAATGGTAACTGTTACAGCTAATGGATTAAAACAAATTGTTGAAGTTACTATTAAAGAAGATGTAGTAGATCCAGAAGATATTGAGATGTTACAAGATTTAGTTTTAACTGCAACTAATGATGCAATTAAACAAATTGAAGATGCAACAGCTAAAACAATGGGGCAGTTTACTAAAGGAATGAATATTCCAGGATTATTTTAGAGGTTAAGACAAATGCATTACCCTGAGCCGATATCCAAATTAATAGATAGTTTTATGAAATTGCCAGGGATTGGTCCCAAGACGGCCGTTCGACTGGCATTTTTTATGTTAGATATGAAGCAAGATGACGTGTTAGACTTTGCAAAATCAATGATAGATGCAAAAAGAAAACTACTTTACTGTTCAGAATGTGGCCATATAACTGACCAAGACCCTTGTTATATTTGTAGTGATCAACATCGAGACCGATCTACGATATGTGTAGTTCAAGATACAAAAGATGTAATTGCTATGGAAAAAATGAGAGAATATCAAGGTTTATATCATGTACTTCATGGTGCAATTTCTCCTATGGAGGGAGTTGGACCGGAAGACATTAAAATAATGGAATTATTGAGCAGATTAAAAGATGATGTAGTTCAAGAAATTATTTTAGCTACCAATCCGAATATTGAGGGTGAAGCAACTGCTATGTATATTTCTAGGCTATTAAAATCTACGGGTATAAAAATTACTCGAATCGCACATGGTCTACCAGTAGGCGGAGACTTAGAATATGCAGATGAAGTTACACTTTCAAAAGCTCTGGAAGGTAGAAGAGAACTTTAGAAACTGATTAATGGAGAGAGACCATGGGTTTTTTTCGAAAAAAAGGAAAGATTCGTAAAGAATTTGATGAAAAGTTAGTTGATAGACTACATGATTACAAAGATATTTACTTAAGTCAGGTAGAGTTAATGGAAAGAAGTGTGGATCCACCTGATGACTTGTTAATCCATGTTAAGCTTTATCAAGCTAAATATTTCTTCTTATTAAAAGAAGCAAAGGCAAGAAATGTTTTGATAACAAAGATGAAATAGGTAAAAGAGTTTATTGTTTAGGCAATAAACTCTTTTTTATTAATATTTTTTGTCATTGATTAGTTCCTTTTCTCATACAATCTTAGTAAAAGGTGTACAAGTTATATGAGGGGAGTTTTTTTGTGGTGAATAGTATTATTATGATTTCGGTTGCCTTATTTGTAATCCTATTTCTATTATTAGTAGGTTTGCCAGTTAAAGCTTTAAAACTAATTAGCAAGTATGTACTAAGAGGTATTGTATGTGTCATGATTGTATTTATATTAAACTATGCTTTAGCTTCTAATAATTTTCACATTCCAATTAATGCTGTTACTTGTGCATTCTTAAGTATATTAGGTGTTCCGGGTATTGTAGCGTTAAGTGTAATTGGTATTTATATCGTATAAAAAAATATAAAAAAAGTTTTAAAAAACTGTTGACCATTTATCGAGGGGATGTTATATTTATATACGTCGCTGATGGCGATAACAAAAAAAGAAAAAACAACTGTTGACAGATTTTGTCGAACATGATAAACTGATTAAGTTGTAAAAAACAAGATGATCTTTGAAAACTAAACAAAACATGAAGTAAACGTCAATTATTAGTTTTTTGAGCAATACAAGATTTAAACTTAACTTTTATGGAGAGTTTGATCCT
>NZ_JBHXLC010000047.1:0-18235 GCF_042721555.1 Gottfriedia sp. NPDC058432
ATGCATATCTAAAAAAGTTGAATGCCTTAGTTCAAAACAAGGAAAAATCACGAAACAAGACAAAGTAAAAGTTGTCTATGAATTAAGGCATGAGTAAAATACCGAGTTCATGCCCAACAGGCTGCCTAATTGAAGTAACCAGTCTAACTTTATGGGGTCACTACACTATGGATAGTTGGGTGGTTTCTTTTTGAGATCTATTTGAGGTGCAATTAAAAATTGTGAAACTGCAAATAAAAAGATGGAACTGCAATTGAAATCTGTGAAAGTTCAAATAAAAAGGTGGAACTGCAATTAAAATCTGTGAAAGTGCAAATAAAAATTATGAAACTGCAATTAAAAAAGACGAATCTGCAAATAAAATCACTAAAACAGCAAATAAGAGCATGAATAGTGTATAAATAAAGTGAAAATCACGAGAAATAAAAATAAATTAGTATAAGGGATCACTAATTCTTTATTTTTCACGTTCTTTCATATATTTTTCCGCAAGTAATTGTTTAACTTGATTATAAGTTAAACCAGAATTTGCATTTTTTCTTTTCACTTCGTTAATGTTGGTTCCAGTTATCGTAAAGCGTTTATCTTCCATTAGACTTCATCTCCAAAACAAAATTATATAATTTTATTATTTATTAGTTAAATGGAAAATATCCAACAAACGATTAAATATAAAGAAGTAATTAAATTAATTGATAGGATATGTTAAAATAATAAAAAAAGAATGGGAGATAAAACCATGCATGAGATTGTTTTTGGGATATTAGGTTTTATTTTTCGTATTATATCTTGGTTTGTTATCGAAATAATCGTTCAATTTTTCTTTGATTATTTACCCCGAAAATTTTTTGGCTATTCGGTTTATGAGAAAGATGATCGAATAGTTCAAAAGAGAATTACTTTATTGAAAAAAGAAGAGTGGTTTAAGCCATACGAAACTTATTTATTTGAAATATCACAAAGAAAAAGTATTCAAAAGTTAATATTAAAAGCAAAAATGAATGAAATTTTATCGAATGAGGAAAAGAGAAATGAATTCTTATCTGAATTAGATCGGCGATTATTTGACTTAAATCCAATTGGAATTAGAAATAGAAAAACGAGCCCGAATTAACGGCTCGTTTTTTATTTTTTATAAACTTTTACTGTAACTGTTTTAACTCCCCATTTTTGGGCATTTTTCTGACTTGGGATAAATACATCAATTTTATTTCCTTTTAGTGAACCGCCAGTATCACCAGCAATTGCATAGCCATAACCTTCGACATATACTTTAGAACCTAGTGGAATTACTTTTGGATCCACAGAAATAACTTTTGCTTTTGGATTCTTTTTTAAATCTATTCCAGTAGCAGTTTTACCACTGCATCCTTTACAGCTACCAGTGTAAGCTGTAGCTTTCATTTTAATTACTTTATAAGGTGTAGCAGCTTTAGCTGTTGTTTTTTTAGTCGTTGTTTTCTTAGTTGCAGGTTTAATTTGCAATACTTGATTTACTTTAATAAGGTCTGATTTTAAATGGTTCCAAGATTTAATCTGAGAAACTGTTACCTTTTGTTTTTTAGCGATAGCAGATAAAGTATCACCAGATTTAACTTTGTAAGTTGCTGCGTATGTATTTGTCGTAAATCCCATTGTTAGAAAAACAGTAGTAACAAAACATGTCATCAATTTTTTCATATTTCCCGCTCCTGTCGTCTTCTATGTATAATACTTTACCATGGAAATGTGACAGTAAGATTTCAGTAGTTTTATTTTATATTACAAATATATTACCTTTTTTTATAATATTCTATAAATTCTGCATAATAGTTACAGCTTATTTCGACACAATTCCAATTTAAGATTGTTTATCGCTAATTTTTGAGCTTAGATGCTTGATTTTAAAGGACTTTTGAGCCGAAATTAAATGGTAATAGGGAGAAGGTTAAACAGTAAAAACTCTTCAAAAAGGTATGAAATTGACTAGAAAAATAAACTTATTTATCACAAATAAGATCGGTTTTATTAATTTAGAATTAAAAACTATGTAACAAATCGAGAGGTTTTGTAACATTTGCGTATAATTTAATGTGTTACAAATCCTGAATTTAAGTACAAAACCTACTAAAATTTACTAAAAACTACCTTCAAATGGAAACATTTTAACATTTCATATTTTCATAAATAGACAAAATGTATGAGTAAACCAAAATTCAACAAGCTTGTGTAGGATTTAAAATTTGTAAAAAGTAGTATGATTAGACTAAATATTTTGAATAATGTATAATAACAAATGTACTTATAAAACCAAAAGGTGGGGTCGTATGTCAACCAATACATATTCACTTACATGGGATTTAGATGTTTTCTTTAAAGGAGGCAGTGAATCTCCTGCATTTGCAACATACATAAAAGAAATTACTAATTTAGTAGAAGGAATAGAGAGACAGGTTTCTTTGTTTTCTGCTCCTAAGAGTAGTGATGAGGTCGAGGAATTAGCTGATATCATAGGTAATATTGAAGTAATAGGAAAGAAATTATCGCAAGCTGGTGGATTTGTTGGCTGTTTACAAGCTCAAAATATGGCAGATCAAAAAGCTAATTTATTAGAAGGAACATTAACACAGCTTTATGCAACATTCTCTACTTGTTTAACAAAATTCCATAGTCAATTAACAAAAATTGAAGATTCTGTTTGGAAAAATATTTTAGAAACTGATGAGTTTAAGGAAATTTCTTTCGCATTAAATGAGCGTCGTCAACATGCTAGTGAATTATTATCAGTTGAACAAGAGGCATTAATTACTGCCCTTTCAGTTGACGGATATCATGGTTGGGGCCAAATGTACGACACTGTTGTTGGAAAAATGCAGATCGAACATGATGATAAACTTTTATCTGTTGGTCAAGCATCAAATCTATTTTCTTCTAAGGAACGCGATGTTCGTAAAGAGATTTTCGAAAAATGGGAAGAAACATGGAGTGATGAGTCAGATTACTTCGCTAAAATATTAAACCATCTTGCAGGTTTCCGTTTAAGTGTATATGGACAACGTGGATGGAATAATGTATTAAAAGAACCATTATCGATCAATCGTATGAGTAAAGAAACACTTGATTCAATGTGGGGCGCGATAATCGACAATAAAGCTCCATTTGTTGAATATTTAGAAAGAAAAGCTAAATTACTAGGCGTTGAGAAATTAAGTTGGTATGATTTAGATGCGCCTGTTGCTGATATTGATTCTACCGTTTCATATTCTGAAGGTGCAGAATTTATATTAGATCAATTTGGTAAATTTGGTGATGAATTAACTAGTTTTACAAAGATGGCGTTCGAAGACTCTTGGATTGAAGCAGAAGATCGCGCAGGTAAACGTCCAGGAGGTTTCTGTACAGGATTCCCTGAGAGCAGTCAATCTCGTATTTTTATGACATTTTCAGGAACACCTTCAAATGTTTCAACATTAGCACATGAATTAGGTCATGCTTTCCATTCATTTGCGATGAAAGACGTTCATACGCTTAATAAATATTATGCAATGAACGTTGCTGAAACAGCTTCTACATTTGCAGAAATGATCGTAGCTGATGCAGCTGTTAAAAATGCAAGTTCAGATCAAGAACGTTTAGCTCTATTAGAAGATAAAATCCAACGAAGTGTTGCATTTTATATGAATATTCATGCTCGCTTCTTGTTTGAAACGCGTTTTTACGAAGAGCGTAAAAATGGTGTTGTAAGTAAACATAAAATAAATGAACTGATGGAAGAAGCTCAAAAAGAAGCGTATTGTGGGGCTTTAGAAGAGTATCATCCACATTTCTGGGCATCAAAACTACACTTTTATATTACAGATGTGCCGTTCTACAACTTCCCTTACACTTTTGGATACTTATTCTCATTAGGAATCTATGCAAAAGCATTGGAAGAAGGCAAGAGCTATGAACAGAAATATATTGCCCTTCTAAAAGATACAGCTTCTATGACAGTTGAAGAATTAGCTCAAAAACATTTAGGTGTAGATTTAACAAAACGTGATTTTTGGGAGAAGGCAGTAAAACTATCTCTTAAAGACGTTGAAGAATTTTTATCAATCACTGAATGATAACTTTTTATGAGGAGGACTCGTTTAATTACGAGTTCTTTTCCTGTTTTAAATACTTTTATTAAGTTTTTTGTAGTTTTATTAAAAAAAGATAAGAAAATACGGAGGGGTTTTTAATCATTACCTCTTTAGTAGGGGAGTGACTAGAGTGAATAGTTTTAAATTTCTAAAACCATATAAAATAACAATTGTCGCAGCAATCGTCTTTTTACTTTTGGAATTAGTCGTTGAATTATTTCAACCATATATTTTATCTAATATCATTAACAATGGAATAGTTCACAAGGACATGGCTTATGTTACAAAATGGGGAATCGTCATGATCGTGTTATCGATCGTTGCATTTATTGGAGGAGTATTAAATACTTTTTATGCTACTCATATTGCTCAAAGCTATTCATTTACCTTAAGGAAAACACTATTTGAGAAAGTACAAACTTTTTCATTTACGACGTTTAGTTATTTACCAACTTCATCAATCATTACAAGATTGACAAATGACGTTTCACAATTACAAAGTGCAGTATTTATGAGTTTAAGAATTATTTTGAGAGCGCCATTGATTGTAACTGGTAGTGTCGTAATGGCATTAATTTTGAATTGGAAGCTTTCATTTATTTTATTTTTAATTTTGCCTTTCTTATTTATGTTCCTAAATTGGATGGTTAAAAAAGGTAGAAGACTATTTAAGAATGTTCAAGATAATGTGGATATTGTAAATAGTGTTCTTAGGGAAAATTTAGTTGGAATGAAATTAATTAAAGCCTTTGTACGTAATGACCATGAAAATAATCGATTTCAACATATAAATCAAAATTTAAAACAAAAAACTTCTGTTGCATTACGAACAATGGAAATTACGATGCCAGTTATGCTTCTATTTATGAATGCTTCTATTTTGATTGTATTGTGGTTTGGAAATAGTAAAGTTCATTCACACGAAACAAATATTGGAGATATTGTTGCAATCGTAAATTATATTTCTCGTATTACTTCATCATTTACTGTTTTTTCATTTATCATTAGTGCGTTTTCAAGAATGAGAGCTTCTGCTGAACGAATCGATGAAATATTAACGATTGAAGAAGACTTTGTAGAAAAGAATGAAGGAAACCAACTAGCCAATCGATTGGAAGGAAAAATTCAATTCCATCGAGTTTCTTTCAGTTATCCTAATTCTGAAAAAGAAGTGCTAAAAAATATTTCATTTGTTGCATACCCAGAACAAACTATTGCAATATTGGGTTCAACAGGTTCAGGAAAAACTTCTTTATTCCAATTAATCCCTCGCTTATACGATGTTAATTCTGGAACAATTTTAATTGATGATCAAGATATACGTAAAATAAACAGTAAACAACTAAGAGGACAAATTGGATATGTACCACAAGAAGCTCTACTATTTACCGGAACAATAAAAGAAAATTTACTAATGGGTAGAGAAAGTGCATCAGATGAAGAAGTTTATTTAGCTGCTAAACATGCGCAAATTCACGATTCAATTTTAACTTTCCCAAATGGATATGAAAGTTTAATTGGTCAAAAAGGTGTTAACCTTTCAGGTGGGCAAAAACAAAGACTTTCTATTGCAAGAGCAATCCTTAGAAAACCTAGTATCTTATTACTTGATGATAGTACAAGTGCATTAGATTTAAAAACCGAAGCTAGTTTAATAGAAGCTTTAAAAAATTACGAATGTACTACATTAATCATCACTCAAAAAATCAGCACTGCTAAAAATGCAGATAAAATATTAATTATTGAAGAAGGTGAACTTGTAGAAGAGGGTACACACGAATCTTTATTAAAGAGTTCAAAACTATATAAAGCAATCTATTATTCACAATATGGAAAGGAGGAAATTCATAATGTTAAAGGAGCTAACTAAACCTTTCCAATATAAACAATTACAATTATCGAAGGATAAGAAGAAAAAGGAAGCTTCTCGAGCAGATAACGTTTCCACAACATTGAAAAGGATATGGTCTTACCTAGCACTAATGAAAGGTAAACTAGCTGTCGTACTGATCATGGTTTTAGCAAGTTCGGTACTTGGTTTACTTGGGCCTGTATTAGTTGGATATTCAATCGACCATTATATTCTAAAATATAATTTAAGTGGTTTAAGTTGGTTAATCCTTGCTTTAGTGTTTATTTACTTAGGTTATTCAGCATCCTTGTTTTTGCAAAATTTTTGGATGATCGATATTGCTCAAAACACTGTAACAAAAATGAGAACAGAATTATTTAATATGTTTCATAAATTGCCAATGTCATTTTTTGAAAAAAGACAACACGGTGAGTTAATGAGTCGTGTAACAAATGACTTGGAAAATGTAAGTTCGACTTTAAATACTTCAGTAATCCAAGTATTTTCAAGTGTTATAACTTTAGTTGGTACTGTTTCAGTTATGCTTTGGTATAGTCCAATCTTAACTTTATTGACTTTATCAATTGTTCCTGTGTTAATAATTGGTATAAAATGGATTACGCATCGTACTGGCCAACTTTATAAAATCCAGCAACGTAACTTAGGTGAGTTAAATGGATTTATAGAAGAAACAGTGTCCGGACAAAGAATCATCAAGACTTTTTCTCAAGAAGATAAAATGATTCGAGACTTTTTAAATAAAAATGAAAAATTGAAAAACTCGGGATTTTGGGCATTTATCTTTGCCGGATTTATTCCTAAATTCATGAATGTATTAAACAATGTAAGCTTTGCGATCATTGCAGGTATTGGTGGTTACTTTGCCTATAAAGGACATATCTCAATTGGGACAATTGTTGTATTTACTGAGTATTCAAGGCAATTTACTCGTCCTCTTAACGATTTATCAAATCAGTTTAATACATTACTTTCTGCGATTGCTGGAGCTGAGAGGGTATTCTCAATCATTGATGAAGATATTGAAGCGATTGATGAATCACACATTATTAATGACCAAAAAGTTATTCAAGGTGAAGTTGAATATAAAAATGTTAATTTTTCTTATGGGAAAGATTCAAATACATTAACAAATGTTTCATTCAAAGTATCAAAAGGTGAGACGATCGCATTAATAGGACCAACTGGTGCAGGTAAAACGACTGTAGTAAATTTACTTTCACGCTTTTATCAAATCAATAGTGGTGATATACTCATAGATGGTGTAAGTATTGGTCAATATTCTAGGAAAAACTTGAGACAACAAATGGCATTTGTTTTACAAGATTCATTTTTATTTAAAGGTACAATTCGAGAAAATATTCGATATGGTCGTTTAGATGCAACGGATGAAGAAGTAGAAGAGGCAGCAAAGCTTGCGAATGCACATAGTTTTATTATGAAATCTTCAAAAGGATATGATACAATTTTACAACAAGATGATCAGCAAATTAGTCAAGGTCAAAAGCAACTTCTCTCAATTGCTCGAGCTATTCTAGCAAATCCTGCAATTTTAATTTTAGATGAAGCAACAAGTAGTATTGATACAATTACTGAAATTAAAATTCAAGAAGCTTTACAAAGACTAATGCAAGGCCGAACAAGCTTTGTCATTGCTCATCGACTAAATACAATTAAAAATGCTAATCAAATACTTGTTTTGAAAAATGGAATGTGTATAGAGAGAGGTTCACATGAAGAATTAATTGATAAACAAGGCTTTTACTATGAATTAGTAAAACATCAAGGGATGAATGAAGATCAGCATATACAATAAAGGGTGGAAGCATGGATTACAATTCGTTTAAAGAAATTATTCACGGAAGAAGAAGTATTCGAAAATTTACTGATCAAGCTGTTTCAAATGAAATAATTGAAGAAATTATTGACTGCGCACGTTATGCTCCAAGTGATACAAACTCACAAACTTGGGAGTTTATCATTATTAAAAACACTGACAAAATTAAAAAAATTGAAGAGATGACATGGGATTCTCTACATGAAGTTGCTGAAAAAGCAAAAGAAAAAGGATTAGAAAAAGAAGGTAAACTTTTAGTTCGATCTTTTGGTCCTTATGCAACAGCATTTAGAGAAGCTCCGGTTTTAATAATTTGTTTAGCAACACCTTATGAATCAAAATTCAGAACAAAAATATTTGATCCAATTGGCTTTGTTGAAAATGAAGTTTGGAAAGAAGAAGGAATTAAAAGTAGCTGCTTAGCATCTCAAAACTTAATGTTAGCTGCACATGCATTAGGCTTAGGAACATGTCCAATGACAGGTCCGGTCCTATTAGCTCAAGATAAACTTAGAACGTATTTAGAGATCGAGGATAACCGTGAAATTAACATGGTTATTTCACTTGGATATCCATCTGAACCTGCGAAAAAACTTGCACGTAAAGAAGTTGCAGAGATTATTCGTTACGTTGATTAATCAATTAAGTAGCCCGCGAGGAAATCACTCGTGGGTTTTTTTATGTTTTTACAAAAGATTCAACTAAGATTTTGACAAGAAGTTCTATTCGATTAACGGAGTTCAAAACTTTATCAATAACTCATGATTTAAAGATGAAATTTTACATCAATTCAAAATATTATTCTAGTATAAAATAACGTTTGAATTTATATTAATATATCTGTATAATTACTCAAGTGATTAATAAGTAGAAGATTTTTTTATATTGAAAGGTGTAGTATCATCATGGATTCGACTAAAAAATTAGGTGTAATGGGTTTATCATTTTTAAGTATAAATGCAATATTAGGATTACGTAATATTGCTTTTGCTTCAACAATTGGTCCTTCAGCTTTATTTTATTGGATTATTGCAGCATTAATCTATTTTATTCCAATTGGATTAATTGTAGCTGAGTTATCTACAACCTATCCAAATCAAGGCGGTATGGGTGTTTGGGTTCGAAAGGCTTTTGGAGAAAAAGCTTCATTTTTATGTTCGTGGTTTTTTTGGATTGCTAATTTTACATATTATCCGTCGCTATTATTAACAACTACAATTGCGATCGCATATGGAATTAACCAGCCACAAATGGCAAGTCATCCTATGAAAACAGCTATTATATCCAGTATTATCTTTTGGGTCGTTACATTACTTACATTAAAAGGTACTAAAATGAGCGGAAGGCTTGCGTCGATTGGGGCGCCACTTGGGGTGTTAGTTCCTGCAATTTTAATTTTTGGTTTCGGATTTTATAGTATGTTTAGCGGTCAACCAAGCGCTACTCATTTTACCCAAAGTACAATCATGCCAAATAATTTATCCTTTGGCACGATTATGTTTTTATCAACATTAATGTTTGGTTTTTCAGGTGCAGAAATGTTAGGAACGATTGCGGGGAATGTTAGAAACCCGCAAAAAACATTTCCGAGGGCAATTTTTATCACATCAATCATTATTGCATTAGTCTATATACTTGCAACAGTCGCATTTCAGTTTGTGATAACAATTTCATCTGACCAAACTGCGACAGCACTATACTTATTTGCAGATAAAATAACTACTCAATTTGGACTGAATGTTTCACTCTCTCAAATTTTAGGTATCTGCTTTGTATTAGCATTTGTAGGATCTCTTTCATTTTTAATTTTGAATCCTAGTGTGATGATTGCTGAAAGTGCAAAAGAGGTTCTTCCTAAAAATTTATTAAAAGAAAATAAAGATGGTATGCCATCGATTTTAGTATTAGGTCAAGCAGTTGCAGTTACTTTCATTTTAATTCTTTCTGCTTTTGTACCAAGTGTTTCAAAGGCATTAAATATGTTAATTTTAATGTCAACATTGGCATTTTTTATCCCTTATGTATTTTTAATTAGTGCTTATATTAAACTTCGTATGACTGATAAAAAGATAAACAGACCGTTTAAAATTAAAAACAATTCACTAGCTATATTCGTTGCACTAATTGGAATGGTTTCAGTAGTTGGAACAATCGGATTAACGCTTATTCCAGCTCCAGATACTACATTATTAGAATATTTACCAATCGTACTTGGACCGATTTTATTCGGATGTATTGGTTTTATTCTTTATAGTAATGGAACAAAAGGGAAGAAGAAACAAATGAAAGACTAATAAAAACACCTAAATTATTTATATTAAAATAATTTAGGTGTTTTTTGATTTTTTTAGAAAAGTGACTCTAATTCCGTCACTAATGAACCAACATACTCAACAGCTTCTTTAATCGGTGCACTTGTTGTTAGATCAACACCAGCCATTTTTAAAAGTTCAACAGGTTTTTTCGATCCACCTGTTTTTAATACTTCAATCCAAGCATCAATAACAGGTTTGCCTTCTGATTCAATTCTTCTTGAAATAGCAGTTGATGCAGTCAATCCAGCAGAATAAGTATATGGATAAAGACCCATATAATAATGAGGCTGGCGCATCCATGTTAAACTTGCACCTTCATCGATTTCAACAGAATCGCCCCAAAATTCTTTCAGAACATTACCTTTAACTTCACAGAATGTTGACGCAGTAAGTGGTGTACCTTTTTCAGCTAGTTCATAAACTCTTCTTTGGAACTCACCTTCAAGTAAATGAGTTACAAAGTTATGATAATAAGTACCTAGTAATTGAAGGATGACCCAACGCTTCATCTGAGGATCATTCGTTTGTTTTAATAAATATTGGCCTAATAACATCTCGTTAAATGTCGAAGGTGCTTCAACGAAATACATAGAAGGACGAGTATTTACAACACGTTGATATTTGTTTGCATAATAAAAATGACCAGCATGTCCAAGCTCATGAGTAAGTACAAATGCATTTCTCATCGTATCCTGCCAGCTAATTAAAATGTATGGATGCACTCCATATGGACTAGAACAAAATGCACCTGTTGATTTTCCAACATTATCGGAATAATCAATCCAGCGCTCATCAAACGCTTTTTCCATAATCGAAATATAGTCAGGTCCCATAATCTCAAGTGATTTTAAGATTGTTTCTTTTGCTTCTTCATAAGTAGTAATTGGGTTGAAATCAGGATCTAGTGGTGCTTTTAAATCATAGAAATGAATCGTTTCAAGTCCAAGTTGTTTTTTCTTTAAGTTAGCTAGTCTACGCATATGTGGAGCTAGTTCCTTAAAGATGATATTTAATTGATTATGATACATTTCTAAAGATACTTTGTGGTCTTCAAGTAACATTTGCGTAACTGAATCATAATTTCGTAATTTACTTAAAGCGACTTCCTTTTTTACTTGAGTAGCATAGATTGAAGCATATGTATTTTTGTATTGGGTAAGAGTTTTAGTAAAAGATTCATATGCTTGTTTACGAACTGTATGATTCGGAGAGAATTCATATAAGTTTTCAAACATGGCAAACGAGTTTTCTAATTCTTTTCCATTTTCATCTTCAAAGGAATCGAATTCTAGATCAGCGGCTTTACTAGTTTGGTAAATTCGATATGGGGCAGAGGTAACTTCACCAAGTGCAGCTAAAGCCTCTTCAGTTTCAGGGAGTAATCTATGTTTTTTAGATGCAATAATTTCTTCTAATAATAATTTAAAAACCTCAATTTCATTTTCTTCCTTAATAAAGGCCTCTAACATTTCATTATTTAAATGTAAAAGCTCTGACTGAATAAACGTTAAAGTAGTATTTGCTTTTGTACTTAAGCTTGAAAATTGTAAACTATCAGATTGATTTTGAGAATCTGAACCATCTCCAGACTGAAGTAAGCTTACATATGTACCACAACGAATTAATTGAAGCATAATAGATTCATAAGTTAATAATGCCTTTTTTAAAGATTCAGCAGATTTTAGGACAGAACCTTTCAACGATTTTGCCTCTATTAAATCATTTTCAATTAGTTCTAAAGCAACTAGCCACTCTGCACGAGTTGGATATAAGTCCTCTAATTTCCATGTCATTTCTGTTGGAACCTCAGCACGAGTTAAACGTTTTACTAACATTTTTTCCATCAATTTGCCTCCTTTAGTAGTAGTTGGTACGAGTCTATTATACTGTATAAAAACATTTTAATGGTGGAATTATTCGATAAAATTGAAAATTATAACAATTTTACTGCACAAGCCGTCATTATTTTGATAAAATTAATTGAATTTGGTTAAAAATTTTAACTTTTAGAAATAGTTTTGGAAATAAATTTTATTACCTAGAAAGGAGTTTTTTAAGAACGAATGAAAAAACTTAAAATGATCTGTTTACTAACTTTGGCAACTGTTGCACTATCAGCATGTACAATTAAAAAACCTCCACAAAATTTAGCTATTAAACCACAAGGTACTTATGATTTAAAAAATGTTGGGATTAAAGTGGAATCATCACTTCCTAAAAATGCTAAATTTAATCTTCTGTTTAAAGATGATGATACAAAAAAAGTAATCTACGAAACTACTATTAAAACAGATGAAAATGGTACTGCAAATAAGAAAATTTTATTAGATACAAAAAATAAAAACTTAACCGGTTTATTATTTTTTAGGCCTGAAGAGCAACCAAAAAACATTCAAGACAAATTTGGCAAATATGGTGAAAACATTCGCTCCACTACAGAAGGTTATAGAGTTGGGAAAAAGAATAACCAAAAATATATGTATATTAAACAGTATGGGACATTTTGGAAAATCGGTAAATTAAGTGATGGCGGTTTTCTAGTATTTGGTAAAGATAAGATAAAGCAAGAAAAGGAGGGGGAATAATACACAATTAGATGAACAAGATTGTGTATAAAACATGATACAAACAAGTAGAACTATATCAAAATATCTTCTTCAGTTTTGTTTAACTATATTTGGAATTGGTTTAATTACGGCTACTTCTTTTACGCTATTTTTACCAAAAGGAGAGCGACTAGCAGAGTTTTGGAATCAGATACAAATCTTTTTTTGGAGTTTTTTTTACTTCGATAATTTAGAAGTTTACTTAAAAGAATATCAATATGTTCCTTTTTCTTCTGTATTTTTAGAGCCATATGTTTATTCTTTTACGATCCTTTTTTCAGCGTTTTTGCTTTCAATTTTCGTCGCATTATTTATTGCTTATATAGTAAATTTAGGTCCAAAATCATTTAGAAAAATAATGAATAGCATCCTATTTTTCCTACAATCTATACCAGACGTCGTAATGATTTGCGCATTTCAAATTTTCTTTTTTTGGATTTTTAATAAAACAGGCGTTAAAATTGTGGATCCAATAAGTGGCTTTGAATCGAAAGCTTACGCATTACCGATTATCCTTGTTTCGATTATTCCTACGATTCAGCTTTTCCAGATGTTATTTCTAGCAATACAGGAAGAAAAAATTAGAGACTATGTAGAATACGCAAAAGCAAAGGGACTTTCTAATTCTTGGATTATTATCCGTCATATATTTCGTAATGTAACGATTACTTTATTAAGTAATAGTAAGCTAATATTTTGGATGATGATTTCAAATCTTTTAATAGTAGAAAAATTCTTTAATATGAAGGGCTATTTTTCATTTCTATTTAATAACAGCAGATCACCTGAAATCTTTTTTATGGCGCTAGTTTTACTATTTATCCCATTCTTTTTGCTAGAAATTATATTTAAACAAATTGTTATTAGAATGAAAGGGGGACAAGCTGTATGATAAAAGCTAAAAAGTATTCACCAATCATAATAGGCAGCTTTATCATACTTGGCTTAATCACCTTTAGTTTTATTTATACTTACTTTATAAAGGATTCGATAAAACCAGCCCCTGCTTTGTTATACAATGCAGAAGGTAAATTAGTAGATACATATGGTTATCCTCCAAGTTGGAAATATCTTTTTGGTGTCGACCGATTTGGAAGAGATGTATTTTGGATGGTAATTGATGGTGCTAAATACACTTTATCCATTGCTATCGTTGTAGGACTAATGAGAGTCATATTTGGCGGTTTATTAGGCACATTTTTTGGATTCATGAATCAAAAATTATTAAAAATGATTGAACCAATTTTGAATGCATTTCGATTTGTGCCAGCTGTTATCATTATATTTCCATTTTTTGAGAGATTAAATGACGTTCCAGAAGCAGCTAAAGAAAAAACGATTGCAATTCAAATATCATTACTAATCATTATTTCAATACCTGTATTGATGAATTCAATCGGTGAAGAGGTTAGAGATTTTTTGAAAAATGATTTCATTACTAGCTCTAAAGTCATAGGTGCACGAAATGGCTGGATCCGTCGAAAACATGTAATACCATATTTACGAAGTCGTATTCTTTTATTATTTGTACAACAAACCATTCAAACTTTATTTTTATTAACCCAATTAGGCGTTTTTAAATTATTTATTGGTGGTGTTAAAGTTCTTTATTTAGATCTTGGTGTCGATCGACCGATGTCACAAGCTAATGAATGGTCTGCAATGATTGGTGCAAATTATATCGAGTTATCTATTGATTCATGGGTAATCATTGGACCAAGTATAGCTTTTATTGTTTCGATATTTGCTTTTAATCTAATTAAATTGGGCATTGAGCGTTTAATGGAAAACCAAACTGGTCTTCAAAAGAAACAACCTATGAAAAATGAAGGTTTATACCATGGATTAAATGATTTTGATTTGGTGAATAAGGAAAAGTTAAATGAAGTTAGCAGGATCGTAGAGGACGAACCTAAAACGAGTGGACAGCTTGTAACTAGATAATAAAGTAATAGAATACCTTTGTTCTAAATAGTGAATAAAGGTTTTTATTTTTGTATATAGAGGAAAACTCAAATTTTGCATTGAAGTATAATAAAACTTATACAAAAAAGAGGGAGCAGAGACATTGAACATTAATTTAGTGGAAAAAGACGAAATTCCCCCAAATTACAGGAGGGATCTTGAATGTATAATTACTTTTGTGGAGTTACTAACAAATCAATTATTTACATAACAGGAGTCTAATTTTATGAAAAAAATAATTCCAGTTTTACTACTAATATTAGTCATATTTACTGGTTGTAATTCTGATACGATTTATACACCTCTTTATAATGGGAAAAAATTAATTGTTGGTGTGATCGGTAATTTTCCGAAAGTAAGAGAAGAGAATGTGAAATTCAAACATATTAATTTGGATAAAATTGAAGAAAGTAAAAATCTTTCGTCGGGATTTGATGCCGTATTGATAAAGAAGGAGCATCTTTCTGAAGCTGCCAATCATAAATATCTGGCTATATATCAACATTCTGGTCTTCCATTTTTCTTTATAGATTCAAAAAAATCATTTGTATTAATTATTAATGGTCAAATATCCTACAAAGATGCACCTGATATGGTTGAACAATCCTATGCTGAGGGTATTTTAGATGAAAATCATTTCTGTGGATATGGACTATACAATGACAAAGTAAACGATGGTAACATTAAGGATGTATACACACAAATTTTTAAGACAATTGAGTCTGGCAAATGCTTCAACGATTAATAAATATAATTTTTGAGTTTGTAGGAGTTTTACTGAAATAGCTGCAGTGAAAGATCATGTTAAGTGAAATATGCATTTAGCAGTATATGAAAAGAGTGAAAAAACCAAATCCTAATTGTTCTGGTTCTTTCACTCTTTTTGAATTTCTTATTCCATAAAATCCGCTGTTAAGTTAATTATTTAATGATTGGATGTCTTTTATCTTCTGCCCAATCATTTATAAATGGTTTTTGGCGTGGATTTAAGTTAGCAGGAAGGTCTGTCTTACTAAAAAAACGATGTTCTCTGCTTTCAATATCCTTTTGTTTTAATTCTCCTGTATATTGTTTAGATCTAAAAATTATTTGAACACTGAATGCTTTATCTCCATTAGGGTACTGAACAAAACATTTTTCACCTGAGTAAATACCAAACAACTCTAAGCTCGTTACAGTAAGTCCCGTTTCTTCAAGGGATTCCCTTTTTGCTGCCTCTTCAAAAGTTTCTCCAATTTCCATAATGCCACCTGGAATGCACCAATTGTCTTCGTCTGTTCTGTGTTGCAATAATATTTGTTCATTATCCTCAATAATGATCCCACAACCTACAGTGAAAAGGGTTTCGTTACCAATATATTTCCTCATATTTTTAATATAATCCATTTGAAAATCTCCTTCAATGTACTAATCCTTCAAAATTCGACAGAAGTGATAAGTTTTCCTTCTTTTTTAACTGTACCTGCACTTAGAAAATTAGAGATAGTTTGAATTCTTAAGACTCGTAGTTTAGGAGCTAAGGGTACACGTTATCAGATTCTAAATATGGCTGCTCTTAAAGATGTTATAAGGAACTTAAATCTATGAGTAAGCAGATTAATTTCACAATATACGGTCAACCATTCGCACAGGGTAGACCGAAATTTACTACGTTTGGTGGAAATGGTCGAGTGTACGATCCAAAAAATTTCAAAGGATTTTAATAGTACTGCAAACTAGCTTCAGCTGATCAGGACCAGAACTACTTTTAGAAGGTCCATTAAAGTTAGAAGTTAAAGTTTATAAATCCATTTTAAAAAGCTTTTCAAAGAAAAAAGCAATTGAAGCAGAGCGAGGGATTTTAAGACCAAAAACTAAGCCGGATGTAGGGGTTAAGGATGCTCTTAAATCAATTATCCGGCTAGTTAATAGCCAAGTAGTAGAGCTGACAGTTAGTAAATGGTAAAAGTATGGAGTCAGTGAGGCGAATCTTAAAAACCAAGGAGTTTAGGTTGAAATCCAGAGAGAGCAATTACTTCTCCTCTACACTCGTTTAATGAAGCTTGAAGGAACGGTGCTAAAAAATCTAGATACAAATGGAGGGATAAGAAATGATAAGTCAATTCAAGTCAAATAACAAAGTTAAGCATTTTGAAAACAAAGCTAAAGGTATTTTGCAATTGGTAAATGGCATGAGCGAAGACATGATAGCGCAAAGTTAAATCTGAATTTCTTACAAGAACGTCTTGATTGTAAAAACAAGGAGCATGAGCAATTATACAGTCAATTTAATGGATTAAGAAATGAATACTTTGAGCAAAAAGTAGAGTTGCTTAGAGTTAACTTAGAAATCCTTTACTATCAAAAGAGAATTGAAGAGCAAATGATTCGTTTTAATAAAAATGAAAGTGAATTGATAAAAGAAGTTATGGATCTTGAAAGTAAGTTGTATATGAAGGGTAAACAACTACTTGCAGTTAGGATCTGGTTCATTATTTAGCGTTTGATATCGTTGGATATTTTATTTGATGAGTGAGGGATATTAAACAAGGTAAACGTCCGACAAAGAGACAAGCTATTTTAATAAGATCATATGGTTTCAAGCATGGTAATTGGTTGATTGTTAAAAATTTACTAGAGGAATTGCATATTGCACATCGGGAGACTGGTAGTAAAAAGGTTTTACCAAGTACCTAACTACTCCTAAGTTGAAGGAGGTTTAAAATGAATATTGAACAACTTTCATTTATTGATGAAATAGATGAGAAAAAGGTTAGAAAGGCAGTTATTAAGCAGCTAAAGCGCTTCAAAGCATTAAGGGTTGCAGTACAAAATAAAGATGAGCAATTAGCTGAAGGTGTAGTGAATCTATTTACTAAGATCATTGATGAAGAAAAGGAAAAGCGATTTAAAGTAAAGCAAATGGAACGAGCTTTAGAATATGCATTAGATGATATTGAACGTGAAATAATTGAAAAGAAATATCTGTCACCATATAGAATTAAAGATATTAGTATCTATCCAGAGCTTGGATTGAACAAAGACCAATTCTACGAATATAAAAGACAAGCGATCTTTTCAATAGCTGAAGCACTCAACATTATTTGAGTGCTTATTCATTAGAAGAGATAACACGAATAATCCATCCATAACATATTAAATAGTCAAAGTTAGTTTGGTATGAAAAAGTTAATTAATATGAACAATATAACCATTGTAATAGAATAGATGTTTAATATTTCTTTTAATATATCTTTTATATAAGTGGGTTTTACAAAATCTTTATATGCCTTTATGGAAATATCTTTCTTATTAGTATTAAAATTAGTGTTCCATAAGTAGATAATTAAAACTAAGAGTAAAGTGCAAAAAAGAATGGTAGTATAATTATTTATAAACTGAAAATATGGTTCTGTTGAAGTGTTTTTTGGGATCAGTTGTAAACAATTATATAAAACATACATGAATCGGCTACACTGAGTTAGACAATTAATTTAAGGTCAAGTAGACTAAAGCTATTAATTATTCGGGGAGAATCTACTATGACTAAAAGAGTT
>NZ_JBHXLC010000048.1:0-18054 GCF_042721555.1 Gottfriedia sp. NPDC058432
AATATAACAATCAGAGAAGACAACGAAGATTAAATAGACTATCTCCAGTCAGTTTTAGACATCAACAACTAGCTTCTTAAGCACGGAAAAACTAGCTAATAGCTCAACATGAACACAAAAGAAAGAGCTATTTCCAAAAGGAAATAACTCAGGTTTTTTACATCTCCACTTTTTGGGGTCTTGACCAAAGTGTTGGAGGTTTTTGTGATTTGAGAGTCAATTTAGTCAACAGTAGGGCGGGTACCACTAGTCCAGTCTGCTTCATTTCTATGAAGACCACCGCGTGATTCAATTTCTTTTATTATTTCTTTTTGAATTGTGCTACCTTCAGTATTTAAATAACCAGTAATTTGCTGAAATGAATGATGATAGTATTCCAACTCACTATCTTTCCACTGAGTTTTTGGAGTCATTGATAATTCTGAAAGATCTCTGCCAACGTACATAAATAAACCTCCTTATAATTTCTTCTCATAGTTTTCCACTCAACTGGTTCAATAAACAAAAAAATTAGTAAAGTTTTTTTACATAATAAACTGAATGATGGACATCATATTATTTGTGGAGGTGATAAATCATGAACAACAACAACAATCAATTCAATGCTGGAAAAACAGCATCTGGAACTAACATTGGAAAAGTTAAACAACAAAACCAAAGTTTTGGACAAGAGTTTTCAAGTGAAACTGATGTTCAAGCTGTAAGAGAAGCAAATGCACAATCTGCACAAAAATCTGCTTCTAAAAACTTTGGACAACAAAACCAACAATAATCCTTTAAAGAGGAATTACTAGAAGTGCGCTGTTGATGAGGAGATCGTAAGTAAAGTCTTACTTTCTAAAAATCATCTTCCTGTCTGATGAGAGATCATGCAGTCTAGTTGTTATAAAGAACGTTCAAAAAGAGCACCCTTATATTGAGGGTGCTCTTTTCATATTGTTGAAAAATAAAAGGTAAATGGTCAAACGTATATTAAGTGAATCTTATTGATAATATAATTCTTTTTTATGCCCTATTATATTTGTTAGTATATTTGAGCGGTTTTATAATATCGACGAACTCTAGTAATTATTTTTTGAAAAGTTAAATATTTAAGAGCATTTAGAAAAACAATTTCAAAAAATTATAATACGTTGATGTTCGACCTTAATTCACCTTTAAACTGATTTACAAGTTGTAATAAAACTCTAAGTAAAGGATATTAAATTAGGTTTTTAGAGTAACCATTTTTATGATGAATAGTTGATTGGAACGAAGGGGTGCTCGACTCCTATGGGATAAGTGGGAAGGCTGAGACCCCGGAGGCTCGCCGAGGAGGCTCAGGTCTCGCCCCATGGAAAGCGAGCACCCTGTAGTGGAAATCAACCTCATTAAACTCCTTTTACGAAAATTTGGTAATTAATTGATAAGGATGTTTTTCAACAGCATGAAAAGAGTAATTTAAATCCAACATTTTAAATCCACATAGAATTATTAATTTCTTCTCAATAGTCAAATATCGTCAAATGTAGTCAAAGGGATTATGTTAGTTTTCAAGAAATAGTGTAATAATGAAATAAGGATGGTGAATGGTATGCAAGTATTCGATGAATTGGTAAGTCGTCAGCTTGAAACAATGGATCAGTTAATAAAGATTCAAGAAGAAATTGAACGTTGTCAAGAAATTGAAAACCAACTATTTGAATTAGAGGATTTATCAAAATTGTCTTCTATCCAAGATGAGATACATATAATGAGATCTGAATTAAAAGCTATCCAGGACACCTTTTTAATACAAACACAGCAAATTATTAAATCTTTCTCAGATGAGAGAAAAATTGCATTAAAATAAAAAAAACAATGGGGCATTTTACCAAATTAATCTCCCTTTTGTTTAAAAATGGATAAGAACTAGTTATAATAGAAGTGTAAAGTATAAATAAAGTGTTGAAATGCGTCCACACTAGAAAGAAGGGAGAAACAATGAACGTTCCCAAACCAGGAGAAAAAATACAGATACATAGTTACAAACATAATGGACATATTCATCGTATATGGGAAGAGACAACCATTTTAAAAGGGACGCAGCAGTTAGTAATTGGCGCAAATGATCGCACGCTTGTAACTGAATCGGACGGTAGAACATGGGTTACACGAGAGCCAGCAATTTGTTACTTTGATATGGATTATTGGTTTAATGTCATTGGAATGATTAGAGAAGATGGAGTTTATTATTACTGTAATATTAGCTCACCATTCGTCTATGAAGATGGTGCCATTAAGTATATTGACTATGATCTAGATATTAAGGTTTTTCCAGATATGACTTACGTGCTGTTAGATGAAGATGAATATGAGAATCATCGACAAATAATGAATTATCCTCCTATTATTGACCCAATCTTAAAAAAGAACTTAGGTTATTTAAAGGAATTAATTCATCAACGAAAAGGGCCGTTTGCTACCGATTTTATTGATAATTGGTATGAACGATTCTTAATGTATCGTGATTAATCGAAACTGTTGAGCGGACTTAGTCTTTTGAGAATCAATCATCTCAAAAAGATAAATTCTTGTGCTCAACAGTTTCTTTTTGAATGATATGAAAGGATGAAAATATGGGAAGTATTAAACGTTATTTAAAATTTGTTAAACCATATCGATTTCATATTTTTTTAACGATTGCGATCGGGATCATTAAATTTGGAATCCCATTGATATTACCGTTTTTATTAAAATATGTAGTAGATAACATCATTAATTCATCATTACCAATTGCAACTAAAAGTTCACATCTTATCTATATCATGCTAATTGCATTTGGAATATTTGTTATTGTAAGACCACCTATAGAGTATTTCAGACAGTATTATGCTCAATATATCGGTAGTCGAATTTTATTTGATATTAGGGATCATTTATTTAAACATTTACAAAAACTTAGCTTAAGATATTATGCTAATGCTAAGACGGGTGAAGTCATTTCACGAGTAATAAATGATGTTGAATCGACAAAAGACTTTGTTATTACTGGGTTAATGAATGTTTGGTTAGATTTAATTACAATCTTAATTACAGTTACAATCATGTTAACAATGGATGTAAAGTTAACGCTTGTATCACTAATCGTATTACCGTTTTATACATTAGCAGTAAAGTACTTTTTCGGTCGACTTCGTTTCTTGACTCGTCAAAGATCTCAAGCTTTAGCTGTTTTACAAGGGTTCTTAACAGAAAGAATTCAAGGGATGCAAGTAACACGAAGTTTTGCATTGGAAGATTATGAAAGCGGACTATTCAAAGAAAAAAACGGTGAGTTTTTAGATCGTGCTCTTAAACATACAGGCTGGAATGCAAGGACATTTACAATCATTAATACATTAACTGATATTGGACCATTATTAATTATCGGTTTTTCTGCTTATCAAGTTATTCATGGTCATTTAACGCTTGGTGAGATGGTTGCATTCGTCGGGTATATTGATCGTTTATATGATCCACTTAGAAGATTAGCGAATTCTTCAACGGCGTTAACTCAATCGTTTGCATCAATGGATCGTGTCTTTGAATTAATGGATGAAAAATATGACATCGTTAATCGCGATAATCCAATCAATGCCAAAAAGTTAGATGGTCAAATTCACTTTAATCAAGTATCGTTTCAATATAATGCTGTTGACGATGAGGTCATTCAAGATGTAACGTTCCAAATTGAGCCTGGTCAAAAAATTGCATTAGTTGGATCGAGTGGTGGAGGAAAGTCTTCATTAGTTAGTTTAATACCACGTTTTTATGACGTAACAAAAGGGTCTATTAAAATTGACGGTGTTGATATAAGGGACTATGATTTGAAAAGCATGCGTGAAAAAATCGGTATTGTTTTACAAGACAATTTTCTATTTAGTGATACTGTAAAATCGAATATTCGTTATGGGAATCCGAGCGCTAGTGAAGAAGAAATTATTGCGGCTGCCAAAGCGGCAAATGCACATGATTTTATCATGAGTTTACCAGATGGGTACGACACGCTTGTTGGGGAAAGAGGAGTAAAGCTTTCTGGCGGTCAAAAACAACGTGTAGCAATTGCCCGTGTATTTTTAAGAAATCCTTCTATTCTAATATTTGACGAGGCTACTTCAGCTCTTGATTTAGAAAATGAAAGGTATATTCAAGACGCGATTCATGAACTAGCAATGAACCGTACAACAATATTTATTGCACATAGATTATCTACCATTACACATGTAGATAAAATCGTTTATATTGATCAAGGTCAAATTGTCGAAATTGGTTCTCATGAGGAATTAATGGCTAAAAAAGAAGCTTACTATCATTTGTTTGAAATTCAAAATTTAGAGATTAGTTCGAGTTCGGTATAAAAGATTAGCACAAAGAAATTAGTTTCTTTGTGCTTTTTTATTACTTTCAAATCGATCTGGAAATGGATAAAAATCGGTTAATTATCTATGGCAAGGATTGAAAAAAGCAACAACCATATAAAGAATGCGGTCGAGATACCCCATTTACAAACACTCAAAACAAAAAGCCTCCGCAATTCGGAGGCTTTTACATTGTTTCAGCCTGTTCAACTTGAACTTGGTATTCTTTGTGATAAGTTTGATGGCTATCAACGAGTGTATTTAAATGCTCAACATTTTCGCTATATTCTAAAATGGCAGATACTACTTGGAATAAATGTAACCATGTTTTTTGTTTTTCTTCGTCATTAATATCATGGTGGTCCAAGAATGCCTTTGTTAATTTATCTTTTATTATATTTTCTTCTCTATGAAGTGGAGCAGTTTGATCAAAGTTTACTTTGCCGATTAATTTCATTAAAGCATGTTCATGAAATTGAGTTAAACATGTTAATTCATTTTTTACTAAATCTTGGAATTCTTTCGGAGATGCGTTAATTTCATATTCTAATCGGTTTAAAGCTTTTAACGTATCAAATGCGTTATCGGCTGTGACAAGCATTTGTCTAAACAATACGATTTTACGAGCTTTTTCATGCTCTTTTTTCTTACGACCAACAAGAATGATTCGGTCTTCTTTGTATAAGCGATATATTTTCGTAACATTTCTCATGATTTCTTTTAATTGATAAATTTCATCTTTTAAACCATTATGGCTAACAGTTTTGTGTAGAGCCATCATCATTAGTTTATTTGTTTGTTCAGTAATCGAAATCATGCCACGAGATAATTTTTTTTCATAATTTGGAGGCATTAAGAAAATATTTACAAATGATGCAGCTAAGACACCAATCGTTACTGCCAAAATACGATCGAAAGTAAAAATGGCAAAGTGTTCGGTACTTGTACTTACCTCCATAATAACGACTACAGTAACTAATGTTGTAGCAATTGTATTTTCGAGTTTTAGTTTTAATGTAATTATAATCACTAGAATACATGTAAATCCGATAATTACTGGATTATTCCCTAGAGTAATCACTGCGATAATTGCCAGTATCGCACCAATCAAGTTAGCCTGAAGTTGTTCAATTAACGATTTATATGATTGGTTTACTGATGATTTTAATGCCGAAATAGCAGAGATACCTGCAATTGAAGCTGTAGATAAATCAAAAAACATCGCGCTGTAAATGGCGAGCGTAATAGCTATACCAGTTTTTAGAACACGCGCTCCTAATCTCATTGTATTACTCCTTTTTGTTTGTCTAGCTTAAAGCTTGTAATGAAATATGAACGTTTAACTATATTACTACTAAACTACTATTTATTACATCGAGTGTTTTTCAAAATTTCTTCAATTAAAAGTAACTTTTATTTTTTTCTCATGTAACATCTTGTAACTATACAATGAACTACACGCATTATCAATACAAATTTATAAGAAATTTTGTTAATTATATGACTGGGGAAAAAGATTAAATTATTAGTTAAATTAAAAGATTTTGAACTTAAAAATGAAAGGGCTTTACTATTAAATAAGGTGGTAGAACTGTGAAAAAAGAAGCGAAATTTTTCGCTTCTTTTTTATAAAATCATTCAGTTGAAACAGACGGATCCGCTTGTTCTTTTTTAGGTTTAATTTGTAAGAAGTTTTGTTCAATATCGTCTAATAAACTTTGAACAAATACAGCTTCGTCATGTTGATTATACTGATTTAAAAGTGATATATATTTCACTAACAATTCATTTAGATCGTTTTTACCAGTTTCATCGACCGGTACAATACTTACACTTGCACCTTTTGCGATTCGATTTTGGTAAGCATCTTTAGTAAGACCTAATTCAGATGAGTTTCGAACGTAAATTACTCCGCCAGTCATACCTGCACACATCCATGGACCTGGATCTCCTAGAACAACTGCACGACCACCAGTCATATATTCAAAAGCAAATCCGTTTATATTTGCTTTTGCACCAAGACGAGTTTTCTGTGTTATAGGTTGACTAGATTGATTATGGCCACCAATTACTACATCGGCTCCTGATAAACGAATGCCTGCTCGTGAATCAGCGTTACCTTGAATAAAGAATTGTCCTTTTTGTGCTCCATATGCAAAGCATTTTCCGACCGAACCACCAAAGTATTGACCGTTAGCACCTAAAGCTTTACTAATAAAAATCGTTCCACCAAAAGCAGTTTTCGCTACACCATCTTGAGCTCCGCCTTGAACGAATACAGAATAATCTTCCACTGTATAAGTTCCTAAGCCATTTCCAGGAATAGATTGGTCCTCGAAGCTAATCTCGACAGGGGAAGATACACCTTGCGTTTGTTTTTTTACTACTAGGTCATGGATTAATAAGCTGCCGGCATGTCGATATTCATTGTCAACCTTTGCATAAACTCCAACGTCATTACTTTGAAGTACTTTAGCAGATTCTCCATTCGAAAGTACATATTCTTTAGCCTCAATTTTATTAGTAGATAATAAATTAGTTAAACTTAGCGTATCTAAAAATCTTGTTTGTTTTAGGAATTTAGTTTTACCAACAAGCTCTTGAGCATTTTTTACTCCTAATGAACCGACAATCACTTGTAATTCATCTTTGAATGCAGTGAAGAATTGAACTAAGTTTGTTACTGCTGTTTCAAGTTGTCTAGGTGTGAATTTTCGTAAACCGTGACGCATTGCTTCTATTTCTGATTCGATTTGTGTTGCAATACCAACGTGGCATGTATCTAAATGACAACCACGACATGTCGTACAACCGATTGCAATCATTGATAAAGTTCCAAATCCGATTCGGTTTGCACCTAAAATCATCATTTTTACTACATCATTTACGCTTTTCATTCCGCCATCTGCCCAAATTTCGACAGAGTTACGTAAACCAGATTCTAGTAGTGCATTATGAGCTGCACGAACACCTATTTCAACTGGTAAGCCTACATTTTGAATTGCATGAACACGGGCAGCTCCAGTTCCACCATCAAAACCACTAATATTTATAAAGTTTGCACCCGCTTTTGCAATACCAACAGCAATTGTGCCGATATTAGGAACAACAGGGACTTTTACAGCAACTTTTGCTTTAGGGTTAACAGCTTTAATTTCACTAATCATTTGAGCTAAATCTTCAATCGAATAAATATCATGATTATTTGAAGGTGAAATTAAATCAGAACCAAGTGTTGCATTTCTCGTTTCCGCAATTTTTTGTGTAACTTTTGAAGCGGGTAAATGACCACCTTCACCAGGTTTTGCACCTTGACCGATTTTAATTTCAATTAAGTTAGAAGAGTGAAGTAAATTAGCATTAACTCCGAATCGGCCCGAAGCGATTTGCTGCCCACGAGTGTTTGGATATTTTCCAATCATATCTTGGATTTCTCCACCTTCACCATTTAAGCTAATCATATTTAGTCGATTAGCGCCTTCAGCATATGCTCTGAAAGCAACTTCATTTTGAGATCCAAATGACATAGAACTAATAATAAATGGTAGTGAGTGAGTACCTATTTCTAATGAAACCTGACTTGAATCAACTGGTTTACTGCTCTCAACTAAAGAAAGCGCATGACGTACTGTAGTTGGTCTATCTTCTTCGATTTGGTTTAATTTTTGACGGTATGTTTCATAACTACCAGTTTGTGCTGTTTCTCCAATAGCTTTCCAAATTCGAGGGAATACATGGAAAGATTTTGGCATTGCTGCGTTATTAGCGTTGTAATCTTCAGAACGTTTTTTCGAATCTGCCTCTAACAATTTGAATCCAGAAACTGTTTGATCACCGAAGAAATTTATTACACCTAAAGACGAAGAGATATCTTCTTGTAATCCAATGCTACTGAACATTTTTGCATAACCTCGTAGTTCATGCATACCTATTGTTGAAATAACTTTTTCGATTCCTTTATTTAAAACATCATAAAGTTTTACTATTTTTTCAGGAGCTTCTAATTCTGAAATTGTTCCAAAAAGGAAATATGGATTAATTGCATCTGCTCCTAAACCTTTCATTATCATTAAATCGTGAAGATTACGGACTGCAGCTGTCTTCAAGACAATCGAACAGTTTCTTCTTAACCTAGCATTCACAAGTCCATTATGGATTATCGCTGTAATAAGAGTCGGATCGATCCAGTATTGATTATTTTTATGAGCTTCATCATCGGTAATAACAATACATTCTGCACCATTTTTTACAGCTTCTATTGCTTCGTATTTATATTGAGACAAAGTTTCTTCTAAAGGTAAATTAGAAAATGTACTTTGAATTGTATAAAGTTTATTTTCTAATTGATATAGATTTAGAATTTCTTCATACGAAATTTGTTGACGACTAGCTTTTAGCGTATTTCCTACAAAACCATCACCTAATATCGGAGAAGGGAGTTGTAGTACAATACCTGAATCTTTCTTTGTAATAGATGGCCTTTTTCCTAATATGACAGAAATAGAGAAATGCTCTGTTTCACGATCTCGATCGATTGCAGGGTTCGTTACTACGGCAACTGTTTCTTTCATAAAGTCAGAAAGATTTTTTCTAGCTTCATCTAAACATGCTAGTGGTGCGTCATGCCCTAATGAACGAATAGGTTCTGCACCTTTTTCTGCCATTTGTTCAACTAATTGGATTTGTTCCTTTTGCCATCCAAAAGCTCCATATTCAAACGGATGAATTGAAGGAGGTGAGTGTTCAACGTAATCAGCTGAATTTGCTTCTTTATTTGCTAGATTCATCGTTAATTTTTCGTTTAGTTTCGTTGTAACGAAATGTGATAATTCACGGTGTGTTAATAGTTGAGCACGGTCTTTTAGTAAATTAATACCGATTTTTTCTCCGGGCGAAAGGGCATGTGGCTCAGATATAAATAATTCTGGAGAAAGGATGCCTTGCTCAGATGAAAATACATAATAATCATTTGTTTCAAGTAACCAAACAGGTCGTAATCCTAATGCGTCCACACTAGCAACAAATTCATTTCCTTCCCTTGTAAGTACACCTGCAGGACCTTGACAATATGGACCGAATGTACTTCGAATCGTATTGTAAATGGAGTTTACTTCTTGATCTGATTCATATTCTGCAGGTACAGGCGGGAATAATAATTCCATTGCTTCTTTCAAAGAGTAGTTATATTTATGAATAAGTGTTTCGAGTGTTATATTTACATCTTGTGAATCACTATTTCCATGCTTAATATTTGCGCCAATTTGTTTTGCTTCAATTCTTAATTGTTCAATTGTATTAATTTCTCCATTATGTGCTAGCATGCTAAATGGTTGAACTCTTGAAAACGAAGAAGATGTGTTTGTTGAGTAGCGATTATGACCTACTACAACGGATGATTGAAAATTAGAATCTTGTAAATCAGAATAGTATGACAATAAAGTATCGATTGTTCCCATTACTTTATAAACGCAAGTTGATTGGCTGAGAGAGACAACAGTTACATTTGTTTTTTTGCTAATAATATTTGTTAAATCAAATAAAGTTGTGTTTTGGTGATTTTTAATTGGAAGTAATGCTACTTGTAAAAACTCAGGCTCTACTGCTTGAGCGATTGGACCAAGTGCTGAAGTAAAGGTTTGATTACAACTATGATATAAGGTTTCATAACCATTATCTTCAAAAATTTGGAGTAAAGTTTGTATTTCAGATTTTTCATCTAAAAAGAAATGTCCAACTGTAAAAGAAGGGTGTGTAACAACTTCTGGACTAATTCCTACAGATGTAAGTTTTTCTTGCCAGAGTAGAGTAGGGATGTCAGTCTGAATTCCTACACCATCACCTTCACCGTTCGTAAATCCCGCTCGATGATTCATCTTTCGTAAACTTTCAGCAGCAATATCGATCGTTTCTCTTGTTTGAGTTATAGAACGATTGATAAAGGCAACGATTCCACATGCATCATGTTCGTTATTGTAATAATCTCTAAATAAACCTGGTGACCATTCTGTTTTTGTTTGAAATTTCATTTAACTACCTCCTATTTTATGGTAAAAAGATTGATTATTCAGAATTAACTATGTATGAATAGAGGTCACTTCAAGTTGTAGTGACCTCAGATATATCATAGTTTAATCGTAGATAATTTTAGGAACGCGTTTCCAACAGCGTTAATTGTTTGGTGAACATCTTGTTCAGTATGAGCTGTAGTTAAGAACCAAGCTTCATATTTTGATGGTGCGAGATTAATACCTTCTTCTAATAGAAGTTTAAAGAATCTCCCGAAAACTTCTCCATCGGATTCTTTTGCTTCTTCATAATTCGTTACTTCGTCAACATTGAAATAAACTGTTAATGCACCTTTTAAGCGGTTGATTTTTATATGGATGTTATGCTCATCAGCTTTTTCTTGAATACCTTTTTCAAGAATGGCACCTAGTCGATCTAATTCTTCATAGACACCTTCTTGTTGTAATACTTCAAGACATGCAATACCAGCTGCAATTGATGCTGGATTACCTGCCATAGTACCAGCTTGATATGCAGGACCAAGTGGGGCAACAGTTTCCATAATTTCTTTCTTACCACCATAAGCTCCGATCGGTAATCCACCGCCTATAATCTTTCCAAGAGCTGTTAAGTCTGGTTCAATTCCTAATAAATTTTGAGCTCCACCATACATAAATCTGAAGGCAGTTATTACTTCATCATAAATGACTAATGCACCATGATTGTGCGTAATTTCATTTACAGCTTCTAGGAATCCTTCTTTCGGTTCAACGATTCCGAAGTTACCGACGATTGGCTCAACAAGTACACCAGCTACTTCATGACCCCATTTTTCCATTGTTTCTGCATATGCTGTGGTGTCATTAAATGGAACTGTAATAACTTCATTAGCTATACTTTGTGGAACACCAGCAGAATCAGGTGTACCAAGAGTAGATGGTCCAGAGCCTGCAGCAACTAGTACTAAATCCGAATGACCGTGATAACATCCAGCAAATTTAACGATTTTAGTACGACCAGTGTATGCTCTCGCTACACGAATAGTTGTCATTACGGACTCAGTACCTGAATTTGTAAATCTGACTTTATCCATACTAGGAATCGCTTCTTTTAGCATTTTGGCAAATTGTACTTCAAGTTCATGAGGAGCACCGTAAAGGACCCCATTTTCTGCTGCATTTGTAATTGCAGCTGTAATATGTGGGTGAGCGTGGCCAGTTATAATAGGACCGTATGCTGCTAAATAATCTATATATTGATTGCCATCAACATCCCAAAAATATGCGCCTTTTGCACGCTTCATTGTGACAGGAGCTCCGCCACCAACTGCTTTAAACGATCTTGAAGGACTGTTTACGCCTCCAACGATGTGTTCTAAAGCTTCATTATGTATTTCAATTGACTTTTGATTATTCATGGAGTACCTCCCATTATTGATAAAAAAATGAAAGAATTTAACCGGCATCTTTACATTATTTATGTGGTTAAATTACATTCTAGCACGAAATTTTAGCGCGTGGTAAATGTAAGCCTTTACAAGTTAAAAAGAAATTTGAACATTTTGTAGAATCTATATTTTTCACAAAAATAGTCCGAAAAAATTGGAAACTACATTTTAGTACTTTTTTATTGTACTTAGTTCGTATTTCAAATACACTAAGCGACGGAATAAAAAATGGAGGAAGTCTTATGGAAAACATAATCGAAGTTCAAAACTTACACAAAGAATTTAAAACTTTCTTGAGTCGCTCTGGTGTAAAAGGTGCATTTAGAGATTTGTTTACAAGAAACTATAGAACAAAAACAGCCGTTAATCATATAAACTTTTCTGTAAAAAAAGGTGAAATGATGGCTTATATCGGGGAGAATGGTGCAGGGAAGTCGACTACAATTAAAATGTTGACGGGAATACTAACACCTACTTCTGGTGATGTAACAGTTAATGGATACCACCCTCAAAAAGATCGAGAGCGTTTTGTTAAATCAATAGGTGTTGTATTTGGGCAAAGATCTCAATTATGGTGGGATATTGCTGTACAAGAATCATTTCGCTTACTAAAAAAAGTTTATCAAATACCAGATAAACAATATGAAGAACATATGGGTTATATCATTAAGACTTTGGATATCGAACCTTTATTAGACCAACCTGTAAGAAAGCTATCTTTAGGTCAAAGAATGAGATGTGAATTAGCAGCTGCTTTAATTCATAATCCACCTTTATTATTTTTAGATGAGCCGACAATTGGATTAGATGTATTAGTAAAATTAAAAATTCGCGAGTTTTTAAAAGAGTTAAACCAAAAATATGGGACAACAATTCTTTTAACAACCCATGATATTTCTGATATTGAGGCACTATGTGATCGAGTAGTTATGTTAGATGAAGGAAAAATCATTTATGATGGAAAACTTGAACAGTTAAAGGGTCAATGGGGCGAAGAGAAAGAAATTCAATTCCAGTTTATTAAGCCTGTCAATCATAATACATTAAACGAATTAATCGGACGAACTGATGTCAAATGGAAGGAAGAAGAAGGCGAAAATATTTGGAGTGTTACATTACCGAATGATGAAACACTTATTTCTATGATTATCGCAAAAGTAGTTCAATCAAATCCTGTTAAAGATATGAAGATGTTAGAGATTTCTACAGAAGAAATTATACGAAACATCTACCAAGAAGGTATTAGTAATGAGTAAGTATATTGAAATCATTCGAATTCGTTTTTTAATGATGTTAGCGTATCGTACCAATTATTACACTGGGATTGTTATTTATACGATTAATATAGGTGCTTATTTCTTTTTATGGAAAGCAATCTATGGTCACCAAGGATCTATTCAAGGTGTTTCAGTAAACCAGATGACTACTTATGTTGCGATTGCTTGGATGGCAAGGGCGTTTTATTTTAATAATCTAGACCGTGAAATTGCTGAAGAAATCGTAGAGGGTAAAGTAGCAATAGAACTTATTAGACCTTATAACTATTTACTTACTAAAGTGATGCAAGGGTTAGGTGAGGGGATTTTCAGATTCTTTTTCTTTTCAATTCCAGGCTTTATTATAGTTGCTTTAATTTTTCGTTTAGATGTTTCATTTAATTTAAAAACTTTAGGTTTATTTTTAATTGCTTCGATTTTCAGTTTTGCAATTAATACACAATTAAATTTATTAACAGGGTTAATGGCATTCTTCCTTCAAAATAATATGGGATTTATTCAAGCTAAACGTGTCATTATTGATTTGTTTTCAGGTTTAACGATTCCAATCACGTTCTTTCCGGTTTGGGCACAAGATGTAATGAAGTACTTACCATTTCAAGGAATCAGCTATATTCCTAGTATGATTTTTGCTCAAGGCATAAAAGGTGAATTAATTTTAAGAGGCCTTTTATTTCAAGTAATTTGGATTATTATTTTATGTATCCCTATTACTCTTATATGGTATAAAGCTAAAAAGCATCTTGTTATACAAGGAGGTTAAAGAATGTTTTATTTAAATATATTTCTTCAATATTCAGGTCAATATTTAAAAACGAAATTACAATATAGAGCAAATTTCTTTTTATCATTTTTATCAGATTTGATGGCTCAGGCTGTAAATTTAATTTTTATATTATTAGTTTTCAATCATACTTCACTTATTGAAGGATGGAATCGAGATGAAATTGTATTCATTTATGGTTTCTTTTTAGTTCCGTTTGCTCTTTTTGGTTCATTTTTTAATATATGGGATTTTAATGATCGTTACATTGTTAAGGGAGAGTTTGATCGTATTTTAACTCGACCAATTCATAGTCTTTTTCAAGTTGTATTAGAGAAAATGGAGTTAGAATCTTTACTAGGTGCTATTACTGGATTGATTATTATGCTCTATGCAGGTTTTAAATTAGGACTTTCAATCACTTGGTATGATCCATTTTTATTTCTACTAATGGCTTTTGGTGGAATGTTTGTTTATGCCGGAATCTTTATTGCTTTAGCAAGTATCGGTTTTTGGTCAGATGCAAGAACGTCGATTATGCCGTTAATGTATAATATAGGAAACTATGGTCGTTATCCGATTAATATTTATCACCCTATAATTCGCTTTGTATTAACATGGATTTTACCATTTGCATTTGTTGGTGTTTATCCAGCTGCATATTTTCTACGTAGAAGTGAATGGTATGTCTATTCATTTTTAACGCCAGTTATGGGATTAGTTGTTTTTGTAATCTCTGTGTTAATTTGGAACCAAGGTGTAAAAAAATATAAAGGTGCTGGTAACTAAGCAGTATTCTATTTCAATAGCTTGTTTCATAAATTGAAATGAGGTGATTGGAATGGGAACTGCTTTTTTCTTTTTTATTTCAATATTTGCGATTTTGTATAGTCTAGTGTATTTATGGAATACTTCAACTACAAAAGTTAATAAAAGTCTTATTTCAATTAATAATTACATTCTTTTATTTTTAATATATGGAACGGTACTTATAGGCTTTAGCGCGGTGTATTTTATATTAGAGCGAGGGCCACATCCAATTTTAATTGAGCATTCTATTCCTATTGAAGGGACTAATTACAATATAATGGGGTTATGCTTATATTTTAGCGCAATCACCCTTTTATCTGTAGGCTATGGGGATATAGTACCAGTGGGGATCGGAAGATGGGTTGCTATGGTTGAAGCGCTTATCGGATATACGATGCCAGCAGCTTTTGTTTTACAAGTATTTAAAGAAGAACGTTAATATTTATGAATAAGGAGATTATTATGACTGTTGAAATTGGAATGAAAGCACCGGAATTTACTTTACCAGCAAGTAATGGAGAAGATGTAGCTTTATCAGACTTTAAAGGTAAGAAAGTAGTTCTTTATTTTTACCCAAAGGATATGACACCAGGTTGTACTACGGAAGCTTGTGATTTTAGAGATTCATATGAAAGGTTTTTGAATAGTGGAACTGTCATTTTAGGAATAAGTCCTGATCCTATAAAAAGACATGAAAAATTTATAGAAAAGCATCAATTACCATTTTTATTACTTTCAGACGAAACAACTGAAGTTGCAAAGTTATATGATGTTTGGAAGTTAAAGAATAATTTTGGTAAGGAATATATGGGAATAGAACGTACAACATTTTTAATTGATGAAGAAGGTTGTATCGAAAATGTATGGCAAAAGGTTAGAGTAAAGAATCATGTTGAAGATGTTTTTAGTGTAATCAGTCGTTCTTAAAATTTGTACAAACTAATCTGAGTCAATTAACTTCATTTATCTTAAGTTTTTTTGAGAAAGAATCGTTTTATCTAAAATAATCGAGCTTTTCGTCTATACCTATATTACTTTAGGGAATATATTGGAGTATAGGGCATACCTCCTCAGATGATAGCATATTGAAGTGCGAGAGAATTCTCGCACATTTTTTTTGTTTTGATATATGGAATACAAACAAATGACTAATTTTTTTTAGAAATTCTCAAAAAGTTGACAAATATTCTTGCAGTTGAATAAACTAATAATAAGTAATTAATTTTGGAACTATTTTATAGAAACGGGGAGAGCGGCGTTGCATAAGGAAAATATTCAAGATGCAATTTTACATTTAAAGAATAGCGGCGTACGTATTACACCTCAGAGGCATGCAATTATAGAATATTTAATAGGAAGTGGAACACATCCAACTGCTGATGAAATCTATAAAGCACTTGAGGGAAAATTTCCAAATATGAGTGTGGCAACAGTTTACAATAATCTCAGAGTATTACGTGAAGTAGGAATGGTTAAAGAATTAAACTTCGGTGATTCTTCTAGTCGTTTTGATTATATAACAACTGATCATTATCATATTATTTGTGAAAAATGTGGTGAAATGAATGACTTTCATTACGACGGGTTAGAAGGAATCAATCTTTATGTTGAAAAGGAAACGGGATTTGAAGTAACCAATCATAGAATGGAAGTATACGGTATTTGTCCTAAATGTAAAGAAAAAACATTATCATAATAAAGCACATTACATAATTGTAATGTGCTTTATTTATTATGCTATTGTTTAGCATCTCGTTTGCTATTATATTTTTCATTAAATTCTTTACCTTCTAATGAAGGATCTAATGTAAGGGGCTCATTACAATACATACAGATGTCAACTTTACCAAGCATTTTAGTCGTTTTGTTACAATTCGGACAGATGACTTGAATTGTTTTTGTAGACAGCATTCCGATCCAAAAATAAACAACTGTACTACCAATAATCGCTAAAAATCCCACAAGCATAAAGATCGTCATGACAATCTTATGCTCTCTGAAAAATACACCACCATACATAATGATGAAGCCAATAAATAATAATGAAAGTGCAAACGTTCTTATATTATTAATTTTACTACTTTTCTTTTTTGCCACTTTGTCCACCCCATTCATTGTAAATATAGCATAAATGAGATAGGAAATGTTAGTGCTAACATGGAAAACAATTGGAACTTATTTAATGGAATGATTTTAGTTGATGAATTTTGATTTTAAGCTAAATATAGGACATTCTCATATTAATTAATTGGTAGTTTGATCGGATGTTACTTGGTTTATTTTCAGCTTTTTGTTAAAAAAATGAATCGGGAGATATAAAATCAAAAAATAGGGGATAAGAATTAAGCTTAATACAATTAAGTAATATGGCCATGGCCCAAAAAAGTCTAGCAAGTTTGCTCCGGTAGGTTTAGCTCTTAAAAATAGGTAGTTTCCTTTAATGACATAATCCAGTAAGTAAATAGGTATAGCTAATAAGATTAAATAAAGGAAGGACTTTATTAATGAACGGAGAGTCGGAGTATATCCAAAGATAAACGTCATATAACAAATAGAAATAATGATCCCTCCGTGGGTAATGAAAAATTGTATATATTTAAAATGAGGAAAGCTATATTTGATATCTGGAGTAATTACAGCTTGGATAGCCCCAGCCAATCCCCAAAAATAGATAATCTCATATATTTTATAATTTTTTGTAATGAGTGTATAACAGCATAGATACATACTTATACCGCATAGTTGGAGAGGTAATGAATCGCCCCAATCCCACTGGTTCGTTTTAATTAACCATCCATATAATAGAAATTCAACTGTAAGCATTGAGACGATTAATAGAGTCCGAATGAATAAATCTACTTTTTTCTTATTGTTTATAAAATTTCTGAAGTTAAACAAACAGATAAGAAGTAGGAGAATGATTAATAATGTAATAATATGTTGCTTTGAAAACAAGACGAAACCATTCATTATTTACACCTCTCTCAATTCAGATAGATGATATTGAACAATTCGCTACTGTTAAGATCTTTTTCATTGTACATTTTTAAGTGTATTCAGCTTGTTTGTATTAAAGTATTCTGACTTGATATTTGTATGACCGGATCGACTTGTATTCTTTTTAGAAAAGAGTTTTCATCTTTTTTGAAAAAAACTTTTAAAAAGTGTTGACGGTGAGATTTATCGATGTTATATTATTCTATGTCGCCAAGAGATGACGGCGTCGAAAGAAAAAAGATTTTAAAAAAATGTTGACAGGCTCTACTGAGAATGTTAAGATGAAAAAGTCGCTAATGACGCGACGAAGTGAACTTTGAAAACTAAACAAAACATGAAGTAAACGTCAATTATTAGTTTTTTGAGCAATACAAGATTTAAACTTAACTTTTATGG
>NZ_JBHXLC010000049.1:0-13279 GCF_042721555.1 Gottfriedia sp. NPDC058432
TTGGGTAGGCTTTTTAATCACTCCCATTATTGCCAACTGCAACCTACGTTAAGCAAAATGGAGCCGTTTCGTTCATTATGACTAAACTGCCATTTTGTTGAATAAAAAAAGCGAACTTCTATTGAAGAATCGCAATGCGTTAGTTACATACTTATTTTTTCTTTTTCCCTTTGTTTTCTTGAAATCTAGCTCCCATTCCATACATAGATTTAAACTGAGTGTAAGTGAATAGACCTCCTGCTAATGCAAGAATAAAAGCCATTATTGCAGGCATATCTGAGTATAGAGGTAAGGTTAAGATACAGAAAAATACGCCGATCATTATTTTCTTAGGTATTATTGTCTTTAATTTATTTATGTCATATTTTGATCTAGTTTCTCCTGTTAATTGACTATGTTTTGCTTTTGGAAAATACTTAATCCACACGAATACAAACCAAATCGCAATTAGGAACATTAGAATAAAAAAAGGTGCATTACCTTTCATAATAAATTAATATCCTTTCAAATGATTTTAACCTATATTTCCCTGTGACACTTGATCTTAACCAACTAACGCATCAGTTAGTTGCATAAGCTAATCATTGATTAAATGATAGATACAACTTAGAAACTAATTACTTATTTAACATTTTTATATATTTAATCATTAAGATATTGAAATATATTTCTGTTCCAACAGAAGTAACTAAATCGAACCAGTTGGTCTCATTCAAGGAAATTGTTGGATCAATATAAGGTAGAATTAAATAACCGACAATCATAATAACCGTAACTAGGACAAAAAATCGGAGTGTGAGTGGAAGATACAAACTAAAATAGCGAAAGACAAATCCCTTCCCATCTCCTCGTTGATTTATTTTATATGCTAAATAAATTCCAACTAGATTGATAACCAGAAAACTAATCATATCAATAATATCTAAGATGTTAAAAATTTCAGTTAACAATAATAACGGATAAGCTAGTAAAACTATTGCGAATAAAGAAATACCTATTATTTTATGGTATCTTTGTGACTTACTGGACATACTCTCTTCTTTTAAAGCTTGAACGAGCCCTTTTACATTCCAAACGTACATATGTTATCCCCTTATAATGTCTAAAAAATCATATCCATTATAACACGGACATACAAAGCGAAGAGTGAGGTAGAACTAATTGAACTATCGCATGCGTTAGTTGAACAACATTATGGTTTATAAATATCCCGTTTCTTCAAGGCAATTTAAATAATACCTAAATCTGTGATTGTCTAAATTTTCTTCTTCCTGCGTTCTTCCGATAAAAACAACTAATTCACTCGAAATATATGAACAGCTACCTTGTACGGTATAACCACTTATCCGTTTGCCATCTTTACTTTCTAACATGACATTTATTAATTTCCCCTCATTTAATCGATTATCTTCCCCTTGATATTTTGAAGCATATTTTTTAGTAAAACGTCGATGGTTTTGTTTTTCTTCTTTACAATACAGATTGTCTAATACTTTTTCATCAGTAATTTCATAGCACTTAACGATGTTAGCGTAATCCACATAAGGATCCTTTTTTAAATCGATAAAGTTCTTTTTATCTAATTCATTAGCCTTATATTTTTCTTTGTATATTCGATCAACTTCCTCTATTAAAAAATAATTTGGTATCTTTTTAGTTAGAAAATTTAAATATAGTTTATTAATTTCCATTTTATTTTCTCCATCGTCATCTTTTTTCACTGCATTATTATATCAGCCCTTATTCAACTAATCTGTCAATTAGTTAAATAAGTTTTTAACAGATCTTAAAATTAAAAAATATATTTTCCAATTCTTTTAACGTAGTAGCTTTCATTGCTACTTCTGACTTTTCTTGATAGAAACTAATATTACTAAAACGATGTAGTAATAAATAAGTCATTAATTCTTTTTGTAAGCCCTCGTTTAATTCGTTATTCGAATAGCCGTAACTCTCTAGAAAAATTTTATTTAGTCCTTCAAAAGGATAAAACATAAACGCTATTGGTCCAAGTAAATCATATTTTGAGTTTCCAACAAAGCAATCAGCAAAATCAATTAAACCAGTAAACCTCCACATATCATCAACTTTATTCATGATTAAATTATATGGCGTGTATTCTCCGGTAATAACACGATTTGTTCTTTTCCTTGCAATGTTTTTTCTTCAACATAGCTTGTTAATTGGTTAAATAATTCATCATTCATTTCGTTGTTTTTATGATGATTCTCTACTTGCTCCAATTGATTCGTAATAAATTGCTTCCAATGTTCATAATCATCTTGTTTTGTTGAGATCGTTGCGTCATGGATTTCTCTTATTATTTTTCCTAAATCAAACGCAATTTGCTTTTTCTCTTCAAAAGACAGTTCATCAAAAATATCAATTAATAGAGTCCCTTTTAGTTCACTCATTATTAAATAGCTCCAGCCTTCAAATTGACCAGTTGAAATTAATTTAGGAATATCTACGGAAAGTGTTCTGCCGTTTAAAAACTCGAGAACTTGCTTCTCCTTTATGAACTCATCATTCACATAAGAAGGATATAATTTAATTACAACTTCTCCATCTATACTAAAAACAATATTTCCACCGTACGAAAATCGCGTAAGCTTCTCATAATCGACCTTTTCTAACTCACAAATTTTACGAATCTTACCTTCCCAAAAACAGTTTTTCTCACGCATTATTTTATATTTATCTTTTGTTATTTTATAAAGATAGGTCATTCATTCTACCTCAATTATTTAATTATTTTTTTATTAATTTTCATTCTACGCTGAAAGATTCTGATTTAATACCGCTCTTTTTTTAATATTAAGTACAAATAAAGTTGCAACTAAACAAAATATTCCTGCTGCAATAAAGATTGATTGGTAGGCATTTAACCAAGAATAAACTAAACCTCCACCATATGCTGCAGCTCCAGCACCTAATTGATGAGCGGTATAAATCCATCCATAGATTACCCCTACCTTCTCTTTACCAAAATGATCCGTCGCTAGTTTAATAGTTGGAGGAACTGTAGCAATCCAATCCATTCCATAGAAAATGGCAAAAGCACTTAAATAAATGATTGAATTCGTAGATAAAGCAAAAGGAAGAATTAGTAATGATAATCCTCTTAAACCATAATACCAAAATAATAACCAACGATTATCAAAGCGATCGGAAATATATCCTGATAAAGTCGTTCCTATAATATTAAATATTCCCATGAACGCTAAAATACTAGCAGCCGTGACCTCTTTATATCCATAATCGATACAAAGTGAGATAAAATGCGTACCGATCAAACCACTAGTTGAAAAGCCACAGACAAAAAAACTTCCCGCTAATAACCAAAAAACTTTCGATTTAGCACCTAACTTGAACCCATCAAAAGCTGCCTTCACTGGATTAACATTTTTGGCTTGCTTCTTATTGCTTTTTTCACCCCCTAAAGGGAAAACTCCAACATCTGCTGGATCATTTTTCATAAAAATCCAAAGTAAAACATAAATGAAAACACCAAAAGAAAATATAGTTAAAACGGCATTTCTCCATGAATAATTTTCAACGATATATGCCATCAATGGTAAAAAAACAAGCTGACCTGCTGCTGAACTAGACGTTAAAAGCCCTAGCGCTAAACCACGTTTTTTCTCAAACCAAGTAGTTGCAACATACGCATTTAACACGGTCAAAAATGCCCCCGCACTTAATCCAATAATGATTCCCCAAATGATAAATAAATGCCAAATTTGGGACATAATTGTTGTTAGTAAAATAGCAACTAATAATGTTCCCATACCTACTAACAATACTTTTCTTACACTAAACTTTTGATATAAGCCGGCTATAAATGGTCCAGAGAATCCAACGAGAGTTATACAAATCGCAAATGCACCTGAAATTGATGCTCTACTCCAACCGAATTCCTTTTCAAAAGGAATCATCATCACTCCAGACATCGTATTTGTTACAGCAGCAATAATGACGGATAAGAACGTAACAATTAATATAATCCAAGCATAATGTATTTTTCCACTCTTCAATCAAACTCCTCCTTCATTATTAGGCCATTATCTTTAACTCATTTAATAACATTTTTTTCAGTTGTTCTACATTATTAATAATTGCATTCGCACCTGCATCAATTAATTCCAATTCACTTCCATATCCGTAAGTTATTCCAATCGCATCAATATTAGCGATTTTTGCACCTTTTATATCGTGAAGTCGGTCCCCAACCATTACCGAATCTTCCTTAGAAAGGTCATTATTCTTTTCAAATATATACTCAATTATCTCGCCTTTATCGATTCTCGTGCCGTCTAGTTCACTTCCAACAATTTGAATAAAAAACTCATCGAGTTGAAAATGGCTCAATATTTTCGTTGCGAAAACAGTTGGTTTTGAAGTTGCTACATATAATCTTTTATTCTCTTTTTGCAAATCGCTTAGAAGCTCACGTATCCCATCATAAACATTATTTTCAATCATACCATTCTGCGAAAAGTATTCGCGATAAAAACGAACTGCATTTAATACTTCTTTTTCATTAAATTGACAAACTTCCGAAAATGATTGCTGAATAGGTGGTCCAATAAATTTTAAAAGCTCTGATTCGAATGGAATAGCTTTATTCATTTTCTGTAATGCATACTTTACCGAGTTTAAAATCCCTACCTTTGGATCCGTCAATGTACCATCTAAATCGAACAAGATTGTATTATAAGTCATTATTTTCTTCCTCCATCATTATTCCCCCACAAAAAAGCGTTAGCATTTTTAGCTAACGCAAATTGATTCATTTACTTTTTCCATTCCTTTTTCAACATACTATAAACAGCTATATCATAATACTTTTCTCTAATTTGCTGTGCTTCTCTTTGGATACCTTCTTGTTTAAAATTTAAACGTTCAGGAATTGCCCTACTCTTCGCATTTTCAACAGCTGCCCTAATCACTACTCGATTAAGATTAAGCTCATCATAACAATATGAAACTAAACCTTCTACAGCACGAGTCATTATTCCTTGACCCTGTGTTTGTTCACTTAACCAATAACCTATTTCAGTTGTTTGATTCGACCAGTCTATATAATGTAATCCCAACATACCTTCTAGTTCATTCTTATAAAAAATTCCCGCTTCAAAACCATTATTATCTGCAAACTTTTGTAACCACATAGGTATAATCGAATTTTGATAATCCTCGATCAATGGAATATTTTCAGCCCAAACCAACCATTCTTTTAAGGAGTTTTGATTTTCCTTCAGCGCCTCTACTAATGTTGCTGCATACTTTGGTGTTAATAAATTGATTGATAAATCCTCACTTAATTGAACCTTAAACATGTCCATCCTCCTTTTTTTACAAAGACATTATTCCTAAATAGCTAATTACATTTCTTCAGATTTAGGAGAAGTATCGTAACAAAATCTAATTTCTGATTTTATATTAATCTACTTTAATTCTCTATCAACTGTTCTAAATCCTCTGACTTTCAAAAAAATTCTCCCTTACAATGCTAATACAGTGTTGACCAGACATAAAATCTACATTTTATTAGATATTTGTTTATTCTATTTATGGAACAAGTTTCACAATTACTTGCCTAAATCACTAGTTACATAGTATATTCTTTCACAAGGAATATTAAAAACTTCTAATTATTCCTTAAAAATAAAATCAAACCTGAGGTAATTTCATGCAAAACTGGATTATTGAAACGATGGATTCATTTGGCTATTTAGGCATTTTTTTATTAATTGCATTAGAAAATATATTTCCTCCAATTCCTTCCGAAGTCATTTTAACGTTTGGCGGGTTCATGACTACAGAATCTTCACTATCTAAAATAGGGGTTATTTGCTTTTCAACTTTAGGATCAGTAATTGGAGCAATCATACTTTTTTGGATTGGTACTTTACTAGATGTAAAAACGTTAGAAAAAATCGTAGACCGTTGGGGGCATATTTTACGTTTAACTAAAAAGGATGTCCATAAAGCGGACGAATGGTTTTCAAAATACGGTGTTTGGACAGTCTTTTTCTGTAGACTCATTCCACTAATTCGTAGTTTAATTTCTATTCCAGCTGGAATGGCTCGAATGAATTTTTGGATCTTTTTGTTATTTACAACTTTAGGCTCATTAATATGGAATACAATTTTAGTTTTAGTTGGTGCATCAGTCGGTGCATCCTGGGAAAAGATTGTAGAGTATATGGATGTGTACTCGAGTATTATTTATGGAATTTTAGCGATTGGATTGGCCGTATTTATCTTCCTTTTTATCAAAAAAAGAAAAAACTCAGACTAATTTCGTTTAGTCTGAGTTTTTTAGCTTTATTTAAGTCTTAATACTCTCATCGAGTTCAATACTGCCAATACAGTAACACCAACATCTGAAATGACTGCTTCCCACATTGTCGCTATTCCGATTACACCTAGTAATAAGAAAAATCCTTTCACCGCTAAAGCAAAAAAGATGTTTTGCCATACAATTTGTCTTGTACGTTTAGCGATTTTAATTGCATCTACAATTTTTGAAGGTTCATCGGACATTAATACAACATCCGCAGCTTCGATCGCTGCATCGGAACCAATACCGCCCATCGCAATACCTATATCTGCTTGAGCTAAAACTGGTGCGTCATTAATACCGTCCCCAACAAATGCAATTTTTTCTTTCGATGATTTTATTTTTTCGATCAATTCAAGTTTTTCTACCTTCTGATGTGGAAGAAGCTCTGAATAAATATCATCTATTGCTAATTCTTTACCAATGCTTTTCGCAACTGAGTTAGAATCCCCGGTTAACATGATAGTCTTTTTAATTCCAACTTTTTTAAGCTCAAGTATAGCTTCTTTCGCATCATCTTTTAGTTGGTCTGCAATGACAATTGATCCGATATAATGCTTATTTTTTGCTAAATAAACTGTTGTGCCTACTTCTCTAGTTGGTTCATATAAAATTGAATGACTTTCCATTAGTCTTGAATTACCTACTAACAGTGTGTCTTCATTAATCGTAACACTAATTCCATGTCCCGCAATTTCAGTATAGTTAGATAGCTTTGCTTCAACAATATCTTTACCATACTTTTGACGAATTGATAATGCGATTGGGTGAGTAGAATAAAACTCTCCATAAGCAGCTAATTCCAGTAGCTCCTCTTTCGAATGACCACGTGTAGGTATAATCGAGCTTACTTGGAATTGCCCTTTCGTTAACGTTCCAGTTTTATCAAACACAATATACTTCAAATCATTTAATGCTTCTAAATAATTACTTCCTTTTACTAATACTCCGGATTTTGAAGCTGCTCCGATTCCTCCGAAAAATCCTAATGGAATTGAAACTACTAAAGCACATGGACATGAAATAACTAGGAAAATTAATGCTCGATATACCCAATCGTAAAGTGTTTCACCAGGAATAATAATTGGTGGGATGATTGCAATAATAGCTGCTGTGATCACAACTATAGGTGTATAAACCTTTGCAAATTTTGTGATAAAGTTTTCAGTAGGTGCCTTTTTATTTGTTGCATTTTGAACAAGTTCCAATATTTTTGATACTGTCGATTCATTAAATTCCTTCGTGACTTCAATTTCAAGTAAACCTTGGGCATTTATAAATCCACTTAATACTTCATCACCTTCAAATATTTCTCTTGGTAATGACTCACCAGTTAATGCAGAAGTATCAACACTTGAAGATCCACTTTTTACAATTCCATCTAACGGAACCCTTTCCCCAGGTTTGACGATGATTAGATCACCAATTTGAATTTTTTCAGGAGATACTTGTTCAGTTTTGTCACCATTTTTTAAATTCGCATAATCAGGACGTATATCCATTAACTTTGAAATCGAATTCCGTGATCGATTTACTGCAATACTTTGGAACAATTCACCTAGCTGATAAAATAGCATTACCGCAACAGCTTCAGGGTACTCTCCAATAATAAATGCACCAATTGTAGCTACTCCCATTAAAAAATTTTCATCAAATACTTGCCCTCTGAAAATATTTCGAATAGCTTTTAAAACAACGTCAGCACCCGCTATTAAATAGGCTGCTATAAAAATAATCAATTGATAGAGCATTGGTACATTAAGTAATTGGGCTAAAATTAATAAAGCAGTACCAATCCCTAATTTAGCAATAAGTTTTTTTGTTTCAGCATTCATTCCCTGTTGCTTCTCTTGCCCAAGTTTTGAATCCATTTTTGAAACAGGATTAATATGCGGTTCTAAAACACGAATCTTATCTTTAGCGTTCTCGATAACTGATTCTTTTTGTTCCTCACTCGTCGTAATTGTCATCGTTAATGTTGCAAAATTTACTGAACATGCATCAACGCCTTCAAGTGTGGAAACTCCTTTTTCAATCTTCATTGCACAATTGGCGCAATCAAGTCCTTCTAATTTTAATTCACTATTTACTTGCCTTTGCCCCCTACTCAACAAACTCAACTCCTCTCAAGAAACATCTATATTAATCCTCTAAAATATGTTCTAGTGCTTGATTGAAAATTTGTGTAACATGATCATCTGCTAACGAATAATAAACTACTTTACCTTCTTTACGATTTTTCACTAAATGCGCTTGTTTTAATACACGTAACTGATGTGATATAGATGATTGGGTCATTTCTAATAAATAAGCTAGGTCACATACACACATCTCAGATTGACTAAGTGCATGTAATATTCTCGTTCTCGTCTTATCTCCAAGAACTTTAAAAAGTTCTGCTACTCCTGTTAGTGTTTCAATATTCAACATACTTTCTTTTACTGAAAGAATTATATCCTCATGCATAACAGTTTGTTGACATGCTTCATCACATACTTCGTCAACTTTCTTCTTTTCTTCAATCATAAACTGTCCTCCTATGAATACATGAACAATCATTCATATGTTTTCTATATTTATATTATATGAGTGATTGTTCATATGTGTCAAAATATTATTTGTAAAATTTAAAGGAATATTACATATGATAAAGAAATGATTAGTAATGCATACAAAAGGAGAAAATTAATGACTCTAATCGGATATCTTTTTTGGGGAATTTGCTTAGTAGCCGTATTATTTATGTTTTTAATCGCAAAAAAATTAGGAACAACGCCTCCTTATAAAACAGAGCATCAAGTATTATATGAAGAAATTACGAAAATTGATCGATCTATCATGCAAGATAAATATTAGAAATAAAAAAGTCAGACAGTTACTAGAATTTCTCAGTAACTGTCTGACTTTTTATTTACGATCCCTTTTTTTCCTATATCCTTAACCCTGTTCTTTTGGCATTGGTGTATTTGTTGGCTTGGCATATCCATCTTTAAATTTATTATCAATGTATGTTCGAATTTCTAAAGTAGTTTTTCCTTCTTGCTTTAATTTCACTGATTCAACTGCAATCTCCATACAGTTGACGCACGAAGTTGCATGGCTATCCCACACGATTGAACCATCTTCTTTTACTTCATGAATAAAGCAATCTAAATTACTTTTATGACCTACACTTTCACCGCAACCACAATAACATGGCATATTTTTAAGTAAATTAGCATGTTGCGCTGCCACCATATAGATTTGTTGAATTTGTTGTTCTTTATCACCTAAAAACTTCGGTAAAGTTTCTTTATTGATTGTTTGTTCTCTAATATCACTTGTTTGAATATGTTCGGCATGATTTTCGTGGTTCTTCGTTGTATTTGTTTCAGCTTGTTGATTACTACATCCTGTAAATAAAATGGAAATTGTTAAAACTGAAAGTACACTATGAATTGTTTTGCGTTTCATCCTTTCCCTCCAATATTCACTCTTTTAATCTTATATTAATAATTATTGGAGTGGAAAACAAATGCTTAAACATTAACTATGAATAGATTATTGAATCAATCAACATTTGCAATAAACTTGTAAGTAAAAAGAAAAATCTAATCAAAAAACCAGCCCATGCAAAACGCCTATATTTTCCCCATCGTTCCTGATTATCATTACGTTTACAGACCCACATTAAAATCCAAAATCCAAGAGGTAAAATTGGTATTTCAATTCGATATTCATCAAAATTCAAATTAATACTAAAGACAAATAAACCGATAAGTATTGTAATAATAGCCTTCCATACTTCTGGTTTCAAATCATTTGTTCTATAGGTCCAAATAAATAAAATTCCTAGAGTTATATAATTTACAAGCGTAATAATGATGGTAGAAACAAAGTGAAATTCATCAAAATGGATATTAAAGTCCATTAGATTTCCCCTTTTAGTTAATTTGATGATTTCTAATAAATATGACGGTCTTTACGATAATATTTAGTTAATTCATCATTTTCATCGTCAATTGATTCTAAAATTAAATTAAATCCTTTTTTCTCAAGGATTTTTACTGAATAGACGTTTTTGGCTTCAACGGTAGCTACAATAAAATTTAGCTTTCTGATTCCAATACAATAATCTTCTATTAAACTAGCAATTTCAATGCCGTAACCATTTCCCCATTCTTCTTCAGTTAATCGATAGCCTATTTCAAACTCATCTGAAACATTTTTTATGACTGCACATGTTCCAATCAATTGATTAGTCCCATTTTTACAAACTGCCATCACTTCAAAATCAGAATTTTTCTCCTTATACATTTGAAGAATCTTATTTAATTCATTTTTAGTTTCTTCTAATGTTTTAGGACGATTTGTTATGTATCTCATTACATTCACATTAGATTGAAGTTTGTGTAAATGATCTAGGTCATCCATTTTAAGCTTTCTTAAATATAGTCTATTTGATTTTATAATCATGGTTCTCCCGTTTCTTTCTAATAAAAAGTCACCATATTAATAGGTGACTGATCAAATTAACAAATGCATGTTTTTTTCTTTACTCCAAGCTTTCCCCTCGCCTCGACCTTTTCAATATAATCAGTTGCTAGAGGTACCTTACAAGCCGTATCTCCAACGTTCACGTGGACTTTTCCAATCTTTTGACCAACCATCATTGCTTCAACTGTAAGACTTGGTACATAACTTCCTACCACAATTACAAATCCATTCATCGTATAACGAACTCTATTTTTTGAAGTATGTATATTATTTTCAATATAATTAAGTAATTTATGAACTTCTTCTTTATCAATCTCTTCATCTGATGCAATTGATAAATAATGACTATAAGTGCTCCATCCACAATTTTCAATTAATTCATCATCTGACTTCAACCATTCTCTAGCTAACTCGATTGCATACTTGCTTTCTGCTGCAACAGCACCTACAATACTTTCAGCAATCATAGACCAGTGGGCTTCTTTCGCCCAATTTTGAAGCTGTTCCTTTGTCATTAACTTTGGATTAATTGATAAACCGGCCAAATACATTGCATCTGAATTTCCTGTATGGAAAAGTGATAATGCTAATTCTTGATCCTTTTTAACATATTTAACAAGCTTTTTCAGATCACCAATTTTAACGCCAAATAAAGGTTCCTTTGCACCATGGCGCAAAAAAGTTTTTTTCGTTTGCTCAGTACCCATTTCCTCTAATGATTTCATTACTTCTTCTAACGTCATCATCTTCTCCCCCTTATTATAGGTTTGTTCCGTAACATCGTTGTCTAAAATGTATCCTATCATACATAGCAAGGAAGGAAAGTATATAATGAACTATTTTTATCTATTCATCATACTATTCAGTCTTACAATCTCAGCCTGTTCAAATAATCAGATTGTGCATGATATTCGTCTAAATAAATCAACAGTTTCAACTGCAAGAAATGAAGACTGGTCTTACACAGGTAAAACTGGACCTAATTATTGGAGTACAATCAATAAAGATTATTCACTATGTTCTAATGGGAAACAACAATCTCCAGTTAATATTGATCAAGCCATAAAAAAATCACTACCTTTAGGTATAAACTATCATAATGATCTTTTTAAAATAGAAACGTCGCAGTACACAGTAAAATTCATTCCAGTAAATCACTCCAACTCAATTAATTTAAATGGAATACACTATACATTAAAACAATTTCATTTCCATACACCAAGTGAGCATACAATAAATGGGAAACAAAATGATTTAGAGATTCATTTTATAAATGAAAATAAAAAAAAATCCATCATTACCATCGGGGTACTTGTTGATATTGGTAGATTGAATAAAGAATTCCAAAAAATCCTTGATGTAAATCCTACGGATGAGGAACTTGGTCGAAAAGTTGTAAAACTAAATTTGCAGCCCTTTATTCCCTATACTAGTAAAAAGTTTTCATACACTGGCTCTTTTACAACTCCTCCATGTACTGAAGGAATTAAATGGATCGTCTTTAACAAACCAATACAATTTTCCGAAGAACAAGTCCATTCTTATCAAAACTATTTCAAACCAAATAGCCGTCCCATTCAGCCATTAAATGGTAGGGATTTATTTGAATCTTGGTAAACATAGCGGGTTCATGAGGAACTATAATTGCAAGATGATGAAAATTACTTACTCATAACAGGTTCATGAGTCACTATAAATGCAGCTTAATCAAATTTACTTACTCATAGCGGGTTCATGAGTCATTATAATTGCAGCTTGTTGAAAATTACTTCCTCATAACACGTTCATGAGGAACTATATATGCTCGATTTCGTAATTTACTTCCTCATAACACGTTCATGAGGAACTATAAATGTTCGAAGTTGAAAATTAATTACTCATAACATCCTTTAGTGGAAATCAATTTCACTATACTCCTTTTACGAAAATTTGATAATTAATTGACATGGTTGTTTTTCAGAGTGTTGAAATATAAAATGGTCAATAGAGGAAACGGACATTAAATGAACATTTATTAATGGTGAAATAATCGTTTTTTGGATGTTCTATCTATTATTGGTTTTAAATGTTAATACGTTTGAGCAATTTTATGTTTCCAGTAACACTAGTAAGTTTTTTTCAGAAATTAAAAATATTATGAGCTAATTTTTGAAAAAAAAATTCAATTGATTAGTTTATTAATTAATGTTTAATATTAATTGACCTACAGACTGATTAATAAATAACTGTTAAGATACTCTAAGTAAAGGCTATTTGATTTGGTTTTGTTGCAGATTGTTTCTTGATGAATAAGTTGATTGGAACGGAGGGGTGCTCGACTCCTATGGGATTAGCGGGAAGGCTGAGACCCCGCAGGCTTGCCGAGGCCACTGAAAAACAGTCAATTTTATTTACTGTAATCAATATGTGAAATAAAAAAGGCGATTTTCCGTTCAAATTGAACGGAAAATCGCC
>NZ_JBHXLC010000050.1:0-9532 GCF_042721555.1 Gottfriedia sp. NPDC058432
CCATAAAAGTTAAGTTTAAATCTTGTATTGCTCAAAAAACTAATAATTGACGTTTACTTCATGTTTTGTTTAGTTTTCAAAGTTCACTTTGTCGCTCAGAAGCGACTTTAATATAATAACATTTTGTCGAATCATTTGTCAACAACTTATTATATTTTTTTGTTGTTCTCACTTGGTTTGTCGTGACAACATAAACAAATATACCATCTCGTCCAAATGATTGCAAGCATTTCTTTTATAAAAAGTTTAAAAAAATAATTTACGTAAATTTCAAACAAATTAATTAGTTAATTGTACAACTAGGTATAAGTACAAGCACAAACTATCCCTCTTCCATAGATTAGTACAAGAAAAGGAGGAATTGTTATGCAATGTAATGAAGCCCATCAATTATGTAATAATTTTAGAGGGCAGGTTGTACGCATTTTCGATAAAGAAGGAAACGAGCATGTTGGCCGTATTACTAGAGTATCTGAAGATCGAGTTTTTATTGAACCAGTCAATCAAAATCGTCAGAATTCTAATTTTAATAGATCATCCAATCGTAATAGAAGTAACATGAACAGAAACCAATCTAATAGAGATTTCTCAGAAAGAAACTTTTCAAATAGAAGTTTCCGCAATGAAAATCGTTTTGATAATATGTTTGGTAATCGCAATGAGGAAAGATTTGATAATCGATTCGATAGAAGATTTGACAGAAGGTTTGATAGAAGAGACGAAAGAAGAGACCATAGAGATTTTGACGGAGATGGATTTAGATGCGGATTCTTCGGCTGTGGGTTCGGTATTTCAATTGCACTCGGTTTTGTTGCAGGAGTCGCATTAGCAGCATTATTCTTTTTTTAATAGTTCAATAAAATCTTATATTCAATTACTGTGGGTATGTCTCTTTAGTCAATTGCTGACTTTTGAGACACCCTTTTATTTTATGGGTTAACTTCCTCTCATTAGTTAAAGAATAAAAGCATCGTATATATGAATAGGAGTTATCATGAAAAGAATCATTCAAGTCATAATTATTATATTCATACTTTGCTTATGTACATATACTTTTACAATTTCCAAAACATTTTTAAACATAAATAAAGTGGAGATTAATAAGCATTTTCCAATCTATCCTCATGGTGACCGGTGATTTATAAGGTATACTTAGATAAATACATTATTAATGACGAAGGTGAGGATCCTATGCAAATAGAATCATTAATAACTGATTTATCAAACATGAATTTAATTAGCAAAAAAGAAATTAAGTACACTCAACTAACCGGCGGAACATCAAGCAGTATATATCTTCTAAGTACTAGAATAAACGAGAGTAAATATATTATTAAGTTAAATGATCCTCGTATACTAGAATCAGAAGCATATTTTCTTAATTTCTATAACAAAATAGATTTATTACCCAATTTACTATTTGCAGAAAAAACATTTAAATACATAGTTTATCCATTCATTCCAGGTAGCACAAATTATGTTAGAAATAATAAAACAGAATTACTAGTAACACTTGTTGAACAGTTAATAAATAATTACGAACCCTACCCTAATGCTCCAGGTTGGGGATGGGCAGAAGATTTATCGAATTCATGGTCAGATTTTCTATTGAGTAGAATGACAGAGTCTCATAAAACTCTAGATTCGCATTTAGATAAGAAAGATCATACACTTATCTTTTCTATTATAAACAATTCAAATCAAGTCACTTATCATGGTGAACCCTTTTTATTACATGGTGACTGTGGTATACACAATTTTATTTTTAACAAAGGAAAGTTAAGTGGAATTATTGATCCTACACCAGTGTTTGGTGATCCACTTTATGATTTAATATATGCATTTTGTTCTTCTCCAGATAATCTAACCAAAGAAACAATATCTACCGCAGTCAGTCATTTGAAATTTTTACAAAATATTGATTCTCACATAATCTATAGAAACGTAATAGTTGGATTATACTTTAGGTTAGCTACATGCATAAGACATCATCCAAATGATTTAGATGAATATTTAATAGCTTGGAATTATTGGACTAGCTTGGTTAAATCTACATAATACTTTTGAATATAATAGTCTGATACCTAAGTATTAATCCGATCCTGGTAAACGAGAATTTTGTACATTCAAACAAAAAAGATAAGCTATTATGCTTATCTTTTTCTACATAAAAATACTCTATATCCTAACACATCTTTATAACGCACTAGTATTTCTTGAAATCTATGAAGCAATTCAATTCCTTCAGGTGGTAACTTTTGAAATGCTAGTGAATCAGTGGGATTTGTTGATGTATTCATTATTGTATTTCCTTTGAGGATTTTATAGTCTCTAAAGCCCCCTTTGATTAATGCTTGTTCCCACTCTCTTACCGTTTTTACTTTTGAAATACCATAAACATCCTTTATTTCACTTTCTTCTTGTAGTGTTAGTGATCTCTCAGATGTCATTTCTATGGCAAGAAAATAACCACCTTTTTTTAACACTCTTACATATTCATGTAATGATTTATCTACATTTGTGAAGCTTGTTACTGATTCTGAAATGATAATATCAAATGAATTATCCTTAAAAGGAAGGTTTTCTGCACTTGCTTGATGCAGAGTAACTGGGATTTTCTTTTTGTTAAATCGTTTTCTTGCATTGGCCAGCATCCGACTGTTTATATCGATTGTTGTAATTGAGCATTTGTAACTTTCATATAAATAGCTAGCAGTTTTACCTGAACCGCAACCAACTTCTAAAACTTGGCTAGCTGATGTCAGTGGAAGAAATCTTAATGTTTTTTTAGTTAAATCAAACCCACCTGGATGTGCATCTTCTATATTTAACGTAGCGATTAAATCTATATAAGAAAATTTCCTCATATCAAGACCCCAATCATGTAGTTTGGTATAGTCTATTCATTTAAGCATTAATTTGTTTTGTTTTCTTGAAAATGAGTTTTCCTTAAATCAAAAACATCAGCATTTAGGCTGATGTTTTAGTTTTTATAAAAAGTACAATAATGTGCTGAATTAAAATAGCCGAAATATTACTCCCCGTTACTTCTCATTCCTTTTTGAATCTTTCGAAGTGCCTTTTTCGAACCTCGTTCAATATCGTGCTGTAATTTTCTTGTCGCATAATCAACAAATAACGTATCTATGTCATATCCTTCTGGATAAAGTTCAGCAGCTATTACTTCTAAAGATATTCGTTTTTCATTCACTTCTAAAAATTCACCATTGTAAAAAACAATGAGATTATAGAAATTATCGATTTCTTTATAGACTATGCCAAAGTTATCAAAATCTAATAATTTTACTCGATCACCTTTTTGATAGTTAACCTTTTCATCAGCTTTCAATTTGACAATCTTTGGTTTCCTTATTGCACTTTCTTTTACTCTTTCTAATTGATATTCTTTATTTTCCATATATTCTTTCGCTCTTTGAAGTACATTTTCGCGAATATTCATTTTCTTAGATATCCATAGGGCATTACTTTCCCCTGATTTCCCGATTATTAACTTATACATTGGCTCTAGTGTTTCACTATTAAATCGCATTGCTGCATTCATAAAATCAGTATGCATTTCTGAAAAACGTTTAATTTCACCATAATGGGTAGTTGCAACTGTAATACATCCCATAAGATAAAATTCTTCCAATATAGAAATTGCTAGTGCTGACCCTTCATTCGGTTCCGTACCACTTCCTATTTCATCAAATAGTAAAAGTGTATTATTATTAGAAACTCCCATAATATCTGAAAGGTTTTTCATATGTGATGAAAATGTGCTTAGTGCATTTTCTATACTTTGATTATCTCCAATATCAACAAAAATCTTTTCAAATACTGCAATTTCAGTCCCCACGTCTCCGATAATATGGAAACCTGACATTGTTGCTAAAGTTAGTAAGCCTATTGTTTTTAGAACGACTGTCTTTCCACCAGCATTAGGTCCCGTAATGATTAAACTTCGATAACTTTCCCCTATCTCAAAATTAAGTGGAACAACATTACCTGTTAATAGTGGATGTTTACAATCAACTAACTTTATATATCCGAAGTCATTTAATTTCGGCTCTACTCCACCAATATATTTGCTAAATTTAGCTTTGGCAAACACCATATCATATTGGCTAATTAATTCCATATTTATATTAATTTCATAAATTTTTTCTAAAATCATTCCTGAGAGAGTAGCTAATATTTGATATTCTTCCATTGCCTCTTCAGCCTTTAGGCCTGCTAACTCACTGTTTAATTTAGTTACTGTATTCGGTTCGATAAAGACTGTTGACCCTTTAGAAGAAACTTCAATAATTGATCCAGGAACTTGCTTTTTAAAGGAAGCTTTAATTGGTATCGTATATCTGTCATCTTTCTTACTTATAAAAAAGTCTTGAATATACATTTTATTTGCACTACTACTTAGAAATTTATTTAAACGATCTTTAATTTTCTCTTCAACTGATTCAATATTATTACGTATACGTTTAAGATCCTTACTTGCCGCAGAATCAACGCTGTTTCCTTTAATTGAGAAGTTAATCTCATCTTCAATACTTATAAATTCACTCATTGAGTTTGCGTAAGAAGAGAGAATTGGGGCAAAAAATACGTTATCTTGCATAAACTTTTTAATTCTTCTACACCCTCTTAAAAAGTCCGAAATACTGATTAAATCACTTGGATCTAATATCATACCCTTTTCAAGATTTTGAATTATATTTTCAATGTTAGAAACACCTAAAAATGGTACATGTCCTTCTGCATCTAATATTGCCCGAGCTTCAGTTGTCTCATTTAATCTATTTTTAACGACTTTTATATTGGTACTAGGTTCTAACTGATTTATCAATTTTTTACCTAATCCACTTATACAATAAGATTTTACTATTTCTTTTAACTCGTTATATTGTAATTTTTCAAATGTTATATTGCTCAATTTTAATTCTCCTCTTTAATATGATTTTATCGATCATAAATGGAGATACCTACCCGTTAGATTCCAATGAAATTATTTATAGAAATAAAGAGCTTTTTTTGCCCGAAACAATATAAAAAAGCTGCAGAGATACCGCAGCTTTAATCACATTACAAGGCAATCATAATTGAAATATAGTTAAATAAGCTATTACAGAATAGCCATACTAATTTCTTTATGCGCATTATAAAGTATTGTAGGTATCTTCCTAGGTTTGAAATAAATACATGACAAAATTAAGGGTACGAATTCTACATATTCCCCTTTTTTTCATCCTATTTATTTCATTTAATTTTTTCCTATTTAGAACCTACCGCACTCACAAAATGCACCTCATTTATTATTATGTTCATTGAAATCTAACTTATTGAAATCATCATACTATTTGTGAATTGAAAAGTAAAGATGATCTACATTATTTACTGTATGTGGTTAATAAAAATTTTCTACAACTTTTTTTCCTTCAGGTAAGCACTCACTTTAAGTTTCATACTCGTAGGCCAAATGTAAAAATTAATAAATGTATCTTCAAAATTTGTAGCAAAATAGAAATTTAGTTTAATAAGGATTAATCATTGTATAAAAACACACCATTTAATTGAATATTAAATATAAAAACTGGAGACTTAAAATGAAAAAGACAATAGCTCATCTTACTTTCAGTTTATTGTTCTTATTTAACTCGATTACTACAGTACACGGAGAAATTGCAAACCATTTATTTAGTACTAAGTCTGTTAGTTTTAAAGGAAGCGATAATAATTGGGAAGTTTTACACGAGATGACTTTAGTTGGAACTGATATCTTATTTCAAACAACTATAAAATATAAAGGAAAATTTGATAAGGATTTAATTAAGTCATACTCACACTATCTGATTAGTTATAATAATGGAACGATCGGAGGAGAGAAGTTTTTATTAAATCAATCTGGTGAATTTCACGGTAAAAAAAGAGAGTGTGGCGGATGTGAGTTTATTGATAAGGAAAAAGAAATATATTATGAAATATACTGGAAAGATGCTATAAGTACAGTTATTTTAAAAAATGTGCTCTTAGGGAACAGCAGAACATTGATTATGTATTCCGTAATGCACAACGACAATTAGAGATAGCTGGTTATTATGAAGCGATTCCTTGTATTAAGAGGAGATCGCTTATTTCTATATAGAGGAGAATTATTAATCTGGCTATTAGAAGCTTTCAAACAGAAACAAATAAGCTCATCCCTAAACAGTTTACTGATAAACCTTATGGAACATTAATTGGTACATGCAGTAAAGAAGTATTTATTGTAGTAGATAATAAATGCGAGTTTTGCGGCGCCGGCTTTATTGGTACTGAACATAACAACCCTTTCGATTGTCCAGAGGAAATGGCTATTACGTATTGTGGGAGATGTAACCATGATTAAGAGAGATTAAAGTTGTTAGTGAAACAGGCGAAACTCATTATCATGAAGATTTTGATGTAAGTCATTTTTTGGAAAAGGTTATCTTATGTCGTGAAATAGCAAAGTATTTAAATCAAGTATATAGACTGTTAGTGCAGATTGAGATACTAGGTTTGAAAGTAACAGAAGATGAACAAGTCATCTTTGAGGATATCAAAGCCTATGAGCAGTATTTACATGAACACGATATAGTGCTTCGCAATAATCTTGCTTATGTAATAGGCGAACTATATCAAGAATGGGTTAAGTGTGCCCCTTGTATCAATTAAGCTTTTAGAACCATTCCTAAAGAATTGATTAATAATATATAATTAAATCAGATTATAACAAAAGGATGGTTAAGAATGAGGTTTACCATAAAAGCAATGATAGCCATAGTTATCGTTGCAATGATAGTATTAGGTTTTTATTTTGATATGCAAAATGTAAAAAAGAATGAAAAGATTGAAAGGATTGAAAAAAGAGCTAAAGCTTCTGCTGCTAAAGTTAGCAAGCCAGACCCTAACCCTCTTGTAGAACATAAATATGGAACAATAGTTAGGATGTACATAAGGGAAGGTAATTTACATATAGGTGATCATGTTCGTGCTGGATTCACTAATTATAGTGGATATTATGGCGCACATGTTTATGTAGAATTACGCAACAAGGATGATAAATTAATTGATATTCAGCACACGGGTCTTGGTGATTACGCAAATAACACCATTGTATTTAGAGAATTGAAAGAAACAGGTGAATATCATTTAGATATTACAATAGGACAGTCTGGTGGAACGAAAACATTCCCTGATGAAAAATTCAGATATGATGGAATAATCGTCGATTAACCAATTCACGAGCAGGCACCTTTGCTCTTTTATGTTTGAATTTGAGGGGAACCATGAAGAAAACTTTATTATTGATTTTATTTTTAGTTTTTCAATTATTTATATCTAATGAAAAATCCTATGCCTCTCCTGGAAGAACTGATGCTAACTGTGGACATAGGTGTTATACGAATTGTGAAAAATACGGTTTAAAGTATGGAGAATATCACTATCATAATGGTGGTAATAGTGATAATACATACGAAGAAGATCCTGACCTAGAAGAATATTATGAGCAACAATCAGATGAATTTTATCAAGAAATGGAAGATAATGAACAACAAGAGAAAGAATATTATAATGAACTAGATCAACAGTCGGAAGAACAAGAGCAGCAATATGAAGATTCTTATATAGAGGAACCTTCTGAAGTACCTGACGAAGAATATGATGAATCAGATAGTGATTTTGTTATTTGTGATTATATAATAAATCCTTATTCTATCGGTGGTATAGGAAATATAATTGAATATAGAGATAAAAAGAAGAAATGAGTAGGGTTACCCCCCTGCTCTTTTTTATTTGTAAATCGAATTAAAGCTAGAGGAGAGATTACATGATAATCCAAATAGACATGAGGAGAGAATTTATGTACTTCAATCAAAAATTTGCTGAACATTTAGGGATCATAAAAAAAAGTGTTAAATTCGATCACCAAATGACTGCAATGCAAATGTTTAATCACAATATGAAGTATGGATTTGAAGAAGCCATGACACGTTTAAAAAATGAGTGTGAACACTTTGATGAAGAATATCCAAAATTAGCTCCAAGTTTTGAACCAAAAAAATTACTTGTAGCACATTTATGGGCTATGCATTTTCCATACGTAAATACAAAAAAAACATATCGAACTAAACAATTAATTGAGTCATTCCCTTGGACAATTTGGGGTGATGCAGTAAAAGAAATTTTACAGACATCCCCCCTACCTTATGATTTGGTAAGCGAATTAAAAGAAAAAGACGAGTTAACGGAATACCAACAAAGATTACTAGATACCGCATTAGATATTATACAGATTGCGGAAAACCTCAAAGCAATAGAAAGCTTTGGAAGATATGATTTAAATTTTAACTTTAGTGAATTAGAAATTGAATTCCGAATTAATAATGTATAGGCAAAGAATGAAGAAGATGCTTACTATTTTGCTAAGGTTAAATTAAAAGAACGAATTGGCATTGATCCTGATGAAATTACGCAAAAGAATAATATATATTACTACATGGAAGTAGAAGTATTAGATTTTGAACCTGAAAATAAAGGAGATTATTTATGTTAACAGTTAATTCATTTTTAGAAGCAGCAGAAAATACTTATGTAACACGTATGACAGAGAAATAGGATAAACCAAGTAATTAACTTCTTTATAAAGTACTAAAGCATGTAAATGTTACAGATAACGAACTGTTATGAACAGTTCGTTTTTCGTGTTAGTTTTAGTTGTTCACCTAGGATCATTTAATCAATGAACTAGATACTTAAGATTAATTCAAATATTAAATAACTCGGTATTGAATTGGTTTGTATTTAGAATAGTTCTTCATTTCTTTAAATATTTTTAAATTAAGGAAGGAGTGTAGATTTTAATGCCTGAGGTTGAAAAGAAAAATTGGGTTGATAAAAGTATTATTCTATTATTGGTTTTTGTATTTATTATTTTAGCTATAAACATGCCAAAGATACAGAATTTAGATGAGTCAACTTTAATAGGGACTTACCATAGCAAAAAACTTCCATTTGCATCAATAGTATTTGATGAAGATCACCATCATACGTTTTATTATTATAATCGTTCTGAAGTAGATAAGGGAACTTATTCACAAAAAACAGATACGACGTATGTAATTAATAGTTCTAAGTTTCATAATTTGAAAATCATTTATGATAAAAAAAGAAGAACTTTTAAAATAAAAATTGATAATGAAACTTATGTTTTTAAACAGCTTGATACAATTCCTTATATTATAGATAATTCTAAATGACCAGATTCAGTTGCTTCAAGTACTTGGTATTCAAATTTTGTATAAAGGACTTTAAAGGACTATCAAAAAATTGACAGTCCTTTAATATTTATTAAGTATGAACATATAACGGATCCAAAATAAAAAAAGCACCAGCTGATTAGCTGATACTTTGGTAAACCAGGCGACGTTCTACTCTCACAGGGGGAAACCCCCAACTACCATCGACGCAAAAGAGCTTAACTGCCGTGTTCGGTATGGGAACGGGTGTG
>NZ_JBHXLC010000051.1:0-5072 GCF_042721555.1 Gottfriedia sp. NPDC058432
CTTAGCTTTAACATCATTAGCAACCTTTACTGTATCTACCTGATCCTTAAATTTTACAAGAAAGGTAGTTTGAGAGTTATTTGCAAATTCTTTTTCAAGTTCTGGACTTATTTTATTCGCTATTACCTCTTTAGCGTTATAGCTTGTCTCAATATTGTCCTTTGCATAAGCCTTAGCATAATTTCCAGCTGGTGCAGCAAATGAACTGATAGTTAGTAATAAAGCTGTCGACAATGCACTCAATTTCTTGGTGATTTTTATCATGTTTATACCCCCATATTTAGATTAAATTTACATAAATAATCCTTTTCCTTCCTTTCCCTTAACTGCTTGAATTCATTAACTTATAAAATAGGTTTTGAGATGATCCTTACAACAGTTCATCAATTAAGTTATTTCATTCCATTCAAACTTACAGCTAGTAACGTTTTCATTAAGTTACAAATGTTAAGAAATATCATAAAGTATGATTCATAGTTGAATAGGATAAATTAAGAGATTGCTAACAAGATGAAAGCAGCTTATTTTAAAATTTTAAAATTTTATAAATTTTTTGTAAAATAATGAAATATTATGATAACCATAATATAATTTTATCGATTTTTAGCATTATACTAATATGCACTGGTTCAAAAAATCCGGTTCTGGCGCAAAGTTTTAAAGAAAACTCACCGATTTGGCGAGCCTTTTAGGTGAAGACAGAGACGAAGTTGCACTTATACTTTATTCCTAAAATTGGCCACCACTTTCTTAAAGTGCGAAAAAACCAAGGCTAGTTTCAAGAGATGCTTGGCTGATTTGCAAATCGTTTTACTAAGGAATAAATCAATGGTATTTCTTTTTAAATCGACTGCACGATATTTTTGTTTTTCTATACCAATCACACACACTATCTAGAATAATAGTATTAATGTGTAAGAGTTAGAGATTCATTGTAATTGTTCAAAATTAGATTGATAAGCCACTTGTAGTTAGCCAAATTGATGTGAAGGGTTCGACTTTAACTCTCAAAGGGAATAGTATTAAAGCTGCTAACCTCACCATCAACGGGGAAAAAGTAACTGACTATAATGAGATGTATTTCACTCAATCTATTAATCTAAACGAAGGTCAAACACTAGTAACAGTACACATTGAACCAACTGATACTACCAAATCCACGATTTTTAAAGATGATGGCGGTTCGATAAACAAAAACACAAAGAACTACGTGATTGATGTCATTAATAAAACGATTAGCGAATCCAAATAAATAGAAATAGAAAAGGTCTGCCTAGTTTGGCAGACCTTCAGCTTGTGACAAGTGGTAAAACACTGCGTTTTCTACAAGCTGGAGGGACCTTATAAAAAGGTCCTTTTTCATATAGTGTAAATCAAATCTCTATTTAACAGTGATTTTTCTTAGAACAGTAGTCTTGTTCCCAGTTTTATCAGCAACTACATACTTTAACGTAAAAGTACCTTTTTTCTTTGTATTTACAGTTCCAGTAATTTTAATCACTTTTGTTAAATCTCCGTCTACATTATCTTTTGCAGTAACGCCTGCCCTTGCATTGAATTTAGACTTTACTTTAATTGTTTTCGATTTTGCACCATAAATAACAGGTTTAATATTGTCTTTTACAGTGATTTTTCTTGTAATAACCTTTTTATTACCGGAAGAATCAGTAACCGTATACGTTAATGTGTATGTTCCGATTTTCTTTGTATTTACTGTTCCCGCTACTTTGATAAGTTTTGTTAAAGATCCATCCACATTATCTTTAGCAGTTACATCTTTTAGTGGATTGAATTTAGTATTGATATTAATTGTTTTGTTACCTGCACCGTAAATCACAGGTTTAATATTATCAATCACTGTGATCGTTCTTTTAACTGTTGTTACATTCCCAAACTTATCGTTCACCGTGTAAGTAAGTACGTAAGAACCTTTTCTCTTAGTATCTACAATACCTGTTACTCTAATGAATTTAGTTAAATCACCATCTACATTATCTACTGCAGATACTCCCGCCATTGGATCAAACTTTGAATTAATATTTAATTTCTTATCTGTCGTACCATATATGAGTGGTTTAATTGAATCGATATATAGCTTTCCTGCTGCCTTGGAACTTAATGAATTTCCATACATATCTTCTACTTTTACCACTATTTGTGCACCGTTTAATGTAAGGTTGTTAGTTGCTTTCCAGTAGCCCTCATAGTGTCCAGTGCCATTTCCTTTTGCATCCTTTACTTCGGTCATAACTACTTCAAAGTTGCTTAAACTTGCAGTTGGCACAGATGCTGCACTTGTTATGCCATTAATCGGAACGTTAATTGTAAATACTGCCTTTTTTAATCCAGGCTCACTGTCGAACCCAACCTTTAATGTTTGATCTGCCTTTAATATTACATCACTCGATGGCATTATATTTTTAATTTCAAGTATTGGGTATTTTACATTAACTGTTATGCTCTTAGCAGTTTCATTTCCTGCTTTGTCTCTAGCAACAACATTTATTATATTTTTCCCTTCCTTGGACATAAGCTTTACTGTCCAATTTCCATTTGAATCTATGTCTGGCCTTGTTCCATTAACATCAACATAATCTAAATAATCATCTTTGGCTGTTCCTGTTACAGTTATAACCTGATTATTTATATTTGCGTTATTTTGTGGGCTTGTAATTTCTAAAACTGGTGCTGCTTTGTCTACTATAACCTTTATTTCCTTCGAATAAGGAGTAAAACCGAGTTCTGTTATAGTTTTTGCCTTTAGAATATTAACTCCCTCTTGAAGTACAGCGTCAATTGAAAAGCTTCCATCATCATTTGTCTTTCCATTTGCTATATCTTCATCTTTGCTAAATATATGAACGTCCATTCCTGGAGCCGCCATACCTTTTATTGTTACTTTTTCATTATTTACATATGGGTTGTCTACTGGTGATGTTATAGCTGGAGCTAGTGCTTCAAGCTTAACTGTTGATCTAATCATTATGTTTCCATACTCTTTACTTGCTAAAGTGAATGGACCATCTTTTTCAAACCACCATGATCTTCCTGTTGGTACTGTCGTTTTATCCAATGATATTCCTGGAGATAACAAAGAAGGCTGATCCTGTATTAAAACCATATAATAATCGCCTGTTACAACTATTCGCTTTGCGGATAAATCAACGACTGTCCATTTTCCTTCCTCCCTAGGAGTAGTTGCATTAAACGGACCTGCTATCATTTTCCCAGGAGCGCCACCCTTTCCACTTGCATCATAAACTGCCACCTTAAATGTAGTTCCACCTGGTGTTGGCCATTTTGTACCAAACATAAATAATCCAGAGGTTACTATTGCTCTAGTCTCTCCCTCCGGAAGTGACATTCTTACTGCATAGCCCCCTCCCGGTTGAAATTGAGCTATTGTATCTTCTGCTGTTCCATCATCATAGCCTATCTCTCCTGAATAATTTATAAACGGTTTTTGCTGAATATCATGTGTAACATTTTCCTTACCCGTAATATCTACGGTAACTTTCTCATCAAAGTAGTCCTCAGCTATAACCTGTACTGTATATTTACCTTCATATGCAGTTAATGAGTAATTACCCTCTGCATCAGTTGTAACTGGTGCTACTGCTGCATCCTCAATTACGTAAACTTTAGCGTTTTTCACAGGCTTTCCTGTTTGTGCATTAGTGATTTTACCTGTTAATGTTCTCTTAGGTATTGGAACCATTGTAATGTCTGTATTTTCAAGAACTTGGTTGGCTGCTACTTGAACCTTCTCATCCTTTGGATAGTATCCATACTTTTCAGCTCTTAATGTATACGCTCCTTCTTTCACCTTAAAACTATATGACCCGTCTTGCGGATTTGTTTTTGTTGAACGACCATTTTCAACAATAGTCACTGTGGCTGATAATGGAAGTTTTGCTATCTCAGTGTTTGTCTGCACTGAATTTTTTACTTGTTGTTTTGGGCTGTTGCTTAAAACTGATCTGCCATCTGATGCTGCAGGTAGATCTTTTAATCTAATTTGTTCTTCAGGGCCATTGCTTAAAACTGATGTATTACCTAGTGCTGCAGATTTATCTGTTAAATTCACATCATCTATAAACCATCCCTGATGATTATTGGAGGTTGAGGTACCAGACATAAATACAAAAAAGATACTTACTTTCTTTCCTGCATATTCGCTTATATCTATTTCTTCATTTGAATATCCTCCTGTCTTAGTGCCTGCATATTTTGCTACACTCGTAAAATAATCATTGCCGTCAATTTGAACCCCAACTTTTGCAATGGCATTATTTTCTTCTATATCATACCAATTTTTAAACTGCAAATAAGCATGTTCTTTCGGCAAGACAATTTTAGGCGATATCAATCCCATTACTTGATTTTCTGAATACGTTCCTTCAAGATTAGTAGCAAAAACCTTTTCTCCCGAAGCTGCTGCCATAGGTCCTGTCGTTGGTTTTCCCCACTGCCATTTAGGAGCTCCGACTATTTCCCATCCTGTTGTATCTGTTTCAAAATCATTAAAGTATCCTACTTGAGAGTTAACAAGTATTGTATAGATATCACTTGTAACCTCGTTCTTTCCAAAGTCAACTATTCTCCATCTGTAAGATAGATTTGATCCTGCCACTACTCTATCTGCTGGAATTATAGCTTCATAGCTTCCTGACTGGATGTCTCCACTCTGCCTTTCAGCTGCAACTGTTGTCCACTCATCCGATGGATTATTTCTATATTGAAGCTCAACTGTCTTAACGCTTATATTATCTTGTACATCTATTTTTAATTTTTGTTCAAATCCTACGTCTGCCTCTTTAACAGGTATATGATTAAAAGTTGGCGGAACTGTATCCTCGGCATCTTCTGATACTTGGCCTTTAATATCAGAAATTCCTGGCATAACTGATGTTACAGCCTTAAGTGCATTAATCACACCATATCCATATCCATTGTTAGGGGTTTCAGGATAATCATAGTTAGTACAAGGAGTTGCTGTTTCCTTTATTATTCTTTCAATATCACTAACTGTTAAAGATGAATTGGCTTGAAGTAATAATGCTACAAGTCCT
>NZ_JBHXLC010000052.1:0-4497 GCF_042721555.1 Gottfriedia sp. NPDC058432
GTGTATAAGAGACAGTAGTATAATAATGTAATAATAGTATTCAAATTACATTTTCAGATAAAATTTAAAAAAGCTTAATAAATTTTCTTAATATTGTTCTTCTGTTAGCTCAGGAAAGTAAGTCATGTCATAATTCAGAATCAAATATACTTCCGATGAATATTCTTCCCATCATAACTAAACAACACAGACTTATTCTCAATATTCGTCTCCAAATGAACTCCTCTGCCCCACAATTGATGAATATAAGGCATTACCTTTTCAACATACTTCACATCAAGTTCCATATTTTCATAGGAATGCTTCAAATAAAGCTCCCCATTTTTTAAGTAATCGCCCTCTTGAACAACGATATATGGGAATCCGCCATTTACCCTACTAACAACAAGTTGATCTCTTACATTTTCCCATGCCTTATCAGTGACTTTATACTCCTTACCTTGTCGCTGGAATAAATACATATCTTCGCGCATTACGAGTTCTTTAGTTAGATAGTTTCGGATAAATGAACTATCCGTTTCTAACTCACGTACTTCAAACATTTTTTCTCTTCCGCTGCCAGATTTAACGCCTAATTCTTTCATTTCTTTTGTTGGATTATTATATCGATATTCAATATCTTCAAACATTCTGAGTCCTAAATAATACGGGTTAATACTTGTTTTTGATGGCTGAACTACTCCTGCATTAAGCTTTGCGTACTCAATTGCTTCATTAGAATCAAGATTTAATTCTCGCATAATTCTTATATACCAATAACTTGCCCAGCCTTCATTCATAATTTTCGTTTAAAGTTTTTAGCTACAAATAGACCATTTCTTCTCGTATCAAGAACAGCATACCGTGCAATTTTTACTTTAATTTTTTAACTTAATTATAATCATGACCGATAATAGAAAAACCCTCAACGCATACAACGTCAAGGGTCGATTTAATAAAAATACTGAAATGTAATGCTTACGCTCTTAAGGGTGAACCCGAGCTCAAAAAATCTTTCTCAGAACATGTCAGCTAAGGTAAATGAAACGACTTAATATGATTTAACCTCAATAAAGTGACCTCTCCACTTGCTACAATTAATTCAATAACACCTTCCTCTACACTCTTGAGTATTCCAATTTTCATTGGGTCAATCGCCCCATCAAATACGACAAATTTTCCTTCTTCTTTTTTTAATTGTGTATCAAACAAGCGTGAAAATGACATATTTGCATTTTCAGGTAATAGATTGATTTTTGAGTTATAGGGATTGGCATTATAATTGTATGGTGTTAGCCATTTCAAATGTGATAAAGGGATATACAGCATTTTAAATACTGGTGAATAAAACACGATATAGTCACTTAATACGTTTATAATATTTCCATGAAATGTGATATTACCTGTGACATAAATCTCTGCAAATATTCCTTTTGCATTTGATAATATTTTACGATAAGAGATCGTTCCAATATCTTCTGCTATTGAAGGTCCAGTAGGTTTATCTATTTTGTCTTTAAAGTTGTTACTAAGACTTACCCTGTGAACGTGAAGCCATGGAATATAATAGTATTTTTGTCCGTTGTACAAGACAAGGACATCTCTACCATAATCTGTTAGTATTCCTTCAAAATAATTACCACCTGATAATTGTACATAAATTTTTTCTCCAACTAATGATTGTACATCACTCACTTGCATCTCCTCTTTCTAGTAGATTGAAATTGTTTATTAGGCGAAAACTAATTGAACCCAATAATATAGTAGAAACAGTGTTACGATTGTTGTTAATGGAATGACAATTAATGATACATTTAGATAATCCTTCCATTTAACTTTAATTTTATTTTGTTTTAAGATGTGCATCCAAATTAGGGATGCTAAAGTACCTACTGGAAGTAATAACGATCCAATGTCACTACCGATAATATTAGCTAGATAAATCGTCTTTAATGTAATCGGATCAAGCCCCATTTCTGTCAGTGTAATTGTTCCAACCATTAAAGCTGGATGATTATTAAACAGATTAGATAGGATTGAAACTAATCCTCCCATAATAAAGCTTGCTTGGAATAAGCCTTGATTTACAATTGGTTCACAGATTTTTACTAAAGCTGCAGTTAAACCAGCATTATGGAGACCATAAATAATCACATACATCGAAAAAGCAAAGACTAAAATATGCCAAGGTGTCTTTTTTAAGATATCAACAGGGCTTGTCCGTAAGTGATACCATCTCCAAGTTAACAAGACAAGTGAACCTAAAACTGCTACATATTGAATCGGTATTCCTAAAAATGAAGCGACAAATAATAAGCAGCGCATTAGGAAAACAAAGCCCAATACCTTTAACATAAATTTTGTTCTTTTTTGTTTTGTTTCTACTGACATTTTCCCTTTTAAAGGATGAAAATTTTTCATAAAAAATGACTCTTCAATATCATCGGTAGACACCGGCAATTGTTTTGGTAATTTATTTCTTAATACCATGTACATTAGCCATGACATAAATAGCAATCCTGTACTTGCAGGGACAAACATCATAGCTGTGTGCATATAAAGAGTCATATGAACAATTTTTAATGCGATTAGATTTACGATATTACTTACACCGATTGGTGCACTTGAAGCCGTGGCAATTAATGCTCCGCTAAGAAGATATGGAATTTGTTGATGTGGTTTTAAACGTAGATTTTTTAATAGGAGAATTAATATCGGAGTTGTAATTAAAATACTGCCATCATTATTAAAGAGTAATGTCATTAAAAAGCACAAAAGCTGGATATACCAGTATAATCTGCGTCCTGACCCTTTTGCTAAACTTGCAAGTCTAGCAGCAGACCAATGGAAAAATCCAAAACTTTCTAAAATAATCGCCATTACAATCGTTGCGATAATTGTAATAGAAGCTTCACCAATTTTGTGTACAATATCGATTAAATTACTTTTTGTTACGATCCCAGTCACTAAAATAATTACTGCCCCAAATGCAGCAGGCCACGCTTCATTTATTCCTTTTGGTCTCCAAAATATGACTGCCATCGTTAATAGAAATACAGAAGCACTCATTAGAATTTCGAAATTCATAAAACTCACCTTCTTATAAAATATTTTCCAATGAAACTTGTCCATTTAATATATTATTATTCAAATATAACAATGATGTTTTAGATGATTTCATTATTTTATGGAAGATGGTTGTTTTACCTAAATAATGCAAATGTCCCCTAAAGATAAATAACTATAGTAACAAATGTCCAATGGTGCCTTTAGAAAGAGTACATTGAAAATCACATATTGTGGATGATCTAATCTAATTTATATTTTTCTAATCATATAGTCTAGAAATTATTTTTTATTCGGATTAATTATAATAAGAGAAACAGATAAAAAAAGAGAAGCTCTAGAATAAGAGCATCTCTTTTAACAAAAGCACACCACAATTGTTTATCTGTCGGTTTAATAATAAACCAAAAACTAAAATTTATTTAAGGCAAATGCACTGACTTAATATGGTTAAGTCTTAAATAAACTACTTCCCCACTTGCGACCGATAGTTCAATTACACTATTTTCAATCGTATTCAGCAAACCAATTTTCATAGGATCATTCCCACCATCAAAAATAACTAGTTTTCCTTCTTCTTTTTTTAATTGAGATTCAAATGAGCGCACAGGGGAGATATTCGATGGATTAATCGGAAAGTTTGCATTATCAATTGAATAAGGTGTTACATTTTGATGATAAGGTGAGAGCCACTTTAGATGAGATAATGAAATATACATCATTTTAAATACTGGTGAATAAAAAACGATATAGTCACTTAAAACGCTTGTAATATAGCCATGAAACGTCAAATTCCCCGTAACATATATTTCCGAGAAGATCCCTCTCGCATTTGTTAAAACTTTCCTGTAAGAAATTGATTCAATTTCATTTGCAATTGAAGGCTCGTTAGGAGTATCTATCTTATCCTTAATATGCTGACATAAATGTACTCGATGAACATGAATCCAAGGGATATAATAATATTTTTGACCATTATATAATACAAGTATGTCTTGTCCTGCATCTGTTAAAATACCTTCAAAACCTATATCTCCAGATAGAAGTACAAATACTTGTCGATCTAGCAATGAATCTATATAACTCACCTTTTCTCCCCCCTTTATAATTTAAAATAAAAACGTTCTTTTCTTATAAAAAGTAAATAATGTTCTGCCTAAATCGTACATTTATTTATTTCTACAGTTTTACTTTTATTCTTTTAATATTTAAGATATGCATCAAAAAAATGTGATTAGTTGATTGGATATGTGAAAAAACATTTAATTTTTACTTTGGAATGGAATCGCTCACTCGATCTTACTTTATTTTTTTGGCTGCGTTAGAGTAGATTTTTGATTTTTTTTATTCAACTAATTGGCAGTTTAGTCATAATGAACGAAACGGCTCCATTTTGCTTAACGTAGGTTGCAGTTGGCAATAATGGGAGTGATTAAAAAGCCTACCCAAGCC
>NZ_JBHXLC010000053.1:0-1502 GCF_042721555.1 Gottfriedia sp. NPDC058432
TCAAAACTAGATAATGTCATTATCAAACTTGTTAGTTAAGTCCTCGACCGATTAGTATCAGTCAGCTCCACGTGTCACCACGCTTCCACCTCTGACCTATCAACCTGATCGTCTCTCAGGGGTCTTACTAGCTTAACGCTATGGGAAATCTCATCTTGAGGGGGGCTTCATGCTTAGATGCTTTCAGCACTTATCCCTTCCACACATAGCTACCCAGCCATGCTCTTGGCAGAACAACTGGTACACCAGCGGTGTGTCCATCCCGGTCCTCTCGTACTAAGGACAGCTCCTCTCAAATTTCCTGCGCCCACGACGGATAGGGACCGAACTGTCTCACGACGTTCTGAACCCAGCTCGCGTACCGCTTTAATGGGCGAACAGCCCAACCCTTGGGACCGACTACAGCCCCAGGATGCGATGAGCCGACATCGAGGTGCCAAACCTCCCCGTCGATGTGGACTCTTGGGGGAGATAAGCCTGTTATCCCCGGGGTAGCTTTTATCCGTTGAGCGATGGCCCTTCCATGCGGAACCACCGGATCACTAAGCCCGACTTTCGTCCCTGCTCGACTTGTAGGTCTCGCAGTCAAGCTCCCTTATGCCTTTACACTCTTCGAATGATTTCCAACCATTCTGAGGGAACCTTTGGGCGCCTCCGTTACTCTTTAGGAGGCGACCGCCCCAGTCAAACTGCCCACCTGACACTGTCTCCGAGCCGGATAACGGCTCTAGGTTAGAATTTCAATACAGCCAGGGTAGTATCCCACCGACGCCTCCACCGAAGCTAGCGCTCCGGCTTCTCAGGCTCCTACCTATCCTGTACAAGCTGTACCAAAATTCAATATCAAGCTGCAGTAAAGCTCCACGGGGTCTTTCCGTCCTGTCGCGGGTAACCTGCATCTTCACAGGTACTATAATTTCACCGAGTCTATGGTTGAGACAGTGCCCAAATCGTTACGCCTTTCGTGCGGGTCGGAACTTACCCGACAAGGAATTTCGCTACCTTAGGACCGTTATAGTTACGGCCGCCGTTTACTGGGGCTTCAATTCAGAGCTTCTCCCGTAAGGGATAACCCCTCCTCTTAACCTTCCAGCACCGGGCAGGCGTCAGCCCCTATACTTCGCCTTGCGGCTTCGCAGAGACCTGTGTTTTTGCTAAACAGTCGCTTGGGCCTTTTCACTGCGGCTCTCCCGGGCATACACCCAAAAGAGCACCCCTTCTCCCGAAGTTACGGGGTCATTTTGCCGAGTTCCTTAACCATAGTTCTCTCGCTCACCTTAGGATTCTCTCCTCGCCTACCTGTGTCGGTTTGCGGTACAGGCACCTATTTCCTCGCTAGAAGCTTTTCTTGGCAGCGTAGAATCAGGAACTTCGGTACTATATTTCCCTCGCCATCACAACTCAGCCTTATGATGTGCGGATTTGCCTACACATCAGCCTAATTGCTTGGACGCGCATATCCAGCAGCGCGCTTACCCTATCTTTCTGCGTCCCTCCATTGC
>NZ_JBHXLC010000053.1:1598-2947 GCF_042721555.1 Gottfriedia sp. NPDC058432
GGCTCAAACGGAAATGAGGTGGTACAGGAATATCAACCTGTTGTCCATCGCCTACGCCTTTCGGCCTCGGCTTAGGTCCTGACTAACCCTGGGAGGACGAGCCTTCCCCAGGAAACCTTAGGCATACGGTGGACGGGATTCTCACCCGTCTTTCGCTACTCATACCGGCATTCTCACTTCTAAGCGCTCCACCAGTCCTTACGATCTAGCTTCAACGCCCTTAGAACGCTCCCCTACCACTGATACCATACGGTATCAATCCGCAGCTTCGGTGATACGTTTAGCCCCGTTACATTTTCGGCGCAGAGTCACTCGACCAGTGAGCTATTACGCACTCTTTAAATGGTGGCTGCTTCTAAGCCAACATCCTGGTTGTCTAAGCAACTCCACATCCTTTTCCACTTAACGTATACTTTGGGACCTTAGCTGGCGGTCTGGGCTGTTTCCCTCTTGACCACGGATCTTATCACTCGTAGTCTGACTCCTATGGATAAGTCATTGGCATTCGGAGTTTGACTGAATTCGGTAACCCGTTGGGGGCCCCTAGTCCAATCAGTGCTCTACCTCCAAGACTCTAACACATAAGGCTAGCCCTAAAGCTATTTCGGGGAGAACCAGCTATCTCCGAGTTCGATTGGAATTTCTCCGCTACCCACACCTCATCCCCGCACTTTTCAACGTGCGTGGGTTCGGACCTCCATTCAGTGTTACCTGAACTTCATCCTGGACATGGGTAGATCACTCGGTTTCGGGTCTACGACCACGTACTATATCGCCCTATTCAGACTCGCTTTCGCTGCGGCTCCGTCTCTTCAACTTAACCTTGCACGGGATCGTAACTCGCCGGTTCATTCTACAAAAGGCACGCCATCACTCGTTAACGAGCTCTGACTATTTGTAAGCACACGGTTTCAGGTTCTCTTTCACTCCCCTTCCGGGGTGCTTTTCACCTTTCCCTCACGGTACTGGTTCACTATCGGTCACTAGGTAGTATTTAGCCTTGGGAGATGGTCCTCCCAGATTCCGACGGAATTTCACGTGTTCCGCCGTACTCAGGATCCACTCAAGAGGGAACGAGGTTTCAACTACAGGGTTTTTACCTTCTTTGACGGACCTTTCCAGGTCGCTTCATTTACCCCGTTCCTTTGTAACTCCGTATAGAGTGTCCTACAACCCCAAGAGGCAAGCCTCTTGGTTTGGGCTATCTTCCGTTTCGCTCGCCGCTACTCAGGAAATCGCTATTGCTTTCTATTCCTCCAGGTACTTAGATGTTTCAGTTCCCTGGGTCTGTCCTCAGTACCCTATGTATTCAGGTAAAGATACTACTCCATTACGAGTAGTGGGTTCCG
>NZ_JBHXLC010000054.1:0-4065 GCF_042721555.1 Gottfriedia sp. NPDC058432
GCTCTTTTGCGTCGATGGTAGTTGGGGGTTTCCCCCTGTGAGAGTAGAACGTCGCCTGGTAACTAAAAACATCAGCTATTAGGCTGATGTTTTTTTTGCGTTATAAAAGATAATATTTAAGAGGAATAATACAGTTTAGTTCATTCTTTATTCATATTTTAGCTGTAAATTTTAAAGGTAAAGTAGATAAAAAAATAGTAAGTGTAAGGAGTAAAGATATGAGAGAAGAAACTAATTCAAATAAAAAAAGTGACTGGAGAAATTTTATCTCTTTAATTAAGAATGCAAACCCGCCTAAATGGTTATTTGCAATAGGCGTATTATTAAGCGTAGCCACTACTTTAGTCGGGTTACTATTACCTTTACTAACAAAGAAATTTGTAGATGGTTTTTCATTAGCATCCTTAAGTGCAGGACAAATAGCGGTTTTTGTTGCGGTACTAGTCATACAGGCCATTTCATCAGCAGCTTCTATCTATCTGCTTAGTCGAGTGGGAAATACAGTTGTTGCCAATGTAAGACACAGATTGTGGAAGAAAATGATAGTACTTCCAATATCTTATTTCGATGAGACTCAGACTGGAGATAATGTTAGTCGTGTTACGAATGACACAGCAATTTTAAAAGGGTTAATAACAGAACATATAACAAACTTTTTAACAGGAATCATTTCAATTATTGGATCTTTTATATTACTACTAGTATTAGATTGGAGAATGACATTAGTAACTTTTAGTATTATACCTGTTATTGCTTTAATATTTATCCCTATTGGAAAACAAATGTCAAAATTATCAAAAGCAACTCAAGATGAAACGGCAAAATTCACTTCATTAATAAGCCAAGTTTTTTCGGAGATTAGATTAGTAAAAGTTTCGAATGCAGAAAGTACTGAAATTACAAATGGAAACAAGGGAATTAATAATTTATTATCTTTCGGTATTAAGGAAGGGAAATTACATTCTCTAATTGGACCAATTGTTTCCTTTGTATTGATGCTTATTTTAGTAGTTATTATTGGATATGGCGGGGTTAGGGTCTCGTCAGGTGCAATAACTGCAGGGGCATTAGTAGCTTATATACTATATTTATTTCAAATTATCTTCCCAGTGACACAAATTACACATTTCTTTACTGAGCTTCAAAAAACAAAAGGTGCTACTGAAAGAATGATTAGTATATTAGAACTAGAAGAAGAAGATTATCAAGTTGGAAAAGATGAAGTTGATATGAATTTACCAATTAATATTAATAAGTTACATTTTGCATATAAGGAAGAAGAGATGTTAACAAACCTTAATTTTGTGATTCCTCCAGGTAAAGTAACAGCTATTGTAGGGCCAAGCGGCAGTGGAAAGACAACGTTATTTTCACTCATTGAACGATTTTATCCTCCCAAAGATGGAGAAATAACAATTGGAAATAATCCAATTAATAGTTTCAATTTAGAGAGCTGGAGAAAACAAATAGGTTATGTTGCACAAGAAAGTCCTCTAATTGCTGGTACAATTAGAGATAACATTTGCTATGGAATTAAAAGGGATATATCTGATCAAGAATTGGCTAATGTATCGGGTATGGCATATGTTGATCAATTTGTTAATGACTTACCTGAAGGTTTTAATACAGAGGTTGGAGAAAGAGGTATAAAACTATCAGGTGGTCAAAGACAACGAATAGGTATTGCGAGGGCTTTATTAAGAAACCCTAAATTATTAATGTTGGATGAGGCAACTTCCAATCTTGATAGTAGGTCCGAATTAGTTGTACAAAATGCACTTTCCAATTTAATGAAAGGGAGAACTACTTTAATTATTGCTCATCGTCTTTCAACAGTTATAGATGCGGATCAAATTGTATTTTTAGATAAAGGGAAAATAACTGGTATTGGAACACATGATGAATTATATAGTAGTCATTTAATGTACAGAGAATTTGCAGATCAGCAATTAAGGGTAAACAGTGCGGTGTAATTAAATTGAAGGAAGGTGTCTTTATGGCTAGTATTTTAATCGTAGACGATGATCCACATATTCGAAAACTATTAAATGTTTTACTTCGTGATGAGGGGTTTACTGTTTTTGAGGCTACAAATGGTATTGAAGCAATTAGTGTTTTTGAGGATAACAAAATAGATATGTTAATGATAGATTTAATGATGCCCAAAATGGACGGATTCGAGCTTTGTCGAGAAATACGCAATGAATATGATCTTCCTATAATTATGTTAACTGCAAAAGGTGAAACCGAGCAGAAAGTTAGAGGGTTTAAATTAGGGACCGATGACTATATTGTAAAACCATTTGAACCAGTCGAATTGGTTGTTCGTGTAAAAGCTTTGTTAAGAAGATCAAAAATATCTTCATCTAAAATTGTTCAAATAGGAAATTTAACAATAGACCACGGTAATTACAAAGTTCTAAATGATCACCAAGTAATCAATATGCCATTGAAAGAGTTAGAGCTTTTATTTACTTTAGCGAGCTCTTTAGGAAGGACTTATTCTAGGGAACAATTAATTGAAAACATTTGGGGATTCGATTATGCAGGGGATGAAAGAACTGTAGATGTTCATATAAAGCGATTGAGGGAAAGATTTCCCGAGAAAGAATTTGGTTTTAAAATTTCTACTGTATGGGGATTAGGGTATCGAATGGAGCTATTAAAGTGAAGGTACTGAAAAAGATTAGAGATGTTATAGGAGCTATATTATTATTAACGACTGCAATAACAATTGGAAGCGTAATTGTTCACTATTCTACTAATTACTTTTATGAACATCAGCTCACTAATTTATCAGATTTAACGAAACAAATCATAAATACATTTTTAACCTTTCTATTATTAATGCTCGGAGGAGCCGTATTTGGTAGAATGTTTCATCATCCAAAGCAAATGAAAATGGTAAAAGAAATAATGCAGGCAATTCGAAGTATTTCAAGGGGAGAGTTTAAAGTATCAGTAGATCTTGAAAAGTTCAGGAATGCATTTGGTGGTGAAATAGGAGAGATAATAGACAGCTTTAACCATATGGCAAAGAATTTAGATCAAATGGAATACATGCGACAAGAGTTTATATCTAACGTTTCACATGAAATTCAATCGCCCTTAACATCTATTAAAGGTTTTGCTAAAGTATTACAAAATGAAAAATTACCGTTAGAAGAGCGAGAGCAATATTTAAATATAATTGAGTATGAAAGTACAAGATTATCGAAGCTTAGCGATAATCTTCTAAAGCTAACTTCACTAGAATCACAAAGCCAGCCAATAGAAAAGAACAGTTTTTCGTTAAATAGCCAACTTATGTACTCATTGTTAAGCTGCGAACCCCAGATACTAGAAAAAAAAATCAATATGCATGTTGATCTTGGTAAAATTGACTTTATTGGAGATGAGGCTCTTTTAAATCAGGTTTGGATGAATTTAATTACAAACAGTATAAAGTTTACTCCTAACGATGGGGATCTATTTATCTCTGCAATACAAGATAGTGACAAGGTAGTTATACAAATTCAAGATACTGGAATAGGTATTTCTGAAGAAGATCAAGTGCATATATTTGAAAGATTTTATAAAGCAGATAAATCAAGAGACAGGACAACTAGTGGAAATGGATTAGGTTTATCAATCGTAAAGAAAATTGTCGATATGCACAATGGAATTGTTTATGTAAAAAGTGAGATCGGTAAAGGGTCACTATTTGTAGTTGAATTACCTGTAATAGCAGAGTAATGGTTTTTCATTGTAGTAAATAGAGTTTAGTAAAGTTAACTACTCTTTTTCTATAATGAAAAACATTATCTTTTTTTTATTAAAAAGTTATTGCAATCATAAAAGCATCATGGTATATTATTAAACGTTGTCACATTAAACCAATAAATGAGGCAAGAAAATAATATAAAAAAGTTGTTGACTAAACAAACTTGAATATGTTATTATTATATAAGTCGCTAAGAGATAAAGCGATAAAGTGAACTTTGAAAACTAAACAAAACATGAAGTAAACGTCAATTATTAGTTTTTTGAGCAATACAAGATTTAAACTTAACTTTTATGGAGAGT
>NZ_JBHXLC010000055.1:0-2564 GCF_042721555.1 Gottfriedia sp. NPDC058432
AGACAGCCTCATATTCATTTATTATTATTAAATTTAATAAAATTATAATTAAAACCCTTGACCTAAACTAAGGTTTAGGCTGTAATCTCTGATTTGTAAGCAAGAAATTTATAAATTGGAGGAAATTAAAATGACAAAATATGCTTTAGTAACAGGTGCTAATAAAGGGATTGGATTAGAAGTAGTTCGTCAATTAGCTGAAAAAGATTATCATGTTTTCTTAGGCGCACGAAATGAAGAACTAGGAATGGAAGCAGTGCAGAATTTAGGTTTTTCAAATGTAAAGTTTATTCAAGTGGATGTGACTAACTCACAATCTATTCAAGATTCTTTAAATAAAATTTCGAAAGTGACTGACCACTTAGATCTATTAATAAATAATGCAGGGATTGCACCAGATTTTCATATTTTAACAAGTGAAATCAAACTTGAAACTTTACGTCAAGCATTTGAAGTGAATTTCTTCGGCACTTTCCAAATGATTCAAACTTTTTTACCATTGGTTAAAAAATCAGAAGGCGGAAAAATTATTAATGTAACGACAGATATGGCATCGCAAACATTATTTGATCGCGGAGAAACTGCAACAATAAATATTCTAGGATATAATTCCTCGAAAACTGCTAACAATTCATTGACACTTACTTTTGGTAAAGAATTTGGTAGTGATGGTCCAGAAATTTTGGGTGTTACTCCTGGATTTACAACGACTGACCTAAACGGAAATACACCTGGAGGAAAAACAACAGCTGAAGGTGCTACAATTATTACGAACTATGCATTAAGTAATATTAACTACAATGGTAAAATTCTAAATGCAAAAGGAATTATGCCTTGGTAAGGATGAGAGTTCATGAATTATACAATTGGACAAGTAGCAAAGTTGAATAGTTTAACAATTTCTCAATTAAGATATTATGATAAACAAGGCTTGTTACCTTTTCTAAAAAGAACTGAGAGTGGAGACAGAATTTTTGATGAGGACGCACTTAAATTTATTGATATGATTTTGTGTCTAAAAAATACAGGTATGCCAATTAAGAAAATAAAGCAATTTGTTGACTGGTCTATGAACGGGGAAGAAACTTTACAGCAACGTTTAAGCCTGATGATTCAACAAGAAAAAAATGTTTTAGATCAAATCAAAGAAATGGAAGAAAACTTAAATAAAATTCAGCGGAAAATTTCGAAATATGAAGATGAAATAAATGAAAGTAAATAAGAAAAAAGATAAAAAAGAATGAATGTGAAACGGGGGGATCCAAAAAGTGGGAACCCTCGTTTTTTTGTAAATAATAATTGATAACAGCTGTGTCATTTATCAAAGTTACATTTTAATTCGTGGAATAATGAAAATTATTTCTATGTATCTTTAACAAAAAGACTGTAATATAATTATTCAGTCTAATTAAAAACTTGAAAGGCTGTATTGTTAATTGGTTTCAATCATTCTTGCATCATTAATTTTTATCACAAATTCTTACCCCAATTATATTAGCGATGGTACGTAGTTTGAAATTGGATGAAAGGATGATCTTTCCTTTTATTATTGCTAGTGGTTTTATATCAGATACAACGTCAATTCCATTTGTTGTAAGTAATTTAGTGAATATTATCACTGCTGATTATTTTAAAATAGGCTTTTTAGAATATACGAGTAAAATGATAATCCCAAATATCTTCTCACTAGTTGCCAGTATTTTGGTGCTATACTTTTATTTTAGAAAAGTTATTCCAAAAAGCTATGATCTTAGCCAGTTGAAGGTTCCAAAGACTGCTATAAAAGATAAAAAGATGTTTTATATTACTTGGTTAGTACTTATCTTGTTATTGGCGGGTTATTTTATTGGTGAATTACTTCAAGTTCCGGTTTCATTTATTGCTGGTATAGCGGCTATTATCTTTTTATTTATGGGAAGAAGAAGTAGCGTTGTTAATACGACAAAAGTATTAAAAGAGGCACCATGGACAATTGTAGTGTTTTCAATTGGAATGTATATAATTGTTTATACTTTGAAGAATGTTGGTTTAACTGATGTATTAGCCCATGTAATTCATTATGTTGCTAATAAAGGAATACTTATTGCAACTCTAGGAATGGGTTTTATCTCTGCAGTTCTTTCTGCTATTATGAATAATCTTCCTACAGTAATGATTGCATCACTTGCAATTGAACATACAAATACGACAGGAATTATAAAAGAAGGGCTGATTTATGCGAATGTAATTGGTTCAGACTTAGGACCAAAGATGACACCAATCGGATCGCTAGCTACTTTATTATGGTTACATGTATTGTCACAAAAAGGGATCAAAATTTCTTATCGAACTTATTTAAAAATCGGAATTATACTAACGATTCCAGTGCTATTTATTACTTTAATAGGTTTATATATTAGCCTAAAATTACTCTGAAAAATTTGTGCATTAAAATAATTCTTTCACGCTAAGACGACTATTTTTTAGTTGTCTTTTTGTGCGACGGGCAGTCGTATAGGGTGCTGACCTAGTCAGCGCCCTTCAATTATTTTATTTAGACAGAGACGACACTTCGGTGTAACGAC
>NZ_JBHXLC010000056.1:0-2549 GCF_042721555.1 Gottfriedia sp. NPDC058432
ATAATCATTACAACATATGGGTAAGCCGTATGCCTTAATAGGGCATGTACGGTTTGATAAGGGGGAAGTCTCGTGAGAGATTTCCCTACTTTCTTTATTTTATAGACTTGGAAGCGAATTCATAAAAAAGAATCAAAAATAATAAAAAAACGATTGACTCTCCCCTCGGAGGAGGCTTTACATTATGTTTTGTAGAGTTTTAAAAGGAGTTGAGGTAAAAATGAAAAAACAAAACATAATGTTATCTTTAGTATTAATGAATTTATTCATTATTTTTTTAGGAATTGGATTAGTAATTCCAGTAACACCATCAATTATGAATGAGTTAAATATATCGGGTACTATTGTGGGTTATATGGTAGCTGCATTTGCTATTACACAATTATTTTTTTCACCAATTGCAGGTCGCTGGGTAGACCAGTTCGGACGAAAAAAAATGATTATAATTGGTTTATTAATCTTTAGTATCTCAGAGTTTTTATTCGGAATGGGTAAAACGATTGAGGTTCTTTTTATTTCACGTATGTTAGGCGGAATAAGTGCGGCATTTATTATGCCAGCTGTAACAGCATTTATAGCAGATGTTACAACGGTCGACACAAGAGCAAAGGCACTTGGCTATATGTCGGCTGCAATTTCAACAGGTTTTATTGTTGGACCAGGTGTTGGAGGATTTTTAGCAGAATATGGTCCACGCATACCATTTTTCTTTGCAGCAGGATTGGCAATTTTTGCAGGGATATTATCTATTACAGTCCTACCAGAGCCTGAACGAAATCAAGAAAGTATTGAAGAAAAACGACAAAAGCCAGGATTTAAACGTGTTTTTGCACCGATGTACTTTATTTCGTTTATGGTCATATTAATCTCACAATTTGGTTTGTCAGCTTTTGAATCATTATTTTCATTGTTCACTAATCATAAATTTGGATTTACACCGAAAGACATAGCAATCATGATTACTGGTGGTGGGATTGTTGGTGCGATTGCACAAATTGCATTATTTGATCGATTAACAAAATGGATGGGAGAAATTCGATTAATTCGATATAGTTTAATCCTTTCTACAATACTAGTGTTTATGATGACAATTGTTAACTCATATTTTATGATTTTACTAGTGACGATTACAGTATTTTTAGGCTTTGATTTAATGCGTCCGGCTGTAACTACTTATTTATCTAAGATTGCTGGAAATGAACAAGGCTTTGTAGGTGGAATGAATTCAATGTTTACTAGTTTTGGGAATGTAATAGGACCTATCATCGGTGGAATCCTATTTGATATAGACTTAAACTATCCATTTTATTTTGCAACAGTCTTATTAGCGAGTGGCGTTGGTTTAACAATTGCTTGGAAAATGCCAGTGTATCGAACAGCATAATTAAATGAAAAGCGTATTCTATATTTACGAATAAAGAATACGCTACTTTTGCTAAAATAAGATTAGGAGGTGATAGAAGTGAAGGAAAAACTATATACAATAGGTGAGGTCTCCAAATTAGTTAATATTTCGATTAAAGCTCTCCGATATTATGATAAAATCAATTTATTTAAACCAGCGTATGTCGATCCAGATACCAATTATCGATATTACAAAGACTCACAAATTCATCTTCTCGATTTAATCAAATCACTCAAATATATTGGTACTCCATTAGAAGAGATGAAAGAAGTACAGGGGCTACAGAGAGATGAATTTTTCTCCTTTTTAACAGAACAAGAAAAAATTGTAAGAGAAAAAATAGATTCATTAATGGAAATTGAAAAAATCATCGCAAATGCAAAAAAGGGATTACAAAAACAAAAGGATTATCCACAATTTGGTGAAGTGTTTTTTTCTTATGAAGAAGAAATGCAAATCATTCAGACGAAAGCTAAAGGGATTGACCCGAAAAATATTTTAAATGCTTCATACAGTAAATTGAAGAAATTTGCCGCATCTACAGAAGGTTTTAGGAACAATGGTTATGGAGCCATTGTGCCATATAAGTCTTATACACATGTTAGTGAAGTAACATATCAATATTTATTTACACCAGTTTTAACAAAAAAACAAACTACACTACTATTACCGGGTACCGAGGTTTCAACCATCCCCGAAGGAAAGTACATATGCATTACTTATAATAGCGTATCATCTGATGATTATTTTACAAACTTACAAAGACTTATTAACTATATAGACAAACATCAAATAACGATTAAAAGTCATATCTATGAGTCATTAATACATAATAATTATTCACCGAATCAAAGAGAAGAATTTTTGGTTGAAATGAGAGTATTGGTCGAAGATGAAAATGAATTGATAGAATAAAAAATGATTCCTAAAAGCTCTTAGATTAATACGAGACCTTATTAAAGTTTTTTAGACAGACTCCTTAAAGAGTCTTTTTTTTTAGTTCTATGATCCAAGAATAAATTTATTTAATATACAAATTAAATTATTGAATAAAAAGGTATAGATTTATAGATAAATTGAATTTATACGTACGACGAATCAAATTATTTAATGTAAAACTTTAATTATTTAATTTAAGTATAAG
>NZ_JBHXLC010000057.1:0-2062 GCF_042721555.1 Gottfriedia sp. NPDC058432
CATAGTGCGTGCGTGGCAGCACGTTTATCAGGTGGGTTAAAGTCCCACTGAATCTCGGACTAGGAGATTCATATCCAAACTTGGGAGTAATGTCTCAAGGGCTGATGTTTATCATCAGAGGGCAGGGCGTCCATCGTGAGGTGGAGTCTGAAGGGCTTGAGGAGAAATACCAGGCCGTAGTGAAACGGGGCAACCCGAAATGCGAACCGGTCGGCCAAAGATGGGGCAAGGTCGAGCCTGCACTATGGAGGCGAAGGCATCACTAGTCCACCCATCGTACCAAGGTGTGTGCGGGCGGCATGGTATGGAAGATAATCGTAGCGACCCATGGAGAACTCGTAGTGTCTGGTACATTAACACTTATTAGGGCAAGTGTTTAAATAAAGCCGGAATGAATGTTTCTGTGACAGTCATTCACTAAAGTAAATCACAGAATCCCAGTAATGTGAACTATAAGGAAACCCCGAAATGGACACAAATGCACTGCGAGAAGTCGGAGAGCTGAATAGTACTTAAACAGACGAACAACAAAAACGTCTGGAGCATCTCTACTAGAGATGTCATTTATTTATTCAAAAGGTAAATAGATGGGGAAGGCAGCTTGCTTTATGGAACTAAAATTTCAGAATTAGTTTTGCGAGTAAAACGAACAAGAACGGAAAGTTCCCTTTGTGAAAGACCCTAAACTTGTAAGTGGAGGATACAAAATCAATGACGAATAACGGTACAACAAGAAAGATTCATTCCTTAATAGATAAGGTTTACCAGCCAACAAATCTACTAATGGCATGGGAAAAAGTTAAGGAAAACAAAGGTAGTGGAGGAATCGACAATATAAGTATTAGCGATTTTGAAAACTCAATATATGAAGAACTAGACAAACTACATCATAACTTGAAAAATGATTCATATAAACCATTACCGGTAAGAAGAGTTAACATTCCAAAAAGAAATAAACCTAACGAAAAGAGACCTCTTGGAATTCCATCTATACGGGACAGAGTATGTCAACAAGCATTGAAGAACCGTCTTGAACCAATTTTCGAACCAACTTTTAATGACTGTAGTTTTGGTTATAGACCAGGAAAGTCAGCCCATCAAGCTATGAGGAAGATATACCGAGACATTTTAAATGGTTACGAATGGGTCCTAGATGCAGACTTGAGGGATTTCTTTGGGAATGTTCAACATGAAATGTTAATAAATAAAATTACGGAAAAAGTAAGTGATGGACGAGTCTTACGACTCATTAGGCAAATGCTTATAGCCGGCTATATGGAAAAAGGAAAGAAACATGTGACCACACAAGGCACACCGCAAGGTGGGGTAATCAGTCCGTTATTCAGTAATATCTATCTAGATTCATTTGACCATGAAATGGTTGATAAAGGGTATCGGCTTACAAGATTTGCCGATGATTGGGTAGTACTCTGTAAAACAAGAAACGACGCAGTGAAAGCATTAAATGATGCAAGAAAAATACTGTCAAAAATTGGATTAACACTCCACCCTGAGAAGACCAGAATTACACATATTAAATGGGGTTTTGAATTTTTAGGTTATAAAATTAAACAAGGAAAAGGACTTAAACTTTCTCGCCATAAAATCAAAAAGCAACCTAATATTATGAACATCTACGTAATTCCTACTGAGAAATCAGTAAAACGATTCATGGAAACTATACGGAACCGTACTAAACGTAAGATTCCTTTAAGCTTATATGAGTTAATAGAGGGTATCAATCCTGTCATAAGAGGATGGGGTAACTATTATCGTAAAGCTCACGTTAGAAAACTCTTCAATAAACTCCAACGCTGGATTGTAAGACGAATATGGAGCCATCGATTTAAAAGATGGCGAAACATGGGTTGGAAGAAACTACACGAATCCAAACTTTATTCGAATTACAATCTTGTTAATCTTATCTCATTAATTCCAGATATAGAATCTAAAGTTGCATCCAAAGGATGACATAAAGGAAAGCGGATTACGGGAAAACTGTACGATCCGTTTGATTGAGCGGACGGAGGGAGGCTATTGCCGACCTCCTTCGACTCTACAC
>NZ_JBHXLC010000058.1:0-1898 GCF_042721555.1 Gottfriedia sp. NPDC058432
CACCCGTTCCCATACCGAACACGGCAGTTAAGCTCTTTTGCGTCGATGGTAGTTGGGGGTTTCCCCCTGTGAGAGTAGAACGTCGCCTGGTAAACGAAAAGCATCAGCTATTAAGTTGATGCTTTTTTTTGTTGGAATATATGAATGAGGTTCCATGTCAATTTACGGGTTATCTAGCTTGCACCTTTAAATTGACATGGTTCTTTTTTATTATTGCATTTAAAACTTTATTTTTTAAACGATTCAAGCTTACAAAACGGTAATGCTTTTCATTCACATTTGGAACAATTGATAAAATGATTTAAAGGTGAAACAACAAAGTATCTCGACAATTACCTTGATTGTGGATGTTCGTAGCAATGAAATATACAAAACATAATATTAAGGAGTTCCATTTCTCGTCTTTTGTTTTCCAAATGACAGCTACTTACGATAATTTTCGCTTATAAAAATTCGCTGTATAGTGCTTATTTAGCTATTAGCAGTATAGAGCTATAAGAAAAAATTATGAGTTTGCATAAATAATTCATATTTTTCTTTATGAACCATCTTTGATAAGTTAAAGAAAAGAGAAGGGAAATGAAATGAGAATTTTTGATGCACATTTTCATATTATTGATTTTAATTTTCCAATTATCGAAAACCAAGGATATTTGCCACCCAACTATGTTGTAGAAGATTACCAGAATGAAACTACTGATTTAAATGTACTAGGAGGAGCGATAGTATCCGGTTCTTTCCAAGGATTTGACCAAGAATATTTATTAAACGCACTTAAACAAATGGGCACAACATTTTGCGGCGTAACTCAATTACCTTTTACTGTAACAGACGAAGAGATTATAAGGTTAAATGAAAAAGGGGTAAAGGCATTACGTTTTAATATAAAACGAGGTGGTTCAGAAGATAGATCAAAGCTCGATTACTTTGCAAGAAGAGTTTACGATTTAGTCGGATGGCATAGTGAACTTTATATTGATGTAAAAGAGTTACCTGAAATTGCATCAATTATTGAGAAGTTACCTGCTATTTCAATTGACCATTTAGGATTGTCAGAAGAAGGATTACTTCATTTATTAAAATTAGTATATAAGGGCATACACGTAAAAGCAACAGGTTTTGGGCGTGTGGAACTGAATGTTGAAAAAACTTTAAGATCCATATATGAGACAAATCCTGATGCGCTTATGTTTGGTTCAGATTTGCCATCTACAAGAGCTAAAAGACCTTTTGAATATACAGATATAGAATTAATTCAACGGCTATTTGATGAAAAGGCTATTGATAAAATCCTGTACACGAATGCATTAAAATGGTATTTCAAGTAATTCAGCTTTAATTAGGTTGAGCTTTATAAAGAAAGTTATGAATTACTTTTCAATAGTTTCTGTTAGGAGTTCTATAAATAGCTGTATAAGTAATGGATCCATTAGTAAAGAAGAAAAAGAATAGATTAATGCTTATTCCTAATATTTTAATGTTCTCATTTTGAAATGGCACTCTGCTAATTCTGTTTAGGTTTGCTATTTTAACTGCTTATTTAGATATTATACGGGTAGCTGCTTCCCATAAAAGACAGAAAAGACAATTGCCTACATTCTTGGATGAGGAGTGTTCCTAGTCCCTATAGGGATAGTCCAGATCGAACAAACTTGTAGCTTTTGAAGAATAATTTAGGAACAGATGACACTCTTAAAAAAGTGTAACTGTATAAAGGGAAATACGATTAACTTATTTAAATAAATACACTATAAAAGTACAGATAAAACTTTTTGTTAATTTTTTGTAAAGAAATGCTTGCATTCATTTGGACGAGATGGTATATTTGTTTATGTTGTCACGACAAACCAAGTGAGAACAACAAAAAAATATAATAAGTTGTTGACAAATGATTCGAC
>NZ_JBHXLC010000059.1:0-1707 GCF_042721555.1 Gottfriedia sp. NPDC058432
TTCAACTGATATGAACGAAACTGTCAACTCACCATACCCAAATGGTTTTATTTTTTTGTTTTTGTCTGTTTTTAGGCAGACTTATTCTAAGACTACCAACTTAGTTTTTTTCACTAAGTCTGTGAATTATCATTTATTTAATTCAATATAGAAGCTTTTATTTTAAAAACTAAAGAATAACTACTTTAAAACCTTGGCACGAAGGCAAAAATTATCAACAGTGATTTACAATCTGATATGCGTGGGTTGGTTACCACATTTCATTCTATCCGTTACGGAGCTGCCTCGATCTAAACGCGCACGTTCGGTATTTTACCTAATGCATAGTTGAACTAGAGGGTTCTCCTTACCGTGTTTGCCTCCGAGCCAAATTTTCAATTTTAGTTAGACTTTAGATTTCATTTATTTTTAGATATTAAAATTCGTTTCGTGTTTTGAGTTAAGATAAGCTATTAAGCAACAGATTGGTTTAATTTTTGAGCTTCAATACTACATCCAATTGCCCAGATAAATCCAAGTAATTCACGGGCAACAGCTACTACCGCAAATTTTCCTGCCTTACCTCTAGCTGTAATCCGATTATATTTTAAGTTCAGACGGTGTTGTGCTTTCCAGGAAATTCTTTGTGCTTCAATTGGTTGACCAGCTTGTCTTTTCAATAATTCACCTTTAAGAGAAGGGCGATGTCGATATGCCCACGAACATTCTACCAATGCTCGGCGAATATGTGAGTTTCCTATTTTAGTAATCGGACCCTGCCAACGACTTGAACCACTCGAGTATTCTTTAGGAACTAGACCTGCGTATGACATTAATTGTCTTGGATTTGAAAAACGTGAAAATTGACCAATTTCTGCGACAAGTGTTACAGCTGTTACTTCAGCTATTCCTCTTAAAGTCTGAAGTGCTTGTATAACAGGTGCATGTTCACTTTTGATTGCTTCTTCATGAACTTGTGCTTCAATACGCTTCATTCTTTCTTCAACTTCATAAATAGAATGTAAATATTCTTGGAATACGATGCGTAATGATGATTTTTCAAAAGTGAGTTTACTTAACCAGTCCCGATGTTTGACTGTCCAATTCTTAACACCTTGAGGTGGACGTATTTCATGACGAAGCAAGAAATGAACTAATCTTTGACGTGCTTTTTGTAAATCTTCACGTGTATCAGAACGAGCATGAATTAAATCCCTCAATGCCTCATGTGTTTCATCTGGTACCCAAACAGCCGTTAATTCTCCAGCTCGTAAAAGCTGAGCTAATCGTAATGAATCGCGACGATCCGTTTTTACTCGATCCCCAGTACGTTTAGGAATTAGTGTTGGTGCAACTACAATACATTCAATATCCATCGAAAAAAGTTGACGGTAAATACTATATCCACATGAACCAGCTTCATAACAAACTAGTAATTTCTCTGGATCACCTAACTTCTTAAAAAGTTTTCGAATAGCTTCTGGAGTATTTTGGATATTCCCATGAAATCTTGGTGCACCTCTACCTTCATCAGCAATCCCAACAGCAATAATATCTTTTGAAACGTCTAAACCAATAAATTTTTGACCATCCTTCATAATACACGGCTCCTTTTGTTTGTAGCTCTACATTTGGCTTGGGTAGGCTTTTTAATCACTCCCATTATTGCCAACTGCAACCTACGTTAAGCAAAATGGAGCCGTTTCGTTCATTATGACTAAACTGCCA
>NZ_JBHXLC010000060.1:0-1691 GCF_042721555.1 Gottfriedia sp. NPDC058432
GCCGAGGCCACTGAAAAACAGTCAATTTTATTTACTGTAATCAATATGTGAAATAAAAAAGGCGATTTTCCGTTCAAATTGAACGGAAAATCGCCTTTTCCTTTATACATTTTTATTTTTCTTCCTTCATTAAGGTCAGTATTCGTTTTAAATTAACTGCGAATATGGCCATTGCCCCTTGCATTTCCATACCTAATAGACCCGAGGAATTTGCTACATTGTACCCGTGTCTGTGTTTTAATTCACTATTTTTTGCTTCAATTTTATAGCGTTCTTTCGATTTCTTTTTGAAATATTCGCTTTCTTGAAAGTATATATGTTCTTTGTGTTCAGTTGATTTAATAGTTACACTATACGATTTACTTTTGGCACCTTCTTTATAACATCCATCTTTAAAGGGACACTTTTTACACTTTTTAATATCAAAGTAATACATATCACGCGGATTTTTTTTCTGATTTTTTCTTTCTTGTCTTCTTTTTCGAATTGCCATATGACCTGCCTTACAAACGTACATACCCGCATCCTTATTGTATTGAAATTCATCTTCTTTTTTACGTGTTCCATGTGTAATCGTGGGGTTTAATTTCGAAACTAATTGTAATTCATTTTCATTTGCATATTGAAGATTATCAATCTCTGAATAAGCTGTATCACCAATGACTGTATCAATTTTCATTCCCGTTTCAAGACTTTTTTCAATCAATGTTTTTAGATATTTTCCATCAGTATTTTCACCTGTTGAAATGACTGCAGCTGTAATGATTCGTTCTTCATTCATCGCTAAATGTGATTTATATCCAAAAAAAGAGGTATCAACAGTTTTATGCCCAGTTCGTGCGTCAGGATCATTTGAGAAATTTAGATTGTCATGGTAATCTTCAACGATTTCTTTTAAATAGTTTAGTTTTTCTTTTACTTTTGGATATTCACGAATCGCTTCTTCTTTTTCCACAGCTTGAATGACTTTTTCACAATAGGCAAGTTCTTCAACTACATCATCAGTTGTTGGCTTCGGAGGGAATTTTTCTTTCATTCCCTCATTAATTTGATAGACAGATTTTCGAAGGAGTTTAGATTTCTCCATTAAAAATTCTTTTGGTGATTTATTATTAAATCGCGATCTTGTATGAGTTGCGTCAACTATTATTGAAGTACTTTTAATTAGTTCTTTTTCTAGTGCGATATCAACTGTTTTTTGGATCAACATGTCTAATAATCCAACATCTTTTAAACGGAGTTTACGAAATTTCGTTAAAGAACTTGAATTGATCACTGATTCTTCTGGAGCCATATCAAGAAAATATTTAAAAGACATATCATATTTTGAACGTTCAACAACATCTACATCTGATAAATCAAAGATCGATTTTAGTAACAAATATTTGAACATACGAATAGGCGGCACTGCATTTCGGCCGTTATCAAGGCAATATTTATTCTTTAATTCTTCTAATACAAATGTAAAGTCAACTAATTCATTTATTTGACGAAGCATATTATCTTTCGGAACAATTAAATCGTATAACGCCATGAAAGGGCTAAGAGTAAAAGATTCTTGATTTGAGATCATTCGAGACACCACCATTACTTGATACAATAATTATACAAGAAAAAAGTGAAGGCTTCCTCGATGAATCGAGAAAGCCTTCACTTTTTTAAACCACAAGGACTTTTTCAGTGGCCTCGGC
>NZ_JBHXLC010000061.1:0-1548 GCF_042721555.1 Gottfriedia sp. NPDC058432
TCCACAAATTGCCTGTTAGCTACTAGGCGACTTGGTTCTTACCTAGACTGGACTTTCACCAGTTAGCAATTAACGGCTTGCTGGGCACGCGAATATCAAAAAAGGAGAGGGCGTTAGCCTCTCTCTATAAGTCCTCAATCGAGAACCCTTGTTACTTACATACTACTTTTATTTATTTTTTTCTGCCATGTTGACAAAAATCCAAGTAATTACAAATGATAGGATAATAAAGTATAAATGAATAACGTATTTAAGAGCAAATGCTGATAATACAACAGTTACAAGCGGTGAAACCAAAATACTTCCCCACTTATTCTTAGTAAAATAATAAAGAGCAATTGAAAATAAGATAGCTGCAATAAATGGAATTAATACAATGAATTCCTGTCCTTCTGGAAAAATCATATACCTATCATGCAAATATGCAAATGGACTCACTAGCCAACCTCCTATTTATATAGAATAAAGTAGTAGTAAAGCAATTATATCATATTTGAATTGGTTTAATATGGAAAATCAAACCAAACGAAGGGAGAGATGAGTTTGAACAAAAAATTATCAAAAGTAATTACAGGTATTGCATCATTAGCAACAGTAGCTACTATGTTTACTTCACCAACTTCAACAAGCGCTATGTCATTAAAGGGTGAGACTAAAAAAAATGCAAATCAACTAACTAACTTTGTGTTTCAGGGAACAACAAAAGATTCCCATTATCGACTAATCACTGTCGAACAAGCTGTTCAAGAAGTTGCTCAATTAATTGGACAGTCAGTAGAACAGGTATATGATTCTCAACCACAATTAAAGTTCATGTCTATATCAGCTTCAGCACCAGACAACATCATTGCTGGTCACGTTCAGTTGAATGTTTCCTCTACATACAAACCTTGGTTACTTGCTTATTTCTACCCAATGAGTGGCAATCCCCGATATATCGATAAAACTAAAAAACCTTGGTATGTAGGTATTGAAGCAACTGGAGGTAAAACGTTCCAAGGAGATGTTGTAACTGAAGTACAAACAACTGGATATTATTACTTAATCAACGGAACATTCTATAACGGTGGTACAATGACACACGGTGGAACTACAGGTGTTAATGCGGTTTGGACAACAACATACAATTTTAGTTACTCTACGAATGTATATAAAAGTTATTCCACTGGTAGGGTTTGGGCGCAAGTTTATTAAAATGAAGTAAATTACTTTTTTATTACTTTTATGTTCTTAATTAAGAATATATTAATTTCTTAAAATGTCTCTTCATTAACATTGATTTTCAATACTTCCTCTTTATTTTAAATACCCCTGATGTTAGATGATTTTATCACTAAATTAAATCATCTATCATTTAGGGGATTTTTTAATTTAGGCTGTTTTCATTATTTGGGATGTTATGTTGTTATGTAATGTATAAAACGAAATATTTAATTTCCTCTTTATTCATGTATGGAATGTCAACACTTAACTAGACAACTTTCTTAAGGTGTACAAGTTTGAATTCAATTGGACTTAAATAACCAAGCGTCGCGTGAATGCGAATAT
>NZ_JBHXLC010000062.1:0-1508 GCF_042721555.1 Gottfriedia sp. NPDC058432
CTGGCGGGACCACCCGCTAAGCCTAAATATTCCCTGGTGACCGATAGCGGATAGTACCGTGAGGGAATGGTGAAAAGTACCGCGGGAGCGGAGTGAAATAGTACCTGAAACCGTGTGCCTACAAGCCGTGGGAGCGTCGCCGTGGTTCTTCGGAGCTGCGGTCGTGACTGCGTGCCTTTTGAAGAATGAGCCTGCGAGTTTGCGGTGTGTTGCGAGGTTAACCCGTGTGGGGAAGCCGTAGCGAAAGCGAGTCCGAATAGGGCGTTTCAGTAGCACGCTCAAGACCCGAAGCGGAGTGATCTAGCCATGGGCAGGTTGAAGCGGAGGTAAGACTTCGTGGAGGACCGAACCCACCAGGGTTGAAAACCTGGGGGATGACCTGTGGTTAGGGGTGAAAGGCCAATCAAACTCCGTGATAGCTGGTTCTCCCCGAAATGCATTTAGGTGCAGCGTCGTGTGTTTCTTGCCGGAGGTAGAGCACTGGATAGGCGATGGGCCCTACCGGGTTACTGACCTTAGCCAAACTCCGAATGCCGGTAAGTGAGAGCGCGGCAGTGAGACTGTGGGGGATAAGCTCCATGGTCGAGAGGGAAACAGCCCAGAGCATCGACTAAGGCCCCTAAGCGTACGCTAAGTGGGAAAGGATGTGGAGTCGCAGAGACAACCAGGAGGTTGGCTTAGAAGCAGCCACCCTTGAAAGAGTGCGTAATAGCTCACTGGTCAAGTGATTCCGCGCCGACAATGTAGCGGGGCTCAAGCGTACCGCCGAAGTCGTGTCATTCATACATGTATCCCCAACGGGAGTACGGATGGGTAGGGGAGCGTCGTGTGCCGGGTGAAGCAGCCGCGGAAGCGAGTTGTGGACGGTTCACGAGTGAGAATGCAGGCATGAGTAGCGATACACACGTGAGAAACGTGTGCGCCGATTGACTAAGGGTTCCTGGGTCAAGCTGATCTGCCCAGGGTAAGTCGGGACCTAAGGCGAGGCCGACAGGCGTAGTCGATGGACAACCGGTTGATATTCCGGTACCCGCTTTGAAACGCCCAATATCGAATCCTCTAATGCTAAGGCCGTGAAGCCGTTCCGGACCCTTCGGGGAAAGGAAAGTGGTGGAGCCGACGACCCAAGGTGGTAGTAGGTGAGCGATGGGGTGACGCAGGAAGGTAGTCCAGCCCGGGCGGTGGTTGTCCCGGGGTAAGGGTGTAGGCCGTGTGATAGGCAAATCCGTCACACATTGAGGCTGAGACCTGATGCCGAGCCGATTGTGGTGAAGTGGATGATCCTATGCTGTCGAGAAAAGCCTCTAGCGAGTTTCATGGCGGCCCGTACCCTAAACCGACTCAGGTGGTCAGGTAGAGAATACCGAGGCGTTCGGGTGAACTATGGTTAAGGAACTCGGCAAAATGCCCCCGTAACTTCGGGAGAAGGGGGGCCATCACCGGTGATTGGATTTACTCCATGAGCTGGGGGTGGCCGCAGAGACCAGCGAGAAGCGACTGTTTACTAA
>NZ_JBHXLC010000063.1:0-1218 GCF_042721555.1 Gottfriedia sp. NPDC058432
TGAATCGGCTACACTGAGTTAGACAATTAATTTAAGGTCAAGTAGACTAAAGCTATTAATTATTCGGGGAGAATCTACTATGACTAAAAGAGTTAGAAGAACATTTACTGAAGAATTTAAACAACAGATCGTGCAATTATCTCAAAATGGTAAACCTAGAAAAGATATTATTCGTGAGTATGACCTTACTCCTTCTACTTTAGATAGGTGGGTGGGTCAAAATCAGAACTCTGGATCTTTCAAGGAAAAAGACAATCTAACGGATGAACAAAAGGAACTGATCGAACTTCGAAAAAGAAACAAGCAACTAGAAATGGAGAATGATATTTTAAAGCAAGCAGCGCTGATAATAGGACGAAAGTAAATGTGATTAAGAATAACCAGCACAAATACTCGATATCAGCAATGTGCAATGTCCTCCAACTATCAAGAAGCACCTATTATTATGAGGCAAAAGAACGACAAGCAGAAGATGAAATTACGTCTCATATCATTAAGATTTTTCATGACAGTCGCCAAAACTACGGAACCCGTAAGATTAAACACGAGTTAAAGAAGCTTGGTAAGATTGTGTCTAGACGCCGCATTGGTCGAATCATGAAAGAACAGGGTCTAGTTTCCAAATACGCAGTCGCTCAGTTTAAACCACATACAAATGGAACGAATGAATCTGAGCAGAGGAATGAATTAAATCGTGAGTTTACACAGACTGAAGAATTATCAGCAGTTGTAAGTGATTTAACATATGTGAGAGTCAATAAAAAATGGCATTACATATGTGTATTTGTGGATCTTTTTAATCGAGAAATCATTGGTTATAGTACGGGTCCAAATAAAGATGCATTATTAGTTTATCGAGCATTAGCATCAATTAAAGTTGATCTTCGCAAGATACAACTCTTCCATACAGATCGAGGGAAAGAATTTAAGAACAAGATTATCGATGATGCGTTAGCCACATTTAACATCCAACGATCGTTAAGTATGAAGGGATGCCCATATGATAATGCAGTCGCAGAAGCTACCTTTAAAATCATTAAAACAGAGTTTCTTAAAGGCAAGCATTATGAGAATCTAGAAGATTTAACAAGAGAATTAGATGACTACGTTCATTGGTTTAATCATATTCGCATTCACGCGACGCTTGGTTATTTAAGTCCAATTGAATTCAAACTTGTACACCTTAAGAAAGTTGTCTAGTTAAGTGTTGACATTCCA
>NZ_JBHXLC010000064.1:0-1211 GCF_042721555.1 Gottfriedia sp. NPDC058432
CTAGTTTTTCCGTGCTTAAGAAGCTAGTTGTTGATGTCTAAAACTGACTGGAGATAGTCTATTTAATCTTCGTTGTCTTCTCTGATTGTTATATTTATAGATGTATTTATGAATTATTGCTTCTAAAACCTCTCTATTTTGTACAGAATAGGGATAGAAAGCTTCTGTTTTCAAATGAGAAAAGAAGCTCTCTATACAGGCATTATCATAAGGATTGCCTGGTCGAGACATACTGGACTTAATTCCGTAAGCTTCCAGTGTATCTTGGTATAGTTTGGATGTGTATTGTGTTCCCCTGTCGCTATGGAGAATAACATTTTGCACATCCTTTTCTTTTTGAATTGCTTGATATACCGTCTTTATAACGAATAGAGTCGGTGTATTTTTACTCATTTCATAGGCAATGATTTCATTGTTAAATACATCTAATATCGCTGATAAGTGTAATTTTTCTTCTCCTACTTGGAAGGTAGTTATGTCTGTAACCCACTTTTGATTTGGTTTAATAGCTGTAAAATCTCTATTTAATCGGTTAGGAGCTATGTTTTCTGGCTCTTTTAATCGATAGTTATTATAGTTAGGATATTTTCTCTTTTTCCTAATGATTGATTGAATCCCAAGCTCCTTACATAGTCTGTATACTCGTTTATGATTAATTTTCAATTGGTATTCTTCAACGAGTTCCATGTGTATATATCGATATCCCCATTGTTTATCTGAACCCTCATATAATCTTAGAATTAACTCTTTTAGATCTTTATCTTTATTCTCCTTAATGGACTTTTTGTACTTATAATATCCACTTTGAGACACACCTAAAAATTTACATAAATCCTCTACCTTGAACTGATTTCTTAAGCTATCTACTACATGGTACTTTAACTTTTTCCCTCCTTCACCAAGATTTCCTGAAACTTTTTTAGAACGGCATTCTCTAATTCTAATCTTTTAATGTATCGTTCTTGATCTGTGTATTCTTTTTTGTGACCTCGATTATCAAGATGAAATGCATGACCATCTCTTTGGTATTTCCTCCACCAAGTCTTAACTGTGTCCTTGCTTATAATATTTAATCTGTCAGCTACTTGTTGAGATGAATAGCCTTGTTCCCTTAATCGAATTGCTTCACTCTTAATTTCTAATGTATATTTTTGAAACGTTTGCCCTTTTTTTGCCATAAAAAACACCCCTTAAATTCAATGTTGCCCAAC